>PWLA01000014.1 GCA_003559555.1 Gemmatimonadota bacterium | reverse complement strand
CCTTCTCGGGGGCGTCAGCAGCCTCCGCCTCGGTAGCGGCCTCCGCCTCCGTGGTCTTCTCGTTATCCGTCGTGTCGGTCTTGGTCATCTGGGTCTCGCTCAACCTTCGGCTTCCGCGAGCTCTCGCTCCCGGAGAATGGTCTTCATCCGGGCAATCTCCCGGCGAATCTGCTTGGGCAGCTGGGGGTTTTCCAGCTGCATCATGGCGCTCCGGAAACGAAGCCGGAACAGCTCCTCGCGGAGCTCGTGCATGCGCTCCTCGATGTGGTCCCGGTTCATCTCACGAATATCTTCTGCCGTCAACATCGCATCAGCCTCCGAGCTGCTCGTCGCGGACGACGAAGCGGGTCTTCACGGGGAGCTTGGCCGAAGCCAGCCGCATGGCCCGCTCCGCAATCTCCCGGGAAACGCCTTCCATCTCGAACATGACCCGACCGGGCTTCACCACCGCCACCCAACTCTCCGGGTTCCCCTTCCCCTTCCCCATCCGGGTCTCGGCCGGCTTCTGGGTGATGGGCTTGTCGGGGAAGATCCGAATCCAGACCTTCCCGCCCCGCTTGATGTGCCGGGTCATGGCGATCCGGGCCGCCTCGATCTGGCGGTTCGAGATCCACGAGGGCTCCAGGGCCTGCAGACCGTATTCTCCAAAGGAGACGCGGTTGCCGCGCTGGGCCTTCCCCCGCATGCGACCCTTGTGGGTCTTTCTGTGTTTGACTCGCTTGGGCGAGAGCATGATGGTCCCCTGCTGTTCAGATGTCGGTGGAGTAGGTTCGTCCGCGGCGCTCTTCCACAACCTCGCCGAGGAAGATCCAGCACTTCACTCCGATGACGCCATACGTCGTCATGGCCTCCACATTGGCGTAGTCGATGTCCGCCCGGAGGGTATGCAGGGGCACGCGCCCCTCGTTGTAGCCCTCGACCCGGGCGATCTCGGAGCCGCCCAGGCGTCCACCGCACTGGATCCGGATGCCCTTGGCGCCGGCCCGCTGGGCCGACTGCACGGCCCGCCTCATGGCCCGGCGGAAGGAGATCCGCTGCCGAAGCTGGTGGGCCACGTTATCGGCCACCAGCCGGGCGTCCAGCTCGGGGCGCTTGACCTCCTCCACGTTCACCGAGACCTCGGACTGGGTCAACACGCCCAGCTCGTCGCGGAGCTTGTCCACTTCCGAGCCGCGCTTTCCGATGACCACGCCCGGCCGGGCCGTGTGGATCGTCACGACGATCTTCGACGGCTTCCGCTCGATCTCGATGGACGAGAGGGCGGCGTGCGCGAGTCGGCGATCCAGGTAGTTGCGGATCGTTTCGTCTTCCTGCAGCAGCCGGGGAAAGTCCTTCTCGGCGTACCATCGGGACTTCCAGTCCTTGATGACGCCCAGACGAAACCCGGTGGGGTGCGTTTTCTGTCCCATCCAGCTCTACTCCTTGATGTCCACAACTACGGTGATGTGGCTCGAGCGCTTGCGGATCGGTGCGGCTCGACCCATGGCGGCAGCCCGCCAGCGGCGCATCGTCGGCCCTTCGTTCACGTAGGCCTCGCTCACGAAGAGGTCATCGGCATCGATGAACTCGCCCTGGTCCTCGGCCTTGTACTGGGCGTTGGCCACTGCCGAACGGAGCGCCTTCTGCACCGGCTCGGCCGCCGCCTTCTTCGAGAACTGCAGAAGGGCGTACGCGCTGTTGACGCTCTCGCCGCGAATCTGGTCGATCACGAGCCGTACCTTCCGGGGGCTCATGCTTACGTACTTGCTTATGGCCTTGGCTTCCATGGCTTCTCGTCTCTCTGCCGCTGAGTCTGAATTCTGCTATTTGGGCCGGGTGCGCTTGTCGGCAAGCCTGCCACCGTGTCCCCGGAAGAGCCGGGTGGGAGCGAACTCGCCGAGCTTGTGCCCCACCATGTTCTCGGTGATGTAGACCGGCACGAACTTGTTGCCGTTGTGCACGGCAATGGTGTGGCCGACGAAGTCCGGAAAGATCGTCGACGCCCGGGACCAGGTCCGGATCACCTTCTTCTCGCCCTTCGAGTTCATGACCTCGACCTTCAGCTTGAGGCTGTCCTCGACGAAGGGCCCTTTCTTGACACTACGCGGCATGTTTCTCTTCCATCTGCGTTGAACGGGCCGGCCCCGGCGGGGCCGACGACGAATCTACTTGGTGGACTTGCCCCGGCGACGACCGCGGACGATGACCTTGTTGGACTTCTTCTTCCGCTTCCGGGTCTTGATCCCCTCGCGCTTGCCCCACGGCGAGGTGGGGGGACGCCCTCCGGAGGTTCGGCCCTCTCCGCCGCCCAGGGGGTGGTCCACAGGGTTCATGGCCACACCGCGAACCTTGGGCCGACGGCCCTTCCAGCGGTTCGCGCCGGCCTTGCCCAGCACCCGAAGCTCGTGATCCACATTCCCCACCTGGCCCACCGTGGCCATGCACTCCTTGTGCACGCGGCGAATCTCGGTGGAGGGCATCCGGAGCGACACGAAGGCGCCTTCCCGGGCCACCACCTGGACGCCGGCACCGGCTGAGCGGGCGATCTGCCCTCCCTTGCCGACCTTCAGCTCCACGTTGTGGACCGTGGTGCCCAGGGGAATCCGGGACAGGACGGTGGCGTTGCCCACCTGGATGTCCACGTCGGGTCCCGAGATGACCTCATCGCCTACCTTGATGCCGCGGGGCTGAAGAATGTAACGCTTCTCGCCGTCGACGTAATGGATGAGCGCAATATTCGCCGTGCGGTTCGGATCGTACTCGATCTCGGCGACTCGACCGGGGATCCCGATCTTGTCGCGGCGGAAGTCGATCCGGCGATACCGGCGCTTGTGGCCTCCGCCCCGTCGACGCATGGTCATACGGCCGTGATGGTTCCGGCCCCCGGTCTGGTGCAGGGGCTCCACCAGAGAGCGCTCGGGCGTAGCCCGGGTGATCTCGCTGGAGTCCAGCACCGAGCGGAAGCGGGTTCCGGCGGTGATCGGCTTGAATTTCTTGATAGCCATCTTGCTCAGCCCAGTTCGTAGAACTCGATGTGGTCACCCTCGGACAGCCGCACCATCGCCTTCTTGAAGGCCGGACGACGTCCGACCCTGGCAGTCCGGTTCATCCGGCCCATGAGGGAGCGTCGGGCCTTGCCCACGTAGCGGGCGGTCCGAACGTCCTCGACGATCACGTCCCACGCCGCTTCCACGGCCTCGTGGATCTGGGCCTTGTTGGCCTTCGGGTGGCAAATGAACGTGTACACGTTCTGCTCTTCCTGCTCGCGGGTGGCCTTTTCGGTGACCACCGGTGCCAGGATTACGTCGTAGACGTCACGCATCCTTCACTTCCTCCGGATCGGCGGCGG
This sequence comes from Gemmatimonadota bacterium, assembly GCA_003559555.1. Taxonomy (GTDB): domain Bacteria; phylum Gemmatimonadota; class Gemmatimonadetes; order Longimicrobiales; family Gaopeijiaceae; genus PWLA01. Next base: position 1,975 of record PWLA01000014.1, on the reverse strand, counting down.
CCTCCTCGGCCTCCCCCGCTTCAGGTTCGTCGGCCTCGGCCTTCGCTTCAACCTCGGCGCTCTCGGCTTCTGCCTCGACCTCGGCCTCCTCTTCGACCTCGGTCTCCGCCTCCGCTTCGACCTCCGCCTCCGCCGGCGCGGCTCCACCCTTCTCGGCTTCCCAGCGCTCCAGGGCGGGCCGCTCGATGATCACGGTCCCGGCCCACAGCACGTCATAGGTGGACTCCTCCCCAAACGGACGCACCAGCACGTGCTGCATGTTGTTGGCCGACAGGAGGAGGTTTTCCCGGATCCCCTCGGTCAGGATCAGGACCTTCCCCTCCAGTTCCATGGCCTCCAGCAGCTCCCGCAGTTGGCGGGTCTTCGGCGCCTCGAACTCCAGGGCGTCCACCAGGATCACCCGATCGTCGCCGGCCCGGGCGTTGAAGGCCGAGCGGCGAGCCAGGGCGCGAACCTTCCGGGGAAGGCGCTTCCGCCAGCCATGGGGCTGGGGCGGAAATGCGCGACCGCCTCCCACCCACTGAGGTGACCGGATGGAGCCCTGACGGGCCCGGCCGGTTCCCTTCTGCCTCCAGGGCTTGCGGCTTCCGCCACGGACCTCCGAGCGATTCTTGCCCGAGCCGGTTCCCTGTCGCTGGTTCGCCAGGTGAGCTGTCACCACCTGGTGCAGCACCGTTTCGTTCACGACGCCGTCGAAGAGGGCGTCGGGAAGCTCCCGGGCCCGTCCCTTCTTGCCGTCGATCTTGTAGTAGCGCGCCTTGGCCATGGCCATCACTTCTGAATGAAGACGTAGCTGTTTCGCGATCCGGGCAGTCCGCCCTTCACGAAGAGGAGGTTCCTCTCGGGGTCCACCTTCACGATCTCCAGGTTCCGGACCGTGGTCCGGGTGCTCCCCATCTGACCGGGAAGCTTCTTGCCCTTGATGACCCGCGAGGGGTCGGTTCCGGGCCCCATGGAGCCGGGGGTCCGAGAGAGGGGATGTCCGTGGGAGCCGGGGCGGCCGGCAAACCCGTGCCGCTTCACCACACCCTGAAATCCGCGTCCCTTGGAGGTGCCCGCCACCTTCACGATGTCGCCGGCGGCGAAGAGCTCCACGGTGATCTCCTGCCCCTCCTCGAACTCGTCGTCATCCGAGATGGGGAACTCCCGGAGCACCTTGGGCGCGGCCTCGAGGCCCACGCGGGCGGCGTGCCCGATCTCCGGCCGGGTGGCGTGCTTCTCCTTCCGCTCGCCGAACCCCAGCTGGATGGCCTGGTAGCCGTCGCGCTCCTCGGTCCGGATGAGGACCACCGGGCACGGCCCCGCCTCCACGACGGTGACCGGCACAGCCGAACCCTCGTCGTCGAAGACCCGGGTCATTCCGATTTTCTTTCCAATGATTCCCGCCATCGTCCCTGTCCCTCAGTTGCGTCACCACAGGCCGCCCAGTCGGGCGGGCCGCCGGTGAGGCGGTTCAGTCGACCTTGATCTCTACGTCCACACCCGCCGGCAGATCCAGCTTGGTCAGTGCGTCCACCGTGGCCGGCCGGCTGTCCACGATATCGATGAGGCGCTTGTGGGTGCGGAGTTCGAACTGCTCTCGACTCTTCTTGTCGATGTGAGGGGAGCGAAGCACCGTCCATCGCTCCCGCCGCGTGGGCAGAGGAATGGGCCCCTTCACCGTGGCGCCGGTCTTCTCGGCGGTGCGGCAAATGTCGGACGCCGTCTGATCCACAACCCAGTGGTCGAACGCCTTCAACCTGATACGAATCCTTCCGGCCATGTCATTCCTCGTAGTCGGCGGGGCTCAGCCCCGTCCCCGGTCATCTCAAAAAGCCTGTCACAAGTGTCCTGCGGTCCGGTCAGCGCCGTGGTCAGTCGACGATCTCGGTGACCACGCCGGCACCCACGGTGCGTCCGCCCTCACGGATCGCGAACCGCAGCTCCTTCTCCATGGCGATGGGGCTGATCAGCTCCACCTCCATCTGCACGTTGT
>PWLA01000017.1 GCA_003559555.1 Gemmatimonadota bacterium | reverse complement strand
TGCAGGAGATGATCCGCGCCTTCGACCTGAACCTGACGGCGTTGAGTCTCCTGGCTCTCATCTTCGGGGTGTTCCTCATCTACAACACGATGACCTTCTCCGTAGTGCGTCGTCGCCGGACACTGGGGACGCTGCGGGCCCTGGGGGTGACCCGGGGCCAGGTGGTCCGCGGGGTGGTGGTCGAAGCCGGGGTGTTGGGGCTGGCGGGATCGCTGGTGGGTGTTGCGTTGGGTGTGATCCTGGGTCGGGGGCTGGTGCGCCTGGTGACCCAGACCATCAACGACCTCTATTTCGTCGTGGCGGTAGAGGGGTTGGTGCTGCCGCCGGGAGTGCTCCTGAAAGGGGCGGCGATGGGGGTGGGGGCCACCCTTCTGGCTTCGCTTCCACCAGTGTGGGAGGCGGGCTCGGTCACGCCCCGAGACGCCATGATGCGGTCTACCATGGAGGACACGGCCCGGCGGTTGGTGCCTCGTGTGGCAGGGGTGGGGGTTGGACTGGGAGTCGTGGGAGGGGGTCTGCTCATACTGCCCGGCGATGGGGTGGCCGTGGCCTTCGCTGGATTGTTCGCCGTGATTCTGGGCATGGCTCTCCTGACCCCGGCGGCCACGGTTCTGCTGATGCGTGTGCTTCGACCGCCGGTCCGTCGAATTGGTGGAGTTCTGGGAGCCATGGCGGTTCGAGGCGTGGTGACCTCCCTGTCCCGGACGGCGCCGGCCATGGTGGCGCTGGTCATTGCGGTTTCCGTGACGGTGGGGCTCGGGGTCATGATTCAGAGTTTCCGGGGAAGCGTGGTCCAGTGGCTCGAAGTCACCCTCGAGGCGGACCTCTACGTGTCGCCGCCGGAAGTGGTGTCGGCTCGCGTTGACGGGCGGCTGCCGGATGGGTTGGCGGACTCGGTTCGAAGGCTGTCGGGGGTGGCGGGGGTAAGCGCCTATCGTGGAGTGGAGGTTGACACCGGGGAGGGGCCGGTTCGCCTCGTGGCGCTCGACCTGGACCCGAGAGGGGAGTCCAGCATCGACCTGGTGGAGACGGTGGGGGGGCGAGGCTCCGCACTGGAGCGGTTTCGTGAGGGTGACGGCGTGTTTCTGTCCGAGCCGCTGGCCTTCAGGAGCGGTTTGGAGGCAGGCGACTCACTGGCGCTGGGGGGAGCCGTGGACCGGTTGGAGCGGATCGTTCTGGGCGTCTACCGGGATTACGGAAGCGAGCGAGGGGCCTTGATGATGGCTCGCAGCCTCTATGACGAGTACTGGGACGATCCGGACATCTCGTCGCTGGGGGTGTTCATGGAGGAAGGAGCCGTTGGAGAAGAGGTGGCTGCAGCCATCCGGCGGGCTTCCATGACGCGGGAAGGTGAGGACGTTCGGAGTCCGGTGGTGGTCCGCTCGAATCGAGAGCTCCGTGAAGCGTCTCTCGAAGTTTTCGACCGGACCTTTGCGATCACCCGGGTGCTTCGGTTGCTGGCTTTCGGTGTAGCGTTCATCGCGGTGCTCTCAGCGCTCATGGCCCTACAGTTGGAACGGAAGCGCGAGATGGGCGTTCTGAGGGCCAACGGTATGACGCCGTCACAGATGTGGCGTCTGATTACAACTCAGACCGGGTTGATGGGACTGGTCGCCGGGGTCCTGGCGATCCCCGCCGGTCTGGTCCTGGCCGTGGTCATGATCTTCGTGATCAATCGCCGTTCCTTCGGTTGGAGCCTCGACATGATCGTCTCGCCGGACATTCTTCTGCAGGCGGCTGGACTGGCCTTGATCGGAGCGCTTCTGGCCGGGGTGTACCCGGCATGGCGAATGGCCCGCACGTCTCCAGCGGAGGCCCTCAGGGAGGAATAGACGATGACAGGGCGATGGGGTGCGGTGGGGATGCTGGTTCTCTTCCTCCTGCTGGGTCTGGGTCTCTGGTGGGTGGCCGAGATGGGGCCCGGTGAGGGAGAAGAGGTACGCGCCACCATATCCGCTACTGCGGCGATCGGTGGCACGGACACCGAGGGCTATGCTCGGGCGACGGACTCCCGGGCATTCCGATTCCCGGAGGACTACGGACCCCACCCTGAGTTTCGGACCGAGTGGTGGTACCTCACCGGAAATCTACGACACTCATCCAGTGGACGGCGCTTCGGCTATCAGCTGACCTTCTTCCGAAACGCCCTGAGTCCGGAAAAGGTCGGTCGGCAATCCGCATGGGATGCGAACCAGCTGTGGATGGCGCACCTGGCCGTGACAGACGTGGCCTCCCAGGAACACGTCTACGAAGAGCGTTTTGCCAGGGGCGCCGCCGGCTTGGCCGGCGCCCAAGGAGAGCCCTTCCGGGTATGGCTGGAGGATTGGGAGATCCTGGGCTCGGGGGATGACGCCTTTCCTCTGACGGTGCGGGCAGAAATGGACGGGGGGGCGGTCGACCTGACCCTGGCACAGGGAAAGCCGCCGGTTCTTCAGGGGGAGGAGGGCTTGAGCCGAAAGGGGCCGGAGCCGGGAGATGCGTCCTACTACGTTTCCCTCACCCGTCTCCCGACCAGTGGGACTCTCCTGGTAGACGGTGGCCAGTTCGAGGTGGAGGGCACCTCGTGGATGGATCGGGAGTGGAGCACCTCAGCCCTGGGGGAGGACCATGTGGGATGGGACTGGTTCTCACTGCAACTGGAGGACGATCGCGAGCTCATGTTCTTCGAGTTGCGACGACGGGACGGTCAACTCGAGCCATTGAACCACGGAGCGTTCGTGGACGCGGATGGGAGCTATCGGGTCCTGTCCGCAGACGATGTCGAGATCCACGTGCTGGACAGGTGGACCAGCCCGCTGGATGGGACGGAATACCCGTCGGGGTGGCGGGTGCGGCTTCCAACGCTGAATCTGGATCTAACGGTTGAGCCCATGGTCAGGAACCAGGAGATGAACCTTTCCGTGCGGTACTGGGAAGGTGCAGTACGAGTGACCGGACGGGATCCGGATGGGACCGTTGATGGAGTCGGTTTCGTGGAGTTGACCGGTTACGGTGAAGCCCGTGAGGGCGAGCGAGAGGGACGGTTCCGATAGCCGTGAGGTCGGTCTCGGGTATGGTGCTCAGGGGCCAACAGCGGCATCGGCCGGCCTCGGAATTCGCTCGCGATGGTGGCGGGAAGCCGCGACAGTCTTACTTTACGAGGTAGTGGGGTGGTGGGGTCAAGGTCGAAGGCCTTGGCGTATCCTGAAGTTTGATGGAGCATGGAGCGGCGTGGAGGTCTGAATTTGTCACTGGCGGAGGGCCAGACCGTGGGAAATATCCTTGTCATCGACGACGACCCCGAACTGCGCCGGACCATGCGCAGAATTCTGGAGCGGGGCGGGCACTCGGTGCGGGAAGCCGAACACGGACTCGCAGGACTGCAGATGGTCGAAGCTGAGCGCCCAGATCTGGTCGTGACGGACCTGCTCATGCCAGAGAAGGAAGGGATCGAAACCATCGTTGAGCTCCGGGAGCGGTTCCCTGACATTGGAATCGTCGCTGTTTCCGGGGCCGGAGGCACCGACGAGGGTGGGCCACTGGTGGATGCTGAACTGTTCGGGGCTGACGCAACCCTCCCGAAGCCCTTCTCCGTGGACACATTCCTGGAAACGATCGAAGCGGTGCTGGCCCCCGACTCGAGACGCTAGAAGTCTGATCGGACGGGGGGCGAGCCGCGTTGCGGACGCCAAGGAATTCCCCAGGGCGAAGCGTCGGCGCGAGTCGGAGTGCGATCCAGGCACGCCCCAGATGCGCGGCGGCGAGCCGCCGAGAAGGAAGGAGTAATGTCCCCACCCCCCTCTGTTCTGTCTGCAGGATGTGTGGGTGGAGGCGTCCGCGGGCTGCATTGGAGTTGGGAGGTTGTGGGAGGAGAGGATTGTGAGGCACTGTTTGCGGCCATTCGGCCGCTACCGTCCCGCATGTCGGACGGTTTGGCGACCCGAGTGGGTGTTCGCTAACGCGGATGGGACCTTTGGCGCCGCCAGGGGGCGGGAGGGCGGCCTACCGACTCGGGCCGGCCCCAGCCAGGGCAGCCACGATCATGCCCCAGGCCACGGACGAAGGCGGGGTATCGCCCTGCTTCTGCTTGCCCGCTGATGATCCGATGGATGATCCCAGCGCTGGCTCGGGAGAGGACGGCGGCGGTCGGCCGGCGAGACAGAGGTGGAGTTGGCGGTGCCAGGCCAGATAGGACCGCAGATACCGGGAGGCCACCCCCCGGAAGCGTCGAAGCCAGCGTGCCCAGGAGCGTCGGCGAGCTTCGTTGAGCAGCGCCAGGCCCAGAGCCCGATCCTGGTCCAGCACGCTGCCACTTCCCGTGTCGATCCTCCGGGCGAGGGTCTCTGAGGATGCCTGGGCCGGAGGCGGTGGAAGGCCGCCCCGCTGCCCTCGCGCTTGCGCTCCCTTTCCTTCCCCCCCTTCCGCCAATGCGCCGGCCCGCTCCTGGCGGACCCGGTTGGCCCGAGCACGGAGGTAGCGGCGTTCGCGGGGGCGAAGCAGCCCTTCGGGGGACTGCCGTCGACCCTGCTGATCCCGGAGCCCATAGCCGCCGAGCCAGGCGAGGCGGGCCAGGTCCAGAAGGCGGGAGGTGGCCACGAGCTGCGCTCCGGGGTGGAGTCGAGGCCCGAGGTGGCATATCGCCTCCAGGGGTTCGGGGAAGATCCCGCGAGTACCCTGGATGGAGACGAACTGCCAGGCCGGGCCGGTCTCGGAGCCCAGGAAGACCACGTGCACCACCCTCCGGACCCTGGGGTCCAGAACCCGGCCCCGGCGCTTGCGAGGTTTGCGACCCTGGGGGCGCCGGCCCTTCTCGGAGTGGGGAAGGGCGACGACGGACAAGGCGACCATCCCGCCCACCGCCGTGTTGGACGCGGCGTCGTAGGTGCGGGCGAGACGATGGCGCCAGCGGAAGGCCGTGTCCTTGTGGATGCCGAGCCGCCGGGCCGTCCTGCGGACCGACAGTCCCTGAGCCATGCAGTCGCCGAAGGCAGGCCAGAGGGCCAGACGCTTGGTATAGGCCAGGGGCGTGCCGGTGAGGTCGCTGAAGGTCCGATGGCAGCCGTGGCAGCGGTAGCGTTGCCGGCCGCGGGTGCGGCCCCAGCGAATGGTGCGCGTGCTTTGGCAGCGGGGGCACGTTCGGGGGCGTGTGGAAGGGAAGCGCGCCTGGCGCATAGTGGCCAGGATGCGGGCCTCAGCCTCTCTCTTCGACTCCTTCCGACCCATTGCTGCGTCGTGCTCCGCAGGGGGATGAGGCATGGAGGTGCGGCCCCCCGCATCTCCCGTGACGCGGGTGTCCTGATCCGGTTCGATTCGTCCTGGACCCGTGCGTTGCGATGACATGGCTCGTCCGTGTCGAGGCGGGGCTTCCTGAGAGGG
>PWLA01000070.1 GCA_003559555.1 Gemmatimonadota bacterium | reverse complement strand
TAGAAGATCCCATCTCCCACGACGAATCGCTGCTCACCCTCGGGCGATGGATACGCCAGGTGACGGTAGACCACATCACCTGTCTCGAGGTCGAATACCTGCGTGTGGACCCGGTGAACGATGAGGCGGTCCCCGTGCACTTCCACATGCGTCGGAAGGGAAATTTCCTCGTCGGTCCACCCATCGACCGAGTAGGAAGAAAGCCAGCGCACCTCCCCGGAGGTGGCGTCCACCCGCGCGATATGATGCGGGTCTCCGATTCCGGCCAGGCTGTTCACCCACTTCGAGGTGATGAGAAGGTCGCCCCCGGGGCAGCAGGTCGACGTTCCGGATGCCGCCACCGTTGAACCGATCGATCTCCCACAGCCTCTCACCGGTCTTCGCATCAAGGGCCGCGAGGCCGCCCAGATGTTTGAACAGAAAGGCGTCACCGCTCGGGAGAGGAACCACGAGATCCCTGATGGAGATGCCGGACATCAAGGCTGCTCCGAGAGAACCCACGGCCGCCGCGTCGGACGCATCGAGGCCGAGGAGTCGTCCTGCCACTGCACCGGCCAACCTCCCCTGCTTGACTCGAGTCCATGGGTATCGATCGAGTTCCCAGAGCTCGGCACCCGTCCTCAGGTCCCGTGCCCGAACGACATCGGTGTTGAGACTGTAGTCGAAGATGAGGACGACGCCGGCCTCATCGAGCCGCACGTACTGATAGCTGTCCGGCTGGAAATCCCCTGCCGTAAGTCCCTCGACCTCCACGCTCCGGAGAAATCGCTGTCTGAGGCCCTGGCTTTCTCGCTCACGCCAGATCGTTCGGCCGCTCGGACCGTCCAGCACGTTGAGGTTTCGGTCTCTGGGTCGTGGGGTGACCATGACTTGCCTGCCATCGGGCGCCACATCCACGATGCTCATCTCCTCGACATCCAACTCGATGGACCACTCCGGCGTGAATCCGTGGCCGACACCACCGCCCGATGCACAACCGCCGAGGATGCACAACCGCCGAGAAGGAAGGTCAGGAGTAGAAAGGCAATGGAGTGCTGGGTGATGTTTGGCATGAGAACCCTGGAATGGTGAGAATGCAGGCCCGGTGCGGGGCCGAGGGTCGGTAGTTCCGCGCTTCCCGGCCAGGCGTGGAGTTCCCGCGACGTTCGGACCTGCTTCTGTGTCCTCCATTCTTGTCTACAGAAAAGCATAGAAACTCCCCTCATCGGGCCCGCGGCCTCGGGGAACTACGGGAGGCTGGCAGGAACGTCTCAGGTAGCAGAATCATCCTCGGGTTTGGCATCCCAGCTTGCCGTAGGTCGAAATCCGCTCTACTCTGCCACGGGGGTCGAATTCAATTTCTGGATTCGCGTGCCCTCGGACGGACCCTGACTGAACTGAGGGAGGGACCATGAAGGCAAGCGATCTTTTTCTCCGATGTCTGGAAGCCGAGGGTGTCGAAGTCATTTTCGGAGTCCCTGGCGAGGAAAATGCCGATGTCATGATCTCCCTTCTGGATTCTCCGATCCGCTTCGTGGTCTGCCGCCATGAGCAGGGGGCCGCATTCATGGCGGATCTCTACGGGCGTATGACGGGTCGACCCGGGGTCTGCCTGGGCACGCTCGGACCTGGAGCCACGAACCTCCTGACCGGGGTGGCCAACGGAAACATGGACCGCTCCCCAGTGGTGGCGATCACCGGTCAGGGCGCCACCACCCGGCTGCACAAGGAATCGCACCAGGCCATGGACGTGGTCGCCATGTTCCGCCCGATCACCAAGTGGGCCTCCTCGATCTATGATCCCAGGAACATACCCGAGGTGGTCCGCAAGGCCTTCAAGTTGGCGCACGGTGAGAAACCCGGGGCGACCCACATCGAATTGCCCGAGGACATCGCGAAGCAGGAGATCGACGATGAGCCCATCGTTCCCGGAGTGAAGGTGCGCCGGCCGATTCCCGATGAGAAGAGCGTGAACGCGGCCCTCGCCCTGCTCGCCGAAGCCGAACGGCCGGTCCTCCTGGTCGGAAACGGGTGTGCCCGAACCCGGGTCACGAAGCAGCTCAATCGATTCGTCGAGGAAACCGGGATTTATGCAGCCATGACCTTCATGGCCAAAGGAGTGATCTCGGACCGGAATCCCAGAAGCCTCTACTGCGCGGGACTCGGGATCCGGGACCATGTGGCCTCGGTCTTCGAGCACTCTGATCTGGTGATCTCGATCGGGTACGACATGGTGGAGTGGCACCCGGCACACTGGAATCCCGGAGGTCAGAAGCGATTGCTGCACATCGACTTCGACCCGGCCGAAGTCGACGGCAACTATCGACCGGAGGTGGAGTGTGTGGGCGACATCGCCGCCTGCCTATGGGCCATCAACGAAGGCCTGGGCGACGCACATCGCAAGGCTGATGTGAAGCTCTTCGGCGACGTGCGAAACCGGCTCGAGTTCGAGTTGACCGAGGAGAACTGCGAGGATGACGGATTCCCGATGAAGCCGCAACGAATCCTGCACGACGTGCGGCTCGAGATGCGGGATCATGACATCCTGATCAGCGATGTGGGTGCTCACAAGATGTGGACGGCTCGCCAGTATCCCGCGTACGAGCCCAATACCTGCATCATCTCCAACGGATTCTGTTCCATGGCCATCGCGCTCCCGGGCTCGATCGCCGCAAAGCTCGTCCATCCCGATCGGAGGGTGCTGGCGCTGCAAGGTGATGGCGGGTTCATGATGAACCTGCAGGAGCTGGGCACCGCCGTCGAGCACGGGGTGGCAGCCGTCCAGCTCATCTGGGAGGATTCTGGCTTCGGTCTGATCGCGTGGAAGCAGTCGGTCAACCTCGGTCGCACATCACACACGGAGTTCCGAAACCCCGACCTCGTCGCCCTGGCCGAGGCCTTCGGGGCGCACGCGGAGCGGGTGACCGAGCCGGACGGGCTGCGGCCTGCTCTTCGGCGGGCATTCGAAGTATCGGACCGCCCCTCGGTGATCGTGGTCCCGGTCGACTACCGGGAGAACCTGAAACTCACGGAACGCCTCGGACAGGTACTGGCGCGCTGACCATGACCCAAGAGCACCGCCTCGGAATTCCAGGAATCGCCGACGACCGGGAGCGCGAGTGGATCCCGGTGGATTCGCCCTACGATGGCCGTCGACTTGCCGACATGGAGCTCGCCGACTCCGACGATCTGGATCATGCGCTCTCGCTTCAGGAGCGCCTCTTCCGGAATCACGACGCCCGCCCCCCCGTGCACGAGAGGGTCGCCGTCCTCGTGCGTGCGGCCGACATCATGCGGGAGCGCCGCGAGGAGCTGGCCCGGACGATCGCCGAAGAGGGCGGAAAGCCCATCGGTGATGCTCTGGTGGAGGTGGATCGAGCGATCGATGGGGTGGGACTTTGCGCCCAGGAAGCTCGTAGCCTCCACGGCGAGGAGATCCCCATGGGGGGCACCCCGGCCTCCGTCGGCCGGCTCGCCTTCACCACCCGAGAGCCGATCGGGATCGTGGCAGCGGTCAGCGCCTTCAACCATCCACTCAATCTGATCGTGCACCAGGCCGCTCCGGCGGTGGCGACCGGGTGTCCGGTGATCGTGAAGCCGGCCTCGGCCACCCCGCTATCCTGCCTCGCCTTCACTCGGATCCTGGCCGAAGCGGGCCTGCCCGAGGGCTGGTGCATCGCCCTGCCCTGCTCCACCGAGGTGGCCGAACGGCTCGTGACCAGCGATCGCATCGCCTTCTTCTCCTTCATCGGGAGCGCCGCCCTGGGCTGGCGTCTCCGATCGAAGCTCGCGCCTGGGGTCCGGTGCGCGCTGGAGCACGGGGGGGTCGCGCCGCTCATCGTCGATGCCTCGGCGGATCTGGACCTGGCAATTCCTGCAATCGTGAAGGGCGGATACTACCACGCTGGGCAGGTGTGCGTGAGCGTCCAACGGGTATTTGCCGACCGAACGATCAAGGGCGAACTGCTCGCGCGGCTTGAGGAAGCCGTCTCGAAGCTCACAACCGGTGATCCACTCGACCCGGAGACCGATGTCGGGCCCCTGATCAAGCCCGGTGAGGTGCACCGGGTGCACGAGTGGGTACAGGAAGCGGCGGGTGTCGGAGCCAAGATCGCGATCGGCGGGGAGCCGACGGACCACCAGTGCTACCAACCGACCCTCCTCGTCGACACGCCCGACGATGCCAGGGCCATGCGGGACGAAATCTTCGGCCCCGTGGTGAACGTGGTGGGGGTCGACAACCTGGACGAAGCCATCACCCGCTCCAACTCCCTCCCATGGGCCTTTCAGGCGGCGATCTTCACCCGTGAAATCGAGGGCGCGCTGAGGGCCGGTCGGCGACTCGACGCCACCGCGGTGATGGTCAACGACCACAATGCCTTCCGGGTCGACTGGATGCCGTTCGGAGGGCGTGCTGCATCCGGTCTGGGCCTGGGCGGAATGGCGTACACCATGGACGAGATGACCGAGATCAAGATGATGGTCCTCAGGGGCTGACGGCCCGGTGACGGCCTCGACTCGATACACCTCTCGTAACGGGTCTCCTCCAAGCAGTTCAATACCCCAACGACCCCCCTCCTCAACAACCCGCTCAGGCGCTGGGCTTTAGCGCAGTTGGGGAGCGGTTCGGCCCCACCACCCCGTAGGCTCCCTCGAAGTTCCTTGCCTGCGCCCAAACACCGGCTGTATATTTCTGTGCGAACCTGTTCGCTTCGTCAACGGCTTTGAATGTCTCACCCTTTCCGGTTCAGGCGGTGAACCGATGAACTGCCAGGCGGTATTCAGTTTCGGGGCAAGCGCAGTGGCACCTCGCACCATCCCGTCGATCCGTGTCCTGTGTGTCGTTCTGATAATCGCCGCAGTGACTCCACTTACCGGCTGCAGAGACCTCCTCGTTGAGCCTGCCCTCGAGGAGCCCACGGCGCTCAGTCTCTCGATTGCCCCGCTCGAAACGGACGCTATGGACAGCGCTCAGCAGGGGCCGGGCGCCGCCTTCGATGCGGCCGATGGCGTACGAATCCGTGTCTTGCGCGGAACACAGGTCCTGGTGGACCTGGACCGTCCTTTCGCCTCGGAAGGCTCGGAGACGCGGCTGCAGGTGGAGGTGCCAGTGGACGGCAACGAAGAGACGTTGTCGCTGGAGCTCACTCTGTCGTTCCAGGAAGATGCGGTCTTCGAGGCGGTGCAGCCCGTGCTCCTGCAGGAGGGGGAACCCAACGAAGTGGAGGTGGTGCTGGACCCGGTTCCAGTGGGAGTGGAGGTGCAGGACGGGCCACTGGTGCTGGACGCGATCGGAGGGGAGGCACAACTCTCGGGCGTGGTGGTGTTTGCCACCGGCCATCCGATTCCGGGACTCGAGCTGAGCTGGACCAGCAGCG
>PWLA01000286.1 GCA_003559555.1 Gemmatimonadota bacterium | reverse complement strand
TGGGCGCCATGGGCGCCACCCTCTCCAGCGCCATGGGAAGCGTTCTGGGGGCCCCCCGGGTCCTTCAGGCCCTGGCCCGGGACGGGGTTCTGCCCCGGCCCCTGAGGTTTCTGGGGAGGGGGAGCGGTGAGGATGGCGCCCCGCGGATCGGCACCATCGTAACGCTGGGGGTGGCCCTGGTGGCCATCTTCTTCGGCGACCTGAACATGGTGGCCCCCATCCTCACCATGTTCTTTCTGACCTCGTACATGACGGTGAACTTCGCCGCCGGGGTGGAAGGCTTTCTCCAGAGTCCCTCCTTCCGACCGGCCTTCCGGGTGCACTGGGCCATCCCCATGGCCGGTTCCCTGGCGTGTCTGCTCATCATGTTCCTCATCAACGCCGTCGCCACCATCGTGGCGGCGGTGGTGGTCCTGGGCGTGTTCATCTGGCTCCAGCGCCGGGGGCTGGCCAGCACCTGGGGGGACGTGCGAAACGGAATGTGGCTGGCCCTGGTCCGCATGGGGCTCCTCCGGGTCGGGGAGCGCGGAGACGCCCGGAACTGGCGGCCCCACCCCCTGGTCCTCTCCGGTGTGACCACGCGCCGATGGCCCCTCATCGAATTCGCCAACGCCATCACCCACAACCGGGGGCTGGTGACCGTCGCCAGCATCCTCCCGGAGGACGCCGCCGAAAGCGGACGACAGGCGGAGGTCGAGACCGAGATCCAGGAGTACCTGGAGAGCCGTGGTGTGGAGGCCTTCGTTCGGCTCGTGACCGCCCCCGACCCCTTCACCGGCGCGAAGCGTCTGGTGGAGATCTACGGATTCGGCCGCCTGGTCCCCAACACCATCGTCCTGGGCACCAGCGAGCACGTGGACCGCAGGGACCGGTTCTGCGAGATGATCGAGACGTTTCACCGCAAGAAGCGGAACGTGATCATCATTCGCGATCCGGGACACGGAGGCTTCGGTGCCCGGAAGGCCATCGACGTATGGTGGGGCGGACTGCAGACCAACGGAGGTCTGATGCTGGTCCTGGCCTACCTGCTGCGTACCAATGTGGACTGGGAGGAGGCGGAGGTCCGGCTGAAGCTGGCCGTTCCCACCCGGGAAGCCGCCCGGGACGCCCGGGCGAACCTGGAGGAGACCCTGGAGGGCATCCGCATCGGTGAGATCCGCCTGGAGGTGATCGTCGCGGGAGATCGTCCCTTCCCGGAGGTGCTGAAAGTGTCCTCGGCCGACGCCGATCTGGTCTTCCTCGGCATGGCTTCGCCCACCGAGTCGGCCGAGGACTTCCGCACCTACTACGACCGCCTCCAGACCATGTCCGAAGGGTTGCCGCCCACCGCCTTCGTACTGGCCGACGGGACACTGGAGTTCGCCGAGGTACTGGTGGATCGGGCGTAGCCCTCCCGCGGTACAGACCGGGTCAGAAGTCCCCTGCCTGGAGCCGCTCGGCGAGGCCGATCATGACCTCTCGGCCGCTGAGAGTGGCGAAGGCGAGGGTTCCATCGTCGGTGAGCAGGTAGGTCAGGGACGGATGGGCCACGTCTCCGGTCCGCGGATCCCGTGAGCGAGCCACGTTCCAGGCGTCCAGCGTGGATTCGACCTCCTGGATACTCCCGCTGAGAACGTAGTCCTGGGGCCCTTCCATCTCCCACCGGCGCGCCACCGACTCCAGACGGGCCGGAGTATCGCGCCACGGATCCAGGGTCACCACCACCAACGCCGCCCCGTCCGGCCCCCATACCTCGTCGCGGGCACTCCGGGCCTGCCGAACCACCAGGGGACAGATGTCGTGGCAGTTGCCGAAGGCGAAGGTCACGAGGGCGGGCCGGCCCTCCAGGTCCGCCAGCGTCAGCACGTCTCCGCGTTGATCCACCAGGCCCAGGGAAGCCGGCTCCTGACCGAGCCAGATGTGCTCTTCGGCGGACATCGTTGCGGGCAGGGAGTCGACGGGTGCCCGTGCCGCCATGGCGGAGGAGACGCGAAGTCCGGTTCCCACCAGGCCGCTCATGGCCACCACCACGGCCAGCAGAAGAGCGAGCTGTCCGGCAGGCCGGACCGCAGCCCACCGCAACCCCGAAAGAACCGCCCGGGGCCAGACGACCAGCAGAAAGCCGAACATCCCCAGCGGCTGACCGATGAGGAGAATCCAACCTGAGACGTCGGGAAGGCCGTCAGGGCCGGCATTGAAGCAGACGGCACGAGTCCGCTCCAACCACTCCGGGTTGCCGCCTGGCACGGGCCAGAGGGCAAGGACCCACCAACCCACACTGATGACGAACACCCCTCCCAGAGCAAGAAGAGCGAGGCGTGCGTCCCGCTCCTCCACCGGCTGCTTCTCTCCGCTCTCCATCGTCTACCCGACCTGCCAGGTGAAGGAGAGAAGGGCCCAGTTCGCGAAGTAGTACACGATGAAGGCCACGAAGAAGATGGCGACCAGGACCACCGTGCCCGGTACGGCGCCGAAGCGACCGGGGGCCTCGGGATCCTCGTCCGTCTCGGGAACCTCCGTCCACGGACGCTTGACGAGCCCCGCAGGGATGCTGTCGGCGTACTTGGCTTCCTCTCCCGCCGGGAGGGGCTTGCCGAAGAAGACGGACCACACCGTGGACACGATGTAGATCCCGCCGCCTGCGATCCCCATGAGTCCCCCGATGGCCATCACCGCGATGATGATGTCCATGGCCGGCGAATACTGGACATCGAAGGGAGCCCCGGAGTACGTCATGTCCCACAGGCGCCGGGGCGCCCCGAAGGTACCGGCGAAGGTCATGGCCAGGCTGAAGATGAGCATTCCGAAGGCGAAGAGGTACGGCTGGATCTTCACCAGGGGGTAGAAGGCGATCCGCTTCCGGAAGATGAGCGGAATCACGTACCAGGTGACGCCCATGAACGCCATGGCGGTGCCGCTCACCACGGTGGCGTGGAAGTGCCCCGGAATGCGCAGCGTGTTGTGGGCGATGATGTTGATCTGCTCGGTGCCGAAGGTGACCCCGGTGATCCCTCCCACGAATCCGAACACGACCACCGAGAGGACCAGGGAGCTGAACCCGGGGTCGCCCCACGGCGCCCGTTTGAGCCAGCCGAAGAAGCCCTGGGTGAAGCCACGCAGGCGCATCCCCATCTCAACCCCGGCCGGAACGGTGAAGCCGTGGATCATGCTGGCCAGAACCGCCATGTACATGAAGTACGAAGTGTTCCACACCTTCCAGGCCGAGCCGAAGCCGGGATCCACCAGGAGGTGATGCGCCGAGGCCATCGAAATGAAGAGGATGTAGAGGACGAAGGCGATCCGGCTCACCTTCTGATTCAACACCACCCCCCCCACGGTGAGGGTCGCCAGGAGGTACCAGATCGCGACCATGGCCGCGACGTTGATCTGCTGCGACGAGTGGCCGAGTCCCCACCAGACCATCCGGTAGACCTGCGCATCCACCTCCATGAACCCCATGGACCAGAGCCAGGTGGGAATGTAGATGGCGGCTCCGTGCAGGAGGGTGATCACCGCGATGATGGCGGCCGTGAGGGCGCCGAAGGTCACCAGCGGAACCGACCCCTCGTACGTCTTCTCCCGCTTCGCCACCACGAGGGTGGCAAAGAAGATCCCCACCGTGACCAGGGTCCCCACAGCGAAGAGGATCACCCCCAGATAGAAGTGGGAGTGGGCCTGAAGGGGGACGTAGCTGGTGAAGAGAACGTCGGCGTTCCCTGTCCACATGGCCCACTGGACCAGTAGCATCCCTCCCACCATGAGGACGAAGCCGCCCCAGGCGGTCTTGATCGCCGGCATTCGGCAGTTCAGGAGAAGGGGTCCGGCGAAGATGAGGACCGCCATCTCGAAGAAGATGATGAAGAAGATCAGCATGTTCATCCCGTGAACCGTCAGGATCCGGTAGAACCAGGCGGCGTCCAGGAGATGAATGACCTGCCAGCGTGTCAGGAGAACCAGGAGCGCGGCGATGCCCCCCACCAGGAGCATGACCGTGGCCACCACCGCGTGGGCCCGGATGAGCCGTTCGGCCGGGCCGTGCACCTCGAGTCCGGTGCTGGGGCAGGTGCGGAAGAGCGATGCGGCCACACCTTGCGAATCGGAGGCGCTCACCGGTCACCTCCTGCCTGGTCGGTCGGCTCGGCTTCCGGGCCGCCAGGGTCGGTCCCGCTCCACCGACTCTCCTCGGCGGAGACCACCTCGACCCGGCCCACCATCATGTGGTGGCCGACCCCGCAGAACTCGTTGCAGACGATGCGAAACTCGCCGGCCTCGGTGGGAGTGATGCGCAGGCCGTAGTCGTAGCCAGGCACGACCTGGAAGTTGATGTTGAACGGATGGAGGTTGAAGCCGTGGTTCACGTCCACGCTGGAGAGGTGGAGGATGTACTCGGCACCTTCCTGGAGGCGCAGGATGGGGCGCCACTGCCACATCATCCCCAGCAGGTAGATGTCGCTGCCGGGAGGGGGCTCGACGATGGCCATCCCTCGATCCTCGTCCACCTGGTAGGCTTCGATGAACTCGTTCGTTCGTTCCCGGAAGTCCGCAGGGTCAACCTTGTGTCGGATGCCGGACACGTTCTGACCCCCGCGCAGATGCCAGATGGGCATCATGGCGAACAGGATCATGCACCAGGCGAATGCAATGGCGATCCAGACCTTCTCGGCCCGATGGGCGGGTTTCCACCAGACGCCCTTCGGGGGCTGAATTCCGTTCTCGTACATACGTTCCTCCGATCTCGCGGGCTGGCAGGTTCAGGGAAGCGGCGCGGGGGTGAGGCTCGTGATCTCGTACAGTCCCCATCCGGTGTAGAAGACCGCCATGATCAGAATTCCCACAATGAGCAGGAGGAACGGTCGCTCGAATAACCGCTGCCCCAGGGGAATCTCTTCGGGCTCGCCTTCGGGATCGGGACGGGTCGGGTTCGGGTCGGGTGTGTCCACGGTGTCGACTCCGAGAGAATTGGGTGGCCGGATGGACAGAGACGTCACTTTATCATAATGATATGATGTTATGATTTTACGCAAGGACCTCACGAGGTCCCCCTCTCCACCCAACCCGTCTGGAGGCCGCGTTGACCCCGACTGAGCCGACGTCGTCCCGGTCATCACCGCTGACGAGAGTGCCGCGCAGAGCTCTCGCCCGCCTCGACGCGTGGTTCGACCGGTTGTACGGCTGGCGGTACAATCCCCTCTACCAGAGCGGGACCATTGCGGTGCTCATGCTCGTAGTGCTGGTGGTGACCGGGCTCTACCTTCTCCTGTACTACCGGATCGGTGCGCCCTACGCGTCCGTTGAACGGATACAGGACCAGATCTGGGCCGGAAGGTGGATCCGGGCAGTCCACCGGTACGCATCGGATGCCGCCATGATCGCCATCGGAGTCCACGCGCTTCGCATGCTGCTGCGCGGCCGGAGCTGGGGGCCCAGGGCCCTGGCCTGGCTGTCGGGCCTCGGGCTCCTGGCACTCTTCGTCTTTGTGGCTCTGACGGGGTTCGTCATGGTATGGGACGTCCAGGGCCGGCTTCTCGCCATGGAAGGGGCCCGGCTCCTGGATGCGCTTCCGATTTTCTCGGAGCCCATCTCCCGGGCCTTCAGTGGAGAACGGTCCATGCCGGGGGCCTTCTTCTTTCTGAACTACTTCCTCCACATCGCCCTTCCCCTGGGCATGCTGCTCTTTCTGTACATACACGTCTCCCGGCTGGCCAGGGCGAAGCTCCTTCCGCCCCGGCGCCTGGGATGGGGAATCGTCGGCGTTCTCGTCCTCCTTGGAGTCGTCCGGCCTGCGCCGCTGCCCCCCGAGGCCGATCCCTCCGTCATCGCCCACCAGGTGCCGCTGGACTGGTTCTTCGCCTTCTGGGTGCCGGTGACGCAGGCGGTCGCCCCCGGGGTGGCCTGGCTCCTCGCCGGCGGACTCACCCTGGCCCTGGTGACGATCCCGCTCTGGACCCAGCCCCGAAGCGGGGATCGCCCCGGCCCCTCCAACGTCGAGGAGCGGCAGTGCACCGGGTGCACCCAGTGCTCCGTGGACTGTCCCTACGAGGCCATCACCATGGTGACCCGCAGCGACGGGCGAATTGGACTGGTTGCCAGCGTCGATCCGGACCTGTGCGTGAGCTGCGGGATCTGCGCGGGCTCCTGCGCGCCCATGTCCGTGGGGCCGCCGGGCCGTACGGGACGGGATCAGCTCGCCCAGGTCCGGGCGTTCCTGGCCGAGAAGGAGCCCGGCGCCGATCAAGTCGTGCTGGTGGCCTGCTCCCGGGGAGCAGGAGAGCTGGCGGACATGGCGGAGTTCGAGGAGGCGCTGGTATATCCGGTGGAGTGCATCGGGAGCCTCCACACCTCCGTCGTGGAGTTCCTGGTGCGGGGAGGCGCCGGCGGGGTTTTCGTTGCAGCCTGCCCCGAACGGGACTGCTGGAACCGGGAAGGGACGAAGTGGGCCAGGGAGCGACTCTTCGCTGATCGGGAGGCCGAGCTCAAGGAGCGCGTCGACCGGGCTCGCGTCGGGTTCACCGAGGCGGGTGCGGCGGAGCGGGGTGGCCTTGCTGAGGAGGTCCGGGACTTCACGACTGCGGTGCGACGCCTCATCCCTCCCGAGCCCGAGGACACGGTGGAGCTGGACCTGGACTGCGACCGTCCGGTAGCTTCCTCCGTACTCGACCCCGGGGAGGCGGACCGATGAGCGGGGTGCTCCGGGTGCTGGCGGCAACGGGCGTCACGGTCCTGGTGGCCGGACTCATCGCCGTGGGGTCGTCTCTCCCTCCACCCAGCGAGCCGCCATCGGAGGGGCTCCTGCGTCTGGACTGGAGGCTCCGCGGCGAGGAAGCCGGAGGGTGCATCCGGCCCACGGCCGAGGAGCTGGCAGAACTTCCCCCCCACATGCGAAACCCCGACGCCTGCGTCGGCGGGCTCCCTCCCTACCGTCTTCGGCTCTGGGTCGATGACCAACTGGCACTGAACGAGACCGTCCAGGCCGGCGGAGTGCGGGGGGACCGCCCCCTCACCGTCTACGACGAAGTCCCCCTGACCCCGGGCCTCCGGCGGATCCGGATCGAGTTCGCACCGGACGAAGGGGCTTCCACGGGAGCTGATCCCTCGGAGCGGGAGACTCCGGAGACCCGGGATCGGCAGATCCGGCTCGCGGCCGAAGGGGAGGTGCAGCTCGAGGCGGGGCAGGTCATCCTGGCGGTGCGACGTCAGGACACGGGAGCGCTGGTGCTCCGCTCACCGGTGCGTTGAACAGCGGACGTCCCTTCCTCCAGATGCCAGGCGTGGTGGACCCAGACCAGCCAGACTCCCACCAGGACCATGGCGGCGGCCTGGTGCGCCACCCCGAGGGAAACCGGGACCGCCAGAAGGAGCGTGATCACGCCCAGGACGTACTGCAGTGCCAGGAGTCCGAACAGGCCCCCGTTCAGCATTCGGGAGGGCGGATCGATGGCACCGGAGCGCCGAACCTTCACGAAGAATCCCGCCGCCACGGCAAGGAGGAGGGTGCCGAGAAAGCGGTGCATCCACTGAACCGCCGAGGGGTTCTCCACCAGGTTCAGGAGGGCGGGCTCCAGGCGCAGGAAGTCAGGCGGGAGGATCCCGCCGGCCATGAGCGGGAAGGTGTTGTAGTAGAAGCCGGCCTTCAGTCCGGCCACGAAGGCACCCCAGACGATCTGCACCGCCAGGAGGCCTCCCACCCAGAGGAGCCCCCGCCTGAGAAGCCGGGCGCCGTCCGGCGAAACCGCAGGGCGTACGGGGCGCAGCGCCAGGTCCCGCGCCAGCCAGACGGCATAACCGAAGATCACGAACGCCAGGCTCAGGTGGGCCGCCAGCCGATAGTGGCTCACCCTGGGCACATCCACGAGCCCGCTCCGCACCATGAACCAGCCCATGGCACCCTGGGCGGCGCCCAGGCCGAAGAGGATCAGAAGGCGCCCGAGGAGAGGACGGGTCAGGTATCGGCGGACCAGAAAGTAGCCGAAGGGCACGAGGAAGACGAAGCCGATGGCCCTGGCCACCATCCGGTGGAGATACTCCCAGAAATAGATGAACTTGAACTCGTCGAGGGTCATGCCTCGACGGAGCTCCAGGTATTCCGGAAAGGCGCGGTAGGCGTCGAAGGCTTCCTGCCAGTCCGCCTCGCTGAGCGGGGGCACCACACCCATGAACGGCGCCCAGTCCACGATGGAGAGACCGGATTGGGTGAGGCGGGTAATCCCCCCCACGATCAGCGTCAGCAACGTCATCCCGGCCAGGCTCCAGAGCCAGAGGCGCACCGGGCGACGATGGTCCTCCGGCACCTCCAGGCGCCAATCTGGCTCACCCGGGGCGTTGGAGGACGAAGCCGGATCGGGTGCAACCGAATCGGAGTCGGTGACGTTCATGGTCGAGGGCTGCCGGTGGGCGTGGAAGCGTGGAGGCGGATCGGACACCCGTTAAACGTATCCGAATCCAGATCCGTGTCACCTCCTCGGGCGGTGCAAGGACCGACGTCCTTCCACCCGGTCCCACATCTGGTTGCCCGCGCCCCGTCGCCCCTCCTATTCTGGACCCTCGACGGCTTGGCCCTGGGCCGGGCCTCTCGGACCATCGCTTCGGGTGAGTCGTTTCGGCAGACCGCGCCGTCGCACCCGTCTTTACGGAGTCACGACCCATGGATGTCCACCTCGTCCCCTTCCCCGCTCCCTCCTCCCGACCCGGAACGATTCGGAACACCCAGCGAGCCCGCATCCGGAGTCGGACGACCGGATGGATCCTGGCCCTGGTTCTGGGTGCCGCGCTCCTGGCGGCGCCGGCCCTCACGGCCCAGGAGGTACAGTCGCCGGAAGCGTTCTTCGGCCACTACATGGGGGCGGACCGGGAGCTGGCCCACTGGGACGAGCTGGTGGAGTACTACCGGCACCTGGACCAGGAGAGCGAGCGCCTGCAGGTCAAGGAGATGGGACCCTCGACCCTGGGCAATCCCTTCATCGCTCTCTTCATCTCGTCGCCCGAGAACCTGGCCCGCCTGGACGAGATCCAGGAGCTGAACCGGATCCTGTCCGACCCCCGCGGACGAACGCAGGCCGAGATCGAGGGTGCGGTCCGGGACGGCGTCGCCATCGTGACCCAGACCTTCGGCCTCCACTCCAACGAGGTGGGTGCAACCCAGTCGGCCGCCGAGTTGGCCTGGGACATGGTGACCCGGGACGACGACGAGATGGAGGAGATCCTGGAGAATACCCTCTCCATCCTCTTCCCCTCGCTGAACCCCGACGGGACCGGGCTCATCACCGACTGGTACCGCCAGACGGTGGGCACTGAGTACGAAGGCTCGGCCATGCCCTGGCTCTACCACCCCTACATCGGGCACAACAACAACCGCGACGCCTTCATGCAGAACACCATCGAGTCGATCTACGCCGGTCGGCTCATCTTCAGGGACTGGCTCCCGCAGGCCTTCATCGACCATCACGAGATGGGAGGCTCCAGCGCCCGCTTCTACATCCCGCCCTACGCCGAGCCCATCCGCCCCGACGGCGATCCGCTGGTCTGGTGGGAGATGCAGTGGTACGGAAGCCATATCGGAACCCGGGCCGACCAGGAGGGGATCCAGGGGGTCACGAACTACTCCATGTTCTCCGGGTGGGGACACTTCGGTTTTCACTGGATCACCCCCTTCCACAACATCGCGGGCATGCTCACCGAGTCGGCCCGAACCGGCCGGCTGGCCACCCCCATCTACCTGGATCCCGATCAGCTCCAGGGGAATCGGCGCCAGCTCGAGGTGTACGAGCCCCAGGTGAACTTCCCCAATCCCTGGCCCGGCGGATGGTGGCGGGTGAGCGACATCGTACGCCAGCAGAAGCTTTCGGCCATCGCCGCCCTGGAGGTGGCCGCCCGAAACCGGGAGCAGGTCCTCCGGAACGCCCACCTGAAGGCCACCCGACAGACCGAGCGGGGAGAGCGGGCCGAGCCGGTGACGTATGGCCCCGAGGGTCCGGTGGCGGGATTCGTGATCCCCGCCGATCAGCACGATCCCCTCACCGCCCGCAAGATGATCCACCGCCTCCTGCTGCAGGGGATCGAGGTCCGGGAGGTAAGTGAGCCCTTCGAGCACGAGGGCCGAGTCTACGATGCAGGGAGCTGGCACGTGACCATGGCCCAGCCCAAGCGGGGGGTGATCCGCTGGCTCCTGGCGTCGAACATCTATCCGGACAATCGCTTCACCCGGGACCGGGACGGGAATCCCATCCGGCCCTACGACCTCTCCACCCATACCATGGCCGAGTTCATGGGCGTGCGGGTGGACCGGGTCCAGACCCACCTGGACGCACCCTCGTCCCTGGTGGAGTGGGAGCTGGAAGACGTCCGGGGCATGCCCGTGGAGCCGGGGGAGGTGGCGGCGGGCGCCCACGGATACCGGGTGGACGGGCGGCTGAACCACGCCTTCCGGGCGGTGAACCACCTCTTCGACGAGGGGGTCGCCGTGCGGCGGGTCGACGCCCCTGGCGACTCGGACCTCCAGGCCGGCGACTTCCTGATCGGTCCGGACGCTCCCGAGGCGCTTCTGCAGGAAGCCGCCGAATTCACCGGTGTGGACTTCCAGCCGTTGGAGGTGGAGCTGGAAGGCGCCCCGGGCGCAGCCACCCGGGAGCTCACCCGGCAGCGGGTGGGGATGTACCATCGCTACTACACGGGCAACATGGACGAGGGGTGGACCCGGATGATGCTGGAGGACTTCGGCTTCCCCTACGACAGCCTCCTGGACCCGGCCATCACCGAAGAGAACCTCCGGGCCAACTACGACGTGGTGATCCTCCCCAACGACGGGCTCCAGACCATGCTGGGCCCCGACGAGCCGCCCTATGGGCTGGGTCAGAACATCCCTCCGGAGTACAGGAGCGGCTTTGGCGAGGAGGGGGCTCAAGCGCTGGACGCGTTCGTCCGGGAAGGCGGCACCCTGGTCACCTTTTCCGCAGCAGGAGACCTTCCCATGGAGATGCTGGACGTGCCCGTGCGGAACGTGCTGAGCGGGCTCTCCAGCTCGGAGTTCTGGGCGCCGGGGCCGACCCTTCGCACCCGGGTGGACACGAGTCATCCGGTGGCCTATGGGATGCCCGAGGAGGCCCTCGTCCTGCACGGCTTCCAGGGCGGAAACAGTCAGATCTACGAGATGCCCATCCACGACCACAACGAGCGGGTCACCCCGGTGGTCACCTTCATCGAGCGGGACATCCTGCAGAGCGGTTGGCTGGTGGGAGAAGAGCACATCGCCGGAAAGTCCGGCCTCATGGTGGTGGAGCACGGACAGGGGAAGGTGATCATGGTGGGCTTCCGGCCCCAGCACCGGGGCCAGACCCACGGCACCCTCAAGTTCCTCTTCAACAGCCTGGTGAGCTGGCCCTGAGGGGGAAGGTCACTCCGGCTCGACCCGGGCGTCCAACGATTCGCTGGTCATCTTCAGACGCCTCTCTCCGCTACCGAAGGATCCGGTCCACGGGCACCACCTCGAACCCAGGATGGTCCCGCAGGAACTGCCGCAGCGTCCAGACGTGGCCCGCGCCGAACATGACGAAGATGCGCCGGGTCTCCGGCTCCACCTCGTTCAGGATATTGGCGAAAATCCTCAGGTTGCGCTTGTACCATTCGCCCACCAGATCCGCCCCGATGTGGCTGTCGGGAAACCCGACGTACAGGTCGGATCGACCCAGCGCGTAGGCCACGAACTCCTGGATCCCCATGACCTGGGCTCCGGCCTGCCGGCCCCGTTCCGCGGCCTCGCCGGGGTCGCCGCCGCCGGCCACGTAGTCGGTGGACTCGCTCACCTCTTCGGCCAGCATCACCCCCGCCGAGGCCAGCGCGTCTCGAACCCGCTGGATGGGAAAACCCCCGAAGTCACCGGCCAGCACGACTTCGCGGCCCTCGAGCTCGCTCGCCATGTGCAACCGCAACTCGGATTCCTGGAAGGTCCCCAGCTGCACGTACCGCTCGATGTACTGGGAATGGTTTCCGTACAGCGCCGCTTCGGTATTCATGAAGCGCAGGAACTCCACCATGTCGTGCTCGGCTACGAACGACTGCTGTCGCTGGATCGACGCTTCGCCGGCCCGGCGGAGCTGGGCCACCACCTCGGGCTGATGGCGACTCCCCACCATGCGCGCCTGGTCACCCAGCCACAGGCCTGGCGCATCCAAACACCCCAGCTCGTCGTGTCCCGACTCCGCCGCCACGCGGAAGCCGAGCTGCTGAATCTCATTGCGAATTCCCTCCGCCGTGGGGTCCAGGTCGCCGGAGAGGTAGCGCCGGTAGTCTGCGTTCAGGGACGACTCCTGCTCCGGCATGCACTCCAGGAAGCTCCGGTCCGGAGCGAAGGCGGCCAGCCTTCGGGCTGCTTCATCCAGCTCGTCCTGGCGATGATTGGCCAGGATGTCGTCGATGGCGAAGGTGAAGTCATCGCCTTCGCTGCCGGCGAAGTGGCTCACGCCCAGGAGCAGGACCTGGACGGGTGCCTCCGGGTCCTGGGCGTCGGCCGGAGGCGGGGGCAACTGGGCTTCCGCGCCGAACGCCGTGACCAGCAACGGGAGCGCCAGGGCGAGAAGCTTCTTCTTCCGATCCAACAACATCGATCTCCCCTCGAAGGATGAACTCTCTTTGCCGGCGGAGACCACTCTCCGCCTGTCACGAAGTCCTACGAGATCACCCCCCGGCCAGGTTCACCCGGAAGGCTGTTGTCGCGCCTTCGTCAACGCTGGCGTGGCCCCTGGAACTGCATGCCGGCCTGGTGGATGGTCAGGACCTCGGCCCGGCCATCCCGGACCGTGAAGACGAGTCGGATCGATGGATCCACCTCAGCCCGGAACTCGTGCTCCCCCGGGTCCCGCTCGCCCTGGTAGAGGAGGCGGAAGGGGGGCTGACCTTCTCCCTGGGCCATCAGGTGCTCCCCCTCCTCGAAGATCGTGGTGGGCAGAACCTCGATCTCGTATCGCCCCAGAAAGCGCGCCCGGTCCTCGGAGGAGAGGGGCAGGTCGGCGACCTCGTCTTCCTTGAGCCCCAGCGAGATGCGGGCCGCGGCCTCGGCGGCCTGATTGGCGGCCGGTCCGTTCAGGTTCACCAGGGCCACCACTGTCAGCTCGTGGTCCGGGTAGTGGCTGAGAAGGGCGTTGAAGCCGTTGATCCCTCCCCCGTGCTCCACCTTCGGCACTCCTTCCAGCGCCCCCCGGATCAGGCCGTAGCCATACTGCATCCCGGCGCCTTCCGGCAGCCCCTCCGGCGTGGTCATCCGCCGGTACGACTCGGGGCTCACCACCTCCCCGGCCCTGAGCGCCTGATCCCAGGCCGCCAGGTCCCGCACCGACGAGCAGAGGGCTCCGGCGGCAAAGGGCTGCGTCATACTGAGGGGCGCAGCGTTGCGAAGCTCGCCCTCCTCACGCTGGTAGCCCCGGGCCCTGTGGGGAATCACCCGGTCCTGCCAGCAGTAGGAGGTGTCCCGCAGTTCGAGGGGGTCGAAGAAGGTCTCCCTCAGGTACTCGTCGTACGCCTGGCCGGTCACCTCCTCGATCACCATGCCCAGGAGGTAGTAGCCCGAGTTGTTGTAGGCGAACCCCTCCCCCGGCTCGAAGTCGAAGGGCTCGTCCTGGAACAGGGCGAGGAGCTCCTCGTGGGACCGATCCAGGGTGATCCCGGCCTGCCACCGCTCTCCCAACCCCGTGTAGCTCGGAATGCCCGAGGTGTGGTTCAGAAGCTGGTGGAGGGTCACCCTTCGATCGCCCACCGGATAGTCCGGGAGGAAGCGGGTCAGCTCATCGTCAAGGGACAGGTGATCCTCCTCTGCCAGCCGAAGGATGGCCGCCGCCGTGAACTGCTTGGTCACCGACCCGATCCGGAAGACCGTGCTGTCGGTGGCCGGCACCCCGTTCTCCAGGTCCGCGTACCCGAACCCGTCCGAGATCAGCGGCTCACCGCCGCGATAGACCCCCAGGCCCAGGCCAATGGTGGCCTCCGACTCCACCAGCGCCCGAGCGAGGGAGTCCAGGGCCTGGGTCTGATCGGCCGGTGCCGCCTGCCGAGCCTCCAGGATGGCTGGTGACGCAAGCAGAAGGAGGAGGACGACCGCAGCCGCGGCTGCTTGGAAGGAGAGTGTTCGTCGGGTCGAGGAATGCCAAGTCGAGAGATGCATGGGCGCGCGGGTGGAAGGTGGAGGGAGGTTGCGAGTGGGAATGCCACCCTCTCGTGTCCTGGTTCCACTACGGGGCCGGGCCGGAAGTTTCTTCATCGGCTACCCGAGCGACCGCCTCGGGTCCTGCGCCTTGCCGCCTCCAGTTGTCCCGGCTACCGTGTTCGCCATGCCTCCAGGGCCTTACCACATGCCCCGCCCCGATCTTCGACCTCCGAACCCAACGTCCGGACATGAGAACTTCATCCACACGATCGACCCACTGGCGCCCACCGACTACGGCGCTCCTCGCCATCCTCCTTTTCGCCCTGGGATCGGGACTCGCCGCTCAGGACGCTCCAGAAGCCGGCCCGTTCCCGGAAGGGGCCAGCATGATCGAGGTGGACTTCGACGGGACGCCCCTGAACCTGTGGGTCTACAAGCCCTCGAACTACGTCGCCGACGGGTTCGTCCTGGTTCTCCACGGGGCCTCCCGGGCAGCGGAAGCGTACCGGGACAACTCCCGGGGGTTCGCCGGCAGCTACGGCATGCTCGTGGTGGTTCCGGAGTTCGACTCGGACCGGTTCCCCAGCCGTCTCTACCAGTTCGGTGGGGTCTTCCGTGAGGACGGCTCCTTCGCCGATCTGGAGGAGCAGACATACGCGTTCGTCCCCATGATTCAGGACTACATCCGGGAGCGAGAAGGAGATCCGGAGCTTCCCTACGTGCTTCTCGGATACTCCGCCGGCGGCCAGTTCGTGGCCCGGATGTCGGCCTTCCTGAACCTGGACGCCGAACGCCTGGTGGCCATGTCCCCGGGCTCCACCCTGTTCCCGACCCGGGAGATGGACTTCGGGCTGGGCTTCGGCGGCCTCCCGGAGGAATACAGCACCGACGAGCGTATCGAGCGCTACCTGGCCCTTCCCCTCACCGTGGCCATCGGGACCCACGACATCGAGGAAGGCCAGCTCCCCCGGGGCGACGCCTTCCAGCAGGGGGTGCATCGCTATTCCCGCAACCTACGCTGGTTCAACACCGCCATGGACCTGGCCCACGAGCGGGAGTGGACGTTCAACTGGCGCCTGGTCATCCACCACGGCGCGGGGCATCCACCGCCCGAGATGTTCGATCACCCCCAGATCGGAAACGCCCTCTTCGGCCACCGGCTGGAGCCTTGAGGCCGGACGAGGGAGGCTGCTGAAGAACTGGAGCGACCACCGCCCAGACTCGGGATCGCAACCTTTGGCGGCCGATCCCGTACCAGGTCCCTCCGCAACTCGTCGCCGCCTGTGAAAGGAGAGGCCTCATGTCAGACGAATCTTCCGCATCCCCCCGCGAGCGTTCCTCAGCCCATGAGCCACCGGCCCGCAACCTGACACGACGGGAAGCGCTACGCCTCGGTGCCGGCGCCCTGGCCGCCGGTGCCCTCGCCCCCGGGCTTCTGGCCAGCCAGGGGCGTCCCGGTGGCCCGTCGGGCCTCTCCCGCGAGCTGATCCTCAAGGCGATTCCCTCGTCCGGCGAGGAGATCCCGGTCATCGGGATGGGCACGTGGCAGACCTTCATGGTGGAAGACCGGGAGGAGGAACTGGCGCCCCTCCGGGAGGTCCTCCAGGTCTTCGTCGACTCGGGCGGAACCGTCCTGGACTCCTCCCCCATGTACGATCCGGCCGAGGAGGTCACCGGCAATCTGGCGGCCGAGCTGGGGATCCTGGACGATCTCTGGGTCGCCACCAAGGTCTGGACCGAAGGGCGGGAGGAGGGCATCGCCCAGATGGAGCAGTCCATGTCCGAGCTGCAACGCTCCAGCATCGAGCTCATGCAGGTGCACAACCTGATGGACGCCGACACCCACCTCGAAACCCTGAGCGAGTGGAAGGCGGAGGGGCGCTTCCGCTACATCGGAATCACCAACACTTCCGCCCAGCGGTACCCGGCCATGGAAGCGCTCATGGACGACGAGCGCCTGGACTTCATCCAGGTGAACTACAGCCTCGCCGAGCGGGAGTCGGCCCGGCGGATCCTGCCTGCTGCCCGGGAGCGGGGCCTCGCCGTAATGGTGGCGCGCCCGTTCGCAGGAGGAGGTCTCTTCCCCCGGGTCCAGGATCGGGCTCTCCCTGAGTGGGCTGCCGAATTCGACTGCACCGCGTGGAGCCAGTTCTTCCTCAAGTACATTGTCTCGCACCCGGCGGTCACCTGCGCCATTCCGGCCACCTCGAACCCGAATCACATGCGCGAGAACATGGGGGCGTGCCGCGGCCGGCTGCCCGACGAGCCCACCCGCCGGCGGATGGAGGAGCTGATCGACTCCTTCTGAGGCAGAGGGAGTCAGACAGCAGGACCGCGGGCGAAGAACAGCCAGTCCGTCCGCTCCTCCTGGACCATGGCGACGTAGAAGGTCACCCCCTCGACCCGCACCTCGTCGAACACCCGGTGGAGCGCACGGGAGAAGGGTGAGCTCTCTGCGTACGACCACACGCCCAGGACGCCTCCGGGGGCCAGGTGCCGGCTCGCTCGGCGCAGGCCTTCCTGGGTGTAGAAGAGCCCGTTGGCTTCGTCAAGACGATCGTCGGGGGCGTGGTCCACATCGATGAGGATCAGGTCGAAGCGTTCCTCCGGCGGCCCCATGAGGCGGGCGTACACATCGCCCTTGACGGTGGAGAAGCGGTCGTCGGCCTTCAACTCTGCGGAGAGGGGGATCATGTCCGCCTCGAGCCAGTCGATGACCGGAGTGAGGAGCTCGACGGCCTCCACCTTCGCCACCCGCTCCGAGGCCAGGGCCGCCTGCACGGTATAGCCCAGGCCCAGCCCTCCCACCAGCACGCTGAGCTCGCTCCCACCGTGCATCTCCAGCGCGAACCGGGCCAGCGCCCGTTCCGAGTCGTTGTGGAGGCTGCTCATGAGGAACTGGTGGTTCAAGGTCACCTCGGTGACCACCGTCCCGGGATCTGACAGCAGCTCCCGGCGCCGAAGGCAGAGAGGGCCGAGGGGCGTGTCCTCGTAGGCCAGGATCTCCAGGTTGGATGGGGACATGATTCTGGTGCTTTCCCTCTTGTTCAGAAGGCCGTTGAAGAAGTATCGGGGCCACCGTCGGGAGCAGAAGGAAGCCGAGTCGCAGACGGCTCTCCGAGTCGCACCGTGGCCCGGTCCACGCCGCCCTTCTGCGAACGGAGTATCACCGTGACCTCGGCGCCGGCAGGAGCTTCCACCCTCCACTCTCCGTAGTAGTAGGACTCGTAGCGTCCCCCGCGCGTGCCGCGCATGAACTCGAAGCTTCGGTTGAGGGGATCCAGGCTCGAAGCCCCGTCCGGAAGCTCCAGGCTGACCCGGTCGGGCTGCGCGATTCCGGTGACTCGCGCCTGTGCCATGGAGGTATCCAGCCATCCCTCGTTCGTCATCCGGACCCGTATTCGCCAGTTGTCGGATCCCAGCGCCTCCACCTCCACCTCCCGGATGCGGGCCAGGGGAAGCTTCAACGTCCGGCTCACCGCGAAGCGGGCCTGGTCCTCGGCCACTTCCCGAAAGAAGGGGCCAGGGGGAGGATTGCGCGTCCAGAACCGGCTGAACCCCCCGATCTCGACGGGGCCCAGCGTGGGATGGTCGAAGGGAGCCCAGTCCACGAAACCTTCTCCGGCCAGTCGTGGATCCCCTTCGTGGCGGTCCAGCCATTCCAGCACCTTCGCCTGGACATCGGGTCGGTTGTAGCGACCCGGAATGGCGAAGAGGGGCTCGTCGCGAGGAATGTCGTCCCATCCCACCTCGTTCACGAAGGGCTCCAGGGTCCACAGCTCGGTCGTCGTGGAGAAGGCCCCGAAGTGGGAGTAGGCCCAGTCGATGAACACACCCCTGCGGGCCCCGGGCTGTTCGTCCGGGTCCACTCCGGGCTGGATGGTGGTGAACTGGTGGTAGACCGACGCCTGAGGGTACGTTGTGGTGGGTTGCCCTTCGGCCAGCACGGCCTGGTAGTCCTCCAGGTCCTGCGCCGGCATGTCCGCGTCCGGCCGGGCCGCGAAGGGCCGGAGGTGAACCCCGCTGGTGGTATGGTACGATTCGATGAGCCCGATGTGTGGCCGGGCCGTGATGAAGTCCACGATCTTTCGGGAATTGGGCTCATCCAGGGGGTAGTCCCCGGCGCCCCGGAACCGGCCGTCGTGGGAGGACCAGAAGGCAGGGTAGTTGCGGTTCGTGATGAAGCGCATGAAGGGCGGGTCCGAGTTCACCTCACCGTCCCCGTTGTCGTCGTACCCCTCCTGGTAGACCCGGTAGAAGGGACCGTCCACGTCATCCTCCCCCCGGCGCACCAGCAGCCGCGGATCCTCGTCAGCGGCTCTCCAGCCGCCGTCCGGATCCTGCACCCGCATCTGCAGGATGTTGCCGTCGCCGGTGATGTCGGAGGGGCCGTCCGCGCCCCGGCTGCCTTCGCCGTAGAGCCGTTCCCGATTCTGGATTTCCCAGGGATCCCAGGTCACCTCCCCCGTGACGAAGAACTCCGCGCCCTCGGGGTTGGCCAGCGGAAGCACGTAGACCGCCCGGGTGTCCAGGAGTTCGGTGACCTCCGGGTCCTCCCCGTATCGGCTCAGGAGCCACCAGATCAGGTGGAGGGCCACCTCGCCGCCCATCACCTCCGAGTCGTGCTGGTTTCCGTCGAAGTATCCAGCGGGCTTCTCTTCTGCCGGACCGGTCGCCTGGTTGGTGATCTCCACCAGCCACAACTCCATGGTTCCGGACTGGCTTTCCCCCAGGGATTCGAGACGGACCAGGTCGGGATGGGCCGCTGTCCACTCCTCCAGAAGTGCCACGGTCTCGGCGTAGGTGTGGTAGCGATACTCGTACTCGGAGGCTTGTGACTGCGCTACCGCGGCCGGTGCCTGGAGCTGCGCCTGGGCCGGTGCCGGATCCGCAACCGCCATCGCGCCGAGGCCGAAAAGCAGAAGAACGCGCGTTCGGAGAAGGTCCGATGCCATGGGAATCGGGGAGAAGGTCTCGAGGGACATGCGTGCGAGCTCGTTTCCGGGGCGAAGAAAGAAGGGGCGGGAAACCAACTCATCATGCCTTCACGTGTCACCTCGGCGCAAACGACGTGGTGGTCGGCATGCTGGCTCGAGTTCAGCTCAGCTCATCCAGCGACTCCGACTTTCGTTTCGTCGGAAAGCCCCCTTTCCGATCGCACTGCAAGATGATTACTGCCGGCCCGTCACTCCACCGCCCACGGAGAACGCATGCGTCAGAATCTGCGCACTCTGACTCCCAACGACAGCAGGTGAGTGGCGAAGCTTCGGGATGCGAGGGTGGAGCGAGCGTCCTCGTATGCATAGTAGAGGATCCAGCTCACCACGTTGGTCGTGGCGACATCTACTGTCACGGTGAGCTGTTCGCGCCGATCCAGCCGTTCGAAGGATCGGGAACCGGGAGGAGCACCGGGATACTGCCGTTCCCGGATGCGATAGCGACCGCTCAGGTACAGTCGGCGCGCTGGTCTGGACCTGATCTGGACGTGGATCTGGGTCTGCTCGTACGTCCTCTCCGCATCCCAGCCGTGGGGCCCTCCCCGT
>PWLA01000200.1 GCA_003559555.1 Gemmatimonadota bacterium | reverse complement strand
GAAGGTGGCGTAGCTGTACGCCTCACTTAGAATCCCGATTCTATTTCTCAGCCCCGCGTAGTTGGTGACGAACCGGGGCCGGTGGTCGAAGGTGTACCAGCCCCGCACGCCGTCCCGGTCGAAGACATTGCCGTAGTGCCAGAAGTGCCAGTCGTACGCCTCCTCCACCTCGCCCGTGATCCGGGGGAGAAGCTCGTCCCGGAGCAGCTCATCGATAGCTCGGGGCGTAGCGGGGTGCAGGGGTGGCGAATAGGTGAGGTGGTAGGCGTGCCGGGTGCCGTTGGTGGTGTGCAGGTCCACGAACACCTGGGGGTCGAACCGGTTGAAGAGGTCGGCCAGAGAGCGGGCCTCCGGCGAATCCAGCTTCATCTGGTCCCGGTTCAGGTCCAGCCCCTGGGCGTTGGCCCGGGTGCCCATTCCGCCCAGGGGGCCGTGCTGTCGGGGGCGATTGCGGAGGTCCACCCGTTCGTTTCCGTCTGCGTTGTAGATGGGCCCGATGAGGAGCACCAGCTCCCGGAGGAGGCCTTCCCGCTCTCCCAGCGCCAGCTCCCGCACCAGCCGGAGGAGGGCCTCCTTGCCCGCCACCTCGCCGGCGTGGATGTTGGCCTGCAGGTAGACCACCGGAAACGCCGCGTCCCGGATGGAGGCGGGCTCGGCGTCGGCCACCGGCCCCGCCACCAGCAGGGGGAGGGGGCGCCCTTCGTTGGAGTAGCCGAAATAGGTCAGGTGCAGGTCCGGATGCGTCCGCTCGGCCCGCTCCAGGAGGTGGATCACCTCGTCGTAGGAGGCGGTCTCCCGGAAGTCGCTGGCCTCGGCTCGGAGCGTCCAATCCTCCTGGGCCAGGGGACGCTCGGCCCCCGGCTCACAGGCACTGACGACCAGGAGGGTGACGATGCAGGAGACCAGGGCGAGGCGGATTCGAGGCACGGCGAGGCCTGGGGTTCAGGTCGTGGAATAGTGGAGACAAGCGGAGGCCCGGCGGCCTCCGCTGGGTGCTCAGCCTCGGATCAGCCCTGGACCACGCTGGCCCGGGGCCCTTCTTCCCGGGTCCGGATCCCCTCCAGCCCCAGGAGCGCCACCTTCCGGTGGAGTCCGCCGGAAAATCCGCCCAGGCGTTCGTTGGCCGCCACCACCCGGTGACAGGGAATGACCACCGGCAGGGGATTGGCGCCCACGGCCTGACCCACGGCCCGGGGAGCGCCCCGACCCAACTGCTCTGCGATCTCGCCGTAGGTCACCAGCGATCCCCGGGGCACCTCCGTCAGGATGCGGTAGACCGCCCGCTGGAAGTCCGTGCAGTCGGAAAGGTCCAGGGGGACGACGTGGAAGGTGTCGTCGGCTCCGTCCAGGTAGGCGTAGAGGGCATCAGCCGCCGTCTCCAGGACGGGGATGCACGTTTCGAAGTGGGCATCGCGGCCGTTCGTGCTCCGGACGTCTCCGGCGGGACCGCTGTCATCCAGGAAAGTCGCATTCCCGAATCGGACCTCCCGGAGGCCCTGGGACGACGCGGTGAGGGTGAGCGGGCCCACCGGGGTGTCGGACAGGCAGAGGCAGGCCATGGGGAAACCGGATCGGGTGCGGAGAGAGCCTGGGCCGGATGGCGAGGTGGGACCCCCCCCGGCCCGATCCACGGCAGGGGAGGTGGATGGCGTGGGAACGGAAGGCGACATACGCGTTCTCCGTGGCAGAGTGGCCGTGGCGGCTCCTCGGCCCCTCGCGAGGGGGGATGCCGGCGGAGCCTGAGGGAGAACGCAGGGTCCAGCGTCAGCCCTCCGCGTCCTCCTCTTCGCCCCGGGTCTTCTTCATGGCCTCCTGGAGCGCGTCGAAGCCCAGGAGGGCGCACTTGATCCGGACCGGGAACTTGGCGACCCCCGCAAGCGAGCGAAGGTTCCCCAGGTCGGGATCCCGGGCCGCCTCCTCATCGCCGTGCATCATCTTGGTGAACCGGGTGGCCAGCTTGTGGGCCTTGTCCAGCGACTCACCCTTCAACAGGGTGGTCATCATGGAGACCGAGGCCTGTGAGATGGAGCAGCCGTCGCCCAGAAACTTGACGTCGGCGATCCGCTCGTCCTCCACCTTGAGCTGGAGGGTGATCTCGTCGCCACAGGTGGGGTTGCGCATGAGGACCTCCACCGTCCGGTCGTCCAGCTCACCCCGGTTCCGCGGCTTGCGGTAGTGGTCCAGGATGAGCTGCTGGTAGAGGCTCTTGAGGGGGGGCGTGGAGCGATCGATCATCCGAAGATCTCCCGGACCGACTCGAGTCCGTCCAGGAGTCGGTCCACGTCGTCGGCGGTATTGTAGAGATAGAACGAAGCCCGGGCGGTGGCCGACACGCCGTAGCGCTTCATCACGAGCTGGGCGCAGTGGTGCCCGGCCCGGATCGCCACGCCCTGGGAGTCCAGGATGGTGGCGATGTCGTGGGGGTGGGTGCCCTCCATGGTGAAGGGGACCACGCCGGCCCGCCCCTCCGGGTCCCGGGGCCCGAAGACCCGGACGCCGGGCATGGCCTGGAGCCCTTCCAGCGCCTGCCGGACCAGCCCCTGCTCGTGGACCAGGATCCGCTCCGGACCCACCCCGTCCAGGTAGTCCACCGCCGCGCCCATGGCCACGGCCCCGGCAATGTTGGGGGTGCCGGCCTCGAACTTGTGGGGAAGCTCGGCCCAGGTGGAGTAGTCCCGCTGGACCTCGGAGATCATCTCGCCGCCGCCCTGGTACGGGGGCATGGCCTCCAGCAGCTCCCGGCGTCCCCAGAGGACTCCGATCCCAGTGGGCCCGCACATCTTGTGGCCGGAAAAGGCGTAGAAGTCGGCCCCCAGCTCGGCCACGTCCACCGGGGCGTGGGGTGCGCCCTGGGCGCCGTCTACCAGGAGCAGGGCACCGGCGGCGTGGAGTTGCCGGGCGATCTCCCGCACCGGGTTGATGGTGCCCAGGGCGTTCGAGACGTGGCCCACCGCCCCGATCCGGACCCGACCTCCGGCCAGGATCCCGGGCAGGTCCTCCAGGCGGAGCCGCCCTTCGTCGTCCAGCTCCAGGTAGCGGAGCCGGGCACCGGTGCGGGCGGCCACCAGCTGCCAGGGGACCAGGTTGGAGTGGTGCTCCATGTCGGTGAGGAGGATCTCGTCGCCCTCCTCCAGGTTGGCGGCACCCCACGCCGAAGCCACCAGGTTGATGGCCTCGGTGGTGCCCCGGGTCCAGACCACCTCACCGGCGTCCTCGGCCCCGATCCACCGGGCCACCTTCATTCGGGCGCCCTCGTAGGCGTCGGTGGACCGCCGCGACAGCTCGTGGATCCCCCGGTGCACGTTGGCGTTGTCGTTCCGGTAGTATGACTGGATGGCCTCCAGCACCGGCGTGGGCGTCTGGGAGGTGGCTGCGTTGTCCAGGTAGGCCAGGGGGTGGCCGTGGACCTGCTGGTCCAGGATGGGGAAATCGCCCCGCACCGCGCTGGGGTCCAGGGCGTCGGGGGTCGACACGCTTGGCATGGTGGCCTCAGCTCACGTCCACGAAGATCTCGTCGTCGCGGACGTCCACGGGATAGGTCTTTACCGGCTTGATTGCCGGAAGCTGCACTGCCTTCCCGGAGCGGATGTCGAACTTGGCTCCGTGGAAGACGCACTCCAACTTGCCGTCGTCCACCGCACCCTCGGAGAGGGGAAAGTCCTGGTGCGAACAGCGGTCCTCCAGGGCGAACACCTCGTCGTCCCACTGGACCAGGACCAGCTCCAGCCCATCGGCGGTGGCGGCGTGGACGCAGCCGTTGCCCTGACACTCGTCCAGGGAGGCCACGCGCACCCACTCAGCCATGGAGCTTCTCCTCGATGATGGTGGTCAGCTTCTCCACCACCCCGCCCAGGGGCAGCTTCGAGAGGACCTCGCCCAGGAAGCCCATGACCACCAGCCGCTCGGCGATCGGTCGGGGCAGCCCCCGGCTCATGAGGTAGAAGAGAATGTTCTGGTCCAACTGGCCCACCGTGGCTCCGTGGGAGCAGCGCACGTCGTCGGCCTCGATCTCCAGGTTGGGCAGGGAATCGGCCCGGGCGTGCTCCGAGAGCAGGAGGTTCCGGTTGGTCTGGTAGGCGTCGGTCTGCTGGGCGCCCTTGTGGACCTTGATGATCCCCCGGAACACCGAGCGGGCCCGTCCGTCCAGCGCCCCCTTGTAGAGGAGGTCGCTCTTGGCGTGAGGCGCCACGTGGTCCTGCGAGGTGTTGTGGTCGAAGTGCTGGTCGTCCTCGCCGAAGCAGAGCCCCAGCATGTCCGAGTTGGCTCCCGGGCCCACGAGCTGGGCGTTCAAGTCCAGCCGGGCGGTGGAGGCCCCCACGTTCACGTTCAGGGTGTCCAGCGTGGAGTCCTTGTCGGCGATGGTCCGCTGCTGGGCCAGGTGGAAGGCGCCGCGCCCGAGCCGCTGGAGCGACACGAACTGCACCTGTGCCGAGGGTCGGGCGAAGACCTCGACGCCGGTGGAGACCAGCGTGTGGGCATCCAGGTCGTCGGAGAGGATCTCGTCAACGTAGGAGACCTGGCTGGCATCCTCGGCCAGGATCAGGGTCCGGGAGAAGAGCGCCGTGCCGGCCTCCGACACCCACCGGGTGACCCGGATGGGCTGGTCCAGACGCACGCCCCGGGGGACGTAGAGGAGGATCCCGTCGGTCCACAGCGCCGCGCTGAGCGCCTGGAACTTGCCCCGCTCGGCCGGGAGGGCCTCGGTGGCCAGGTGCTCCTCCAGGAGCTCCGGGTGGGTCTTCACCGCCTCCCTGAGGGAGGTGAGGATCACGCCCTTCTCGGCCAGCTCCTCCCGGAGGTCCACGTGGGCCACCGTGCCGTCCACCTCCACCAGGTGGCCCGAGGCCTCCCGGTCGGCTTCCATGGCCCGGGCCATCCGGACCGGCGCCGCATCGGAGTCGAAGCTCCGGGGGGCCCACTCCAGCAGCCGGAGCTCGTCCAGCTTGAGCTTTCGGGAGAGGTCGGTGTAGCGCCACTCCTCGAGGCGGGTGGTGGGCATGGGCGTGCGCTCATAGACGGCCCAGGCGTCCAGGCGCCGCTGGGCCAGCCACTCCGGCTCGTCGGCGGCCAGCGCCTCCACGGCCTCCCGGTTCAGTGCGTCGGTCACGCCTTCCATGATGCCCCCAATGGGGCCTTCGATCGTCTGCGAGTCAGCCATCTATAGTTCCGTCGTGTCTCTGGTGATTCGGGTTGCGTGCTTTGCCGAGGGTCGTTCGCTGCGGGCTTCGCTCAGCCCACGGACCCTTCCATCTCCAGCTCGATGAGGCGGTTCAGCTCCACCGCGTACTCCAGCGGCAGGAGCTTGGCGATGGGCTCGATGAAGCCCCGGACGATGAGCGCCATGGCCTCTTCCTCATCCATGCCCCGGCTCATGAGGTAGAAGAGCTGCTCGTCACCCACCTTCGAGACGGTGGCCTCGTGGCCGATGTTCGACTTCTTCTCTTCGATCTCGATGTAGGG
>PWLA01000120.1 GCA_003559555.1 Gemmatimonadota bacterium | reverse complement strand
GCCTCGGTGGAAGTGGAGCTTGCCACGGGCTTTCGCACCCCCGAATCGGTGGCCCGGGTGGCGGACCGCGCCTCCATCTACCCCTTCGTGGAAGACACCCGGTACGGAGAGGAGTGGGTGGATCGGCTCTTCCTCCTCAGGCGCATCGGCGGGATCACCACCGCGATCCTGGGGAGCGCCTTCGCCGTCGTGGCGGCCCTGATCATCGGCACGGCCGTTCGGATCGCCATCTTTGCCCGTCGGGAGGAGATCTACGTCATGCGGCTGGTGGGAGCCACCCACGGATTCATTCGCCGACCCTTTCTCCTGGAGGGCGCCCTCACCGGTCTCCTGGGCGGCGGTCTGGCCGTGGGGCTCACCTACGCTTCCTATGTGGGCGTGTCTCGCCTTATCTTTCGCCTCGAGTGGATTCCACTGGAATGGGTAGTGGCGGGGGTGGCCGCCGGGGGTCTCTTCGGTCTTCTGGCCAGCGCCTTCGCCCTCCGACGGTATCTCAGGGAGGTGTGAGATGCCCATCGACGACACAATCAGAACGACACAGGATCTGCGGACGACCCGGTCCGGAGGTCCGACGCGACTGTGGAAGTCGACACGGTCGCACGAGGCGGCCTGTCCCGGACGCGCCAAGCGGTCCGCAGGGCGGAGAAGCTTCCTTTGCCCGAGGCCGGTCCTGGTGGTCCTCCTGGCCGTGGGGATCGTCCTGGCCGACGCGGCTCCGGCGGCGGCCCAGCAGACCTCGCCGGACGAAATCCGCCGGGAGATCGAGGAGAGCCAGCGCCGTCTGGCCGAGATCCGGGAGGAGCGAGCCCGTCTGCAGCAGGAGATGCAGGGCCTCCGGGACCGGGTGCAGGACGTATCCGGGGAACTCCGCAACATCGAGCAGCAGCTCTCGGCCTCCCGCTCGGTCCTCACGGAGATCGACTTTCAGGTGGAGGCCACCACGGGCCGGGTGGAGGAGATCACGGCCCACCTCCTCCGGACCCGGAACGAGCTCCGGGAGCGACAGGCGGTGCTGAACCGTCGCCTCCGGGCCATCTACATGCGAGGTCCCCTGCACACGGTCCAGGTCCTCCTGGGTGCCGAATCCTTTGCCGACCTCCTGAACCGCTACCGATACCTCCAGATGATCGCCGGCTACGACCGGTCCCTGGTGGCCTCGGTGCGAGAGATGGAAACCGAGCTCCAGGCCCAGTCCCGGGAGGTGCAGGAATCCCTGGCCGAGCTGAGCCGTCTACGCCAGGACCAGTTGGGCGAGGTGGCCGAACTCCGGCAGGTGGAAGCCCAGCGGCAACGCACCCTGGAGCAGTTCCGGAGCCGGGAGCAGGCCGCCGGCACGCGGATCGACCAGCTGGAGGTCCAGGAGAGCAGGCTGGGCGGGCTGGTGGCCGACCTGGAGCGGCGCCGGGTGGAAGCGGAGCGCCGGGCTGCCGCCGCCGGCGACGATGCCGCCGTCACCAGCATGGGCGTCCAGGACATGGGCCGGCTCAATTGGCCGGTGGAGGGAGAGCTGGCCTATCGGTTCGGGGTGGACCGACGCCCCAACGGCACGGTCCTCCGCTGGAACGGCGTGGGGATCCGGGCCCCGGTGGGAACCCCGGTGGCGGCGGTGCGAGGCGGCACCGTGGTTCTGGCCGGTCCCTTCGAGGGGTACGGCCCCTCGGTGATCCTGAGCCATGGCGACGGCTTCTACACCCTCTACCTTTACCTGGAGGACGTGGGTGTGGTGGAGGGCCGCCGCGTGTCCGCCGGCCAGGTGGTGGGGACCGTGGGCGGCGGGGGGACCTTCGACGGCCCCCACATCGAGTTCCAGCTCCGGGCCCCGGTGGGTGCCGGAGGGACCCCCCAGGCCCAGGATCCGCTGGAATGGCTGGCTCCGGCGGCCGAAGACCGATGAGCCTGCACCCGCTGGAAGGCCATCAGGAGGCCCGGACCGCCGTAGCAGGCGCCATTGCCCGCAACCGGCTTCCCCAGGCACTCCTTCTCCACGGCCCCCCGGGGATCGGCAAGCAGCGCTTCGCCCTCTGGGTGGCCCAGCTCCTGCTCTGCACCGAGTCCACCGCCGACGGCCCCTGTGGAACCTGCCGGGACTGCCGCATGGCCCTCCGAGTGGAGCATCCCGATCTCCACTGGTACATGCCCCTCCGGAAGCCGCCCTCCAAGGGCAGCCGGGAGCGGGACGACGAGGCGCTTGAGGATGCCCGGACCGCCCGGATCGAGGAACTCCGGACCAAACCCCTGCAGCCCTCCCATTCCGACGAGCCCCTGGGGATCCACCTGGGCACGGCCCGGAACCTGAGACGACGGGCCTCCACCGGTCCGGCCATGGCCCGGCGCCAGGTCTTCCTCATCGCCAACGCCGAGGAGTTGGTGGCCCAGGACGCCAGCCCCGAAGCGGCCAACGCCCTCCTGAAGCTTCTGGAGGAGCCACCGGAGTCCACCTGGTTCCTCCTCACCTCGGCCGAACCCGGCCGCCTCCTGGCCACCATCCGGTCCCGTGCATCGTCGCTCCACCTGTCGGGCCTCCCCGAGGAGCAGGTGGCCCGCTTCGTCATGGAGCGGACCGACGCCGACGAGGCCGAGGCCCGAAAGGCCGCCCGGCTCGCCTCCGGCGCCATCGGGCGGGCCCTGGGGTTCCTCCCGGACGGAGAGGACGACGGTCCGTTGGAAGAGCTGCGGAAGGAGTCGTTCCGGCTCATCCGCGACGCCCTGAGTCCCCGGAGCGGCGATCGATTCGCCCGAGCCCTGAGCTACCGTCCCTCCGGCGCCCGGGGTCTCCGGGAACTCCTCACGGCCATGGAGGTCTGGCTGCGGGATCTGAGCGCCGCCGCCAGCGCCCCTGACGCCGTCCTGAACCACGACGCCGCCGATTGGCTCGTAAGGAGCGCCCGGGAGCGGAACCTGCACCCCGTGGAACTGGCTCGGGGCCTCGATCTGGTCCAGGAGGCTCGGGCCCAGGCCGCCGGTAACGTGAATCCCCAACTGCTTCTGGCCGGCCTCCTCATGGGGCTCCACCGCACTCTGGTGTCCGACCGAAGCGCCTCCCACACGCCGGTCGGTACCCCGTGAAGGACGACGGCCTGACGCACATGGGTCCGGACGGCCGCCCCCGGATGGTGGACGTATCCGAGAAGCCTCCCACCAGCCGCAGGGCAGTGGCTCGCGGGTCCATCCGGATGACCGCCGAGACCCTGGACCGCCTCCTGGAGGAGGGGGGTGCCGGAAAGGGGGACGTCCTGCGGGTGGCCGAGCTTGCCGGCATTCAGGCCGGAAAGCGAACCGGGGAGCTCATCCCCCTCTGCCACCTCCTTCCCGCCGTCTCAGTGGAGCTGGCGCTGGAGCCCGACCGGGACCTGCCCGGGATCCGGGCCATGGCACGGGCTCGGGTTCAGGGAAGCACCGGAGTGGAGATGGAGGCGCTCACGGCAGTCTCGTTGGCCCTCCTCACCATCTACGACATGGGGAAGGCGCTGGAGAAGGGGATGCAGATCGGGGAGATCCATCTGGTGGAGAAGGAAGGGGGACGCAGCGGCCACTGGCGAGCCGATACCGGTCCCGACGTCGATCCCGAGACATGAGCCCGAGACCTGACCGGGAACAGGTCCCGCCGACTCCCCTTCAGATCAGGGGATCCGAAGCTCCTCGCCCACCCGGATGATCTGGTTGGTCGTCCGGCCGTTGGCCCGGGCCAGGGCGGAAGACGATACACCGAAGCGCTGGGCGATCCCTCCCCAGGTGTCCCCGGAGCGGACCGTGTAGAAGCGCACGGCGCCCTCCACCTCCAGCTCCTGGCCCGGCTGGAGGACAGCCTCCCCGTCCAACCCGTTCCGGTCCCTCAGGTCGTCCACCGCCACCCCGTAGCGGCGGCTGATGGTCCAGAGACTGTCCCCGGAATCCACCACGTGGGTGACGGTCCCGTTGCCCGCTCCCCCCTGATTCGAGCGGGCCGCTCCGTCTCCGCCTCCGCCGCCGGCAGCTCCCGTCGCCCCGGTGTTGGCCGAAGCCACCTGGGTTCCCGCCGCGGTTCCCCCGCCCAGCGGGATCACCAGCCGCTGTCCGATCTGGAGACGCCTGGGATCCAGGTTCCCGTTGGTCCCCTGCAGCTCGCTCAACGTCACCCCGTAGCGGCGAGCGATATGGCTGAGGGTCTCCCCGCTGGCAACCTGGTGCTCCACGAACGAAACCCGCTCGTCGGGTGGGATCTGGGCGTAATTGACGGCGAAGGTCTCGGCCACGCCCCGGGGCACCCGGACCACCCGCTCCTCACCAGGTGGGGTGTAGCCCCGGAGGTAGTGCGGGTTCAGATCCACGACCTCGTCCTCGTCCACGCCGGCGGCCCGAGCCACCACGTCCAGGGAGGTGGCGTCGGGGACCACCACCTCGTCGTAGATCAGCGCCCGGCTGGCGTCCACCGGGAGGAGCCCATGCGCCTCGGGGTCGGAGGCCAGCGCCGCTGCGGCCAGGAACCGGGGGACGAACTCCCGGGTCTCGGCCGGAAAGTGGGGAAGCGCCAGGAGGTACCGCTCGTCGCCACTCAGCTCCTGGTCCGGCACGTGGGCGGCCAGGATCCGACCCACCCGCCCGGGTCCGGCGTTGTAGGCGGCAAGGGCCAGGAACCACGAGTCGAACTCGCCGTGCAGGTAGGTGAGGTAGTCCAGCGCCGCCCGAGTGGCCTCCACGGGATCGCGCCGATCATCCACGATTCCGTCCACCAGGAGGTCCAGATCCCGGGCGGTGGGGGCCATGAGCTGCCAGAGCCCGGTGGCTCCCGCCCGGCTGCGGATGGAATGGTGGTATCCGCTCTCCACGATGGGAAGATACCGGAGGCTGGCCGGGAGCCCCCGGGCCTCCAGCTCGCCGTCCACCAGAGTATGATACTGCCCCATTCGCTCCAGGTACCGTTCGAAGTGACCCCGGGAGCGGGTGGTCCAGAAGGCCTGCCAGAAAAGCGAGCGTTCCTGTAGGTGCTCGTCCCGAGCCGTCTGCGAATGGAGGATCGGGTCCAGGTCCTTGAGATCCACCTCCACGGCGGGGAGCCCGCCCCGATCCGGTGTCAGGCTCCGACTGGACCGGTCCACGGCAACCTCATCTACCCCGTCGGCGCCCACCACCGGGGGGGCGGCTCTCACGCCGGGAGATTCCGGCCCCTCCATACCCACCGTCTGGCAGGCGGCCACTACCACCAGGACCATGGCCAGCGTCAGCACCCTCAGCGGAACGAGTACGGCACCGCGGATGTCGGAACGGAAATTTCCGGAGAACGGCTTCGTCATCGTCCCTCCCTTGCCAGGTTCATCCACCTTCCGGCGCCGGACCCGCGCCGAACCTCGAAACCACGTGTGCTTCAATCCCCTCCCAGAACCTCGTCCACGGCCGCCAGGAGCCGGTCCACCACCTCATGGCGAGCTCCATGTCCCATGAGGCCGATCCGCCAGATCCGGCCCCGGGCAGGGCCGAGCCCCCCTCCCACCTCGATCCCGTGCTCCTC
>PWLA01000267.1 GCA_003559555.1 Gemmatimonadota bacterium | reverse complement strand
GTCCCAGCCGGAAGTACCACGCCAGCACCAACACGATGGGAAAGCCCAGGAAGGTGAGGGCCACGAGGGTCAGGAACACGGTGTCCGGAAGGAAGAGCTTCTCGTAGGTCGTGGCCACCATGTAGACCGCGATCCAGCTCACGATGGCATAGACCCCGGCCACGTGCACGACGCGGCGCCGTACCAGCTCCAGCCAGAAGATCTCCAGGCGGTCGAAGAGGTCGGGGTTTGTCAAGGGCGTGGGCCCTCGTTCCGCCGCTTGAGCTCGGTGAAGAAGGTCATGGCGCCCCCGCCATGCCGCACTCGAAGTCAGCGCCGTCCATGGGCCGGCAGTCGTCCGGCCAGCCGTGTGCGCGCCAGTACTCGGGCATGTTCAGCTCGCGCACCAGCTCGTTGAAGCCGGCAAGGCGGCGAACCGGGGCATAGTGGGGGAACCAGCCGAAGGTGGGATCGTGTGCGCCATCCCACACACGGCGTTCGGCGCGCATCAGCTCGAGCGCCAGCTCCGGATCGCCGTAATGCACGGCCCACGCCCAACCGACCCCTCCGGCCTCCTGGGGCCCATACGTCAACGCTTCACGCAGCAGGGCGAGGATCGCCGCCGCATCCTCCCCGTGCGTGCGAAGCAGCTCGTAGAGACCGGCATGCGGATCGTCGGGATG
This sequence comes from Gemmatimonadota bacterium, assembly GCA_003559555.1. Lineage (GTDB taxonomy): Bacteria > Gemmatimonadota > Gemmatimonadetes > Longimicrobiales > Gaopeijiaceae > PWLA01. The sequence goes on along the minus strand of PWLA01000267.1, from coordinate 4,828 downwards.
GTTGGCCTGGAGCCACGCGCTGATGGCCCGCTGCAGGTCGAGGGCGGCCTCGAGCCCCCCCTGGTCGAGGAGCATGGCGAGCTCCGCCATGGGGATCCACAAAAGGTCGGGACCGAGTCGACCGGCCTCCCGGACGTGACGTAGGCCCCCCACCCGTTCGCCGGACTGATACAGGAGGATACCCAGGAAGGCCGGCGCCACGGGCGAGAGAGGGTCGATCTGGACGGCCCTCCTCGCCAGGGGAAGCGCCCGCCGGGTCAGACCCAGCCGTCCCAGCATCTGGGCATACTGGGAGTTCGCCTCCACGTCGTTCGGGTTGAGCTCGAGGGCGCGCCGGTAGCTGGCTTCGGACTCGACCCACCGGTACCGGTCACGCATGACGTCTCCCATGACCTGGTGGGCGCTCGCCAGCTCGGGATCCAGCTCCAGCGCGCGGTTCGCCGCGGTCTCTGCCCTGGCGAGGGACGCTTCCCCCGAAACGCCGGCGTCGTACCAATAGACCAGGGAATGGGTCTGGGCCAGCGCACCCCAGGCCTCGGCGAACGCCGGATCGAGCCGCACCGCCTCGTCCAGCAGGGCCATGGCCCTGTTCAGGCCTGCGGCGCCCCGCCGGGCAATGAGGGTGCGCGCTTCCAGCAGGCGCTCGTAGGCGGGAAGGCTCTCCGTCGGTCGGCGCTGCCCTGGCAGATCGGTGTCCAGCTCGATCCTGAGCGCGTCCGTGATGGCGCGGGCGATCTCGTCCTGGATCGCAAAGATGTCGTCCATTTCCCGGTCGTACGAGTCCGACCACAGGCGGAACCCGTCGTCCACCTTGATGAGCTGGACGGTGATGCGCAGGCGGTCTCCGGATCGGCGTACGCTGCCCTCGAGAACGTGGCCCACGCCGAGCCGGGTGCCGATGGTCTGCAGCTCTTCACTCCGATCCTTGAAGTAGAACGACGAGGTTCGGCCGGCGACCCGCAGGGACGTCACCCGGGCCAGGGAGTTCAGCACCTCTTCGGTCAGGCCGTCGGCGAAGTAGGCGTTCTCGGGGTCGGCGCTCACGTTGGCAAAGGGAAGCACAGCGATGGAGGCGGCCTCGGCCCACCCCCCTTCCCCCGCAACAGGAACCGGCGGCGCCGGCACCGGTTTCAGGATCCAGCCGGCGCCCAGTCCTACGCCGAGCAGGAGCAACCCTGCGGCCACGGCCACGGTGCGCGTGCCTAGGAGCGACGGGGCGGCAGCCTGCGCTTCCCGTGTGACGGCCTCGGTACGCTTGATCCCGTCCGGTGTGACTTCCAGCGCCCAGGCCAGAACCAGGGCCACCGGAAAGCCCAGCACCACCAGGAGCACGATCAGGCTCATGGCCCACTCCGGGACCGCCAGGCGGGGCAGCATGATGTCGGCGGCCTGGAGCACCACGAACGCGGTGGCGGCGTAGACCACGGCCACGCGCACCACTTTCCGGCGCTTGAGCTCCGTGAAGAAGGTCATGGCGCCCCCGCCAGTCCGCACTCGAACGTGAAGAGGCTCACCGCGGGGCCCTCGATGCCGCCAGCTCGGCCCGCATGCGCGTGAGATCGGCTTCGATGCGCGCTTCCAGTCCCTGAAAGCGGGGGTCATCGCGCACGTCGTCCCAGGCGGTGTCCATCGCCAGCCCCCGGTGGTAGCGCCAGCCCAGGTCCACCGCTCGTTCGAGATGGGCCAGAGCCGCTCCTGGCTCACCGCGAAGGGCCCGGATCACTCCCAGGTCGTACTCCAGGTCCGATCCCCAGTGGCGCGGCAGCGCCTCCTGGAAGTCCCGCTCGGCGGCCTCCAGCAGCGCCTCGGTCCGCGCCGCGTCGTCGACCCGCACGGCCCGGGCCACCAGAGCCGGAGTCCGGGACTCGAGGTAGTGTTGCTGCAGGGCCACCAATCGCCGCGCCTCGGCGGGCTCACGAAGCGTGAGCGCGATAAAGAGGGCGCAGCTGGCGGCGAAGGGCGAATCGGGCTCGAGCTGGAGGAGGCGATCCCGGTGCTCCCGAGTGGCCTCCAGGTCGCTAGCCTGGAGAGCGACGGACGCCAGCATGCAACTCAACCGGCCCTCGTGCGGCGTGATTCGCTCCCAGCCCTCCCGGTACGCCGCGCGTGCCCGGTCGAGCTCGCCGAGCCGCGCGTAGGTCCCTGCCAGAATGTCGTGCAGGGGAGCATCGCCCGGCTCCAGCACGACGGCGCGTTCCAGAAGGCGCACCGACTCCACCAGCCGTCCCTGTCGGTTGGCGATCTGGGCCAGCGCTCCGAGGGTCTCGGGTGAATCGGGTTCCAGCTCTGCGGCAAGCCGGAACTGTTCGAGCGCGGCCTCGGCCAGCCCCCGCGCCTGGTAGGTACGCCCGAGCTGGACGTGGCCGATCGCCAGATCCGGCGCCCAGCGGATGGCCCGCCGGGCAGCGTCCGCAGCCGTCTCGAGGACGGCCTCGGCTTCTTCGGGATCCAGCAGGGTCAGGGACGCAGTCGAGACCCGGGCCAGCCCGGCCCAGGCCCCGGCAAAGGTGGAGTCCTCCGAGAGCGCCGTCCGGAACTGGCGTTCCGCTTCGTCATAGAGGCCCACCACCTCCTCCTCCGTGCTGGGGGACTCGTTCAGCGCGGCCCTTCCCTTCAGGTAGTGCTCGTAGGCCACGGCGTTCTCGGTGCCGCGGTGCTCCAGCACCCTCCGATCTCGCTCGCTGAGCTGGACCTCGAGCTCCTCGACGATCCGTCCGGCGATCTCGGTCTGCACGGCAAAGATGTCGGCCAGGTCCCGGTCGAAGCTCTCGGCCCAGAGGTGGGCGTCGTCCGCCGCCCGAATGAGCTGGCCCGTGATGCGCACGCGGCCGGCCGCCAGGCGAACGCTGCCTTCCAGCACATGGCTCACGTCCAGCGCGGCCGCGATCTCGGGAAGGCTGAGCTCGGACCCCTTGTACCGCATCACCGACGTGCGGCTGATCACGCGTAGGCCGCGCACCCCGGCCAAGCGGGTCAGAATGTCCTCGGTGATGCCGTCTGCGAAGAACTCCTGCTCCGGGTCGGCAGAGAGGTTCTGGAAGGGGAGCACGGCAATGGACTGCTGCTGCTCCTGCGGCGTGCCCGGGATCAGTTCGGCGGTCGTTGCCGGACCCGGGCCCTCGGCCACGCTCCCGGGCCTCAGAAACCAGCCCGCGCCCAGTCCGATCCCCACGGCCACCAGGAGCGACGAGGCCAGGAGCGTTCGCTTGCCGACGAGCGGGGGCGCGGACGACTCCGCTTCCGACTCGGCGGACACCGCCGCCTCGGTGCGACGGATCCCATCGGGCGTGACCTCGAGCGCCCATGCCAGCACCAACGCAATGGGAAACCCCAGTACGGTGAGCACGACCACGAGGCTCATGGCCCAGTCGGGCACGCCGAGTCGAGGCAGCATGATGTCGGCGGCCTGGAGCACCACGAACCCGGTGGCGGCGTAGACCACGGCCACGCGCACCACCTTCCGACGCTTCAACTCCTCGACAAGGCCGCCAGGCCGCCTCATTGCTCCTCCCTGGGAAAGGGAACGGCTGCAATCATTTTAGCGGTTCGGCCAGCTTGAACACCAGAACCCTGGAGCGTTCAACCGACAATCAGGCTTCCTTCCGAGTACTCAAGAGGCCATGGAACGACTCCCGCCACTTGTAGGGACAGGTAGTGACAAGTCAGACTCCGGGCCCGTCATCCCCGAGCTGCTTCATGAAATCCGCCTGATCGAAGACCTCCCACTCCTCGACGATCTTCCCGTTCGAGATTCGAACCAGGTTCGCCAGCCAGTTCAGGTCCATGCGCCGGCCATTGGCCGGGAGACCCGGCAGGTCTCCCTGGTGGGTACCCGATACGCGGACGAGGGAGAAGACCAGATCGCCCTCGGCCACGAGCTGGTCAACCTCGAGCTGGACGTCGGGGAAGGCGTTCCGGTACATGGCGGCCAGCTCCCGGGCGGCTGCCCGGCCCCGGCGCTCCTCGCCCCCGCTTCCGTGGTACAGGACGTTCTCGTCGTAGTGGTCCGACAGGGCATCCAGATCTCCCGTCATGAACGCGCTCGAGACCGCCCGCACCACCTCCTTGTTCTGCTCGGACATGGACTGATCCCTTGTGTTTCGTGAACCGCCCCGGGTCTGCTGGAGACCCCAGGCACAGGGCGGGACAGTCCGGTGTCCCAAGGGGAAGAAGGGGGACCCACAGTTCACGATTCCGGGTGACAACGTCTGAACCCAGAGTGTGACCGGAGTGTGACCGGACCACTCGGCCGCTTTCGTGTGATCGCGTCAGAAAACCCACGTGGCGGCGGGGGTCGAACAGGATTCCGGCCGGGGCCCTGAAATCCCATAGCTCCCTTGCACTAGCGGGTTTACACTGGACACGAGCACGGTGTGTAACCTTCGGTGTGACCCTGATGCCGAAGATGATGACCTGCCGCTCGCTCGCAGGTAGCCGTTGGGCCCGCGAGAGCCTACTGGGGATCTTAGGACCGGGAGTACTCCGGCGCGCCGGGGTGGCCACCGAATCGGGGGAACCTCACCGTCGTGTTCGGCTGTCTCGCCTCCTCCAGGATCCGCAGCTTCTCCTCCACCGTGTACCTCACCTGCTTCTTCTGCTTCTTTCCCATCTCCTCTCCTCCTCGGGCAGCTCCCTGTGGGTGGGTTCCGATGAGGTCAAAGTCTCGCACTCCAACTCCTCGCGAAAGTCCGGTTTCGGCTGAACCAATACAGTCGGTGTGGCATCCCATGCACGTCTCGACGAGGACGGGACGGACGTCGGTGTAGTAGTCCTGGGCGGAGGCTAGGGTGGGAAGGGCGAGGGCCACTGCTGCTACGGCGAGGGGAAG
>PWLA01000078.1 GCA_003559555.1 Gemmatimonadota bacterium | reverse complement strand
GGCACAGAGTACCGGGGAGGCGTCCCGAGGTCCAATCTACCTTCATCGCCTGCGCCCAGCACATTGGGGAGCATGGGCGCCCCTCCCGGGTAGCGCCCTCGCGTGGACCTGGGCGTGGACCCGCGCGTGGACCCGGGCATGGACCCGGGCGTGGGCGTAGCGCTGGGCATTGGACTTGAACTGGGCATGGGACTTGGCATGGAACTGGGCCTCTACTCCTTCGCGGAAACCCGGGTGGATCCGGAGACCGGACGTCAGCTCGACGCCGGAGCTCGCATCCGCAACCTCATCGAAGAGATCGAGGTGGCCGATCAGGTGGGGCTGGACATCTTCGGCGTGGGCGAGCACCACCGATCCGACTACGCGGTCTCGGCCCCGGCCGTGGTGCTGGCCGGGGCGGCGGCCCGAACCTCCCGGATCCGCCTCACCAGCGCGGTGTCGGTGATCAGCTCCGACGATCCGGTCCGGATCTTCCAGGACTTCGCCACTGTGGACCTCATCTCGGAAGGTCGGGCCGAGATCATGGCGGGGCGCGGGTCCTTCACCGAGTCGTTCCCGCTGTTCGGCTACGACCTCTCGGACTACGACGAGCTCTTCGCCGAGAAGCTGGAGCTGCTCCTCCATCTCCGGGACTCGGAGCGGGTCACCTGGGAGGGCACCCATCGACCCTCCATTCAGGATCGGGGCGTCTACCCGCAGCCGAGCCAGGATCCCCTTCCCGTATGGGTGGCCGTCGGCGGATCGCCCCGTTCGGTTGTGCGGGTTGCCACCCTGGGGCTCCCCATGGCGCTGGCCATCATCGGGGGGCATCCGGAGCGGTTCCAGCCCGTGGTGGAGCTCTACCGTCGGGCAGCCGAGCAGGCGGGACACGATCCGGCCACCCTGCCGGTAAGCATCAATTCACACGGGTTCCTGGCGGAGACCGGGGACGAGGCGTCGGAGATTGCCTTCCCCCCGTTCTCCGAGACCATGTCCCGGATCGGCCGCGAGCGGGGCTGGCCCCCCTGGACCCGCCAGCACTTCAAAGCCGAGCGTAGCCTCACCGGTGCCCTCGTGCTGGGAAGCCCCCAGGAGGTCATCGACAAGATCATGTACCAGTACGAGCTTTTCCGGCACCAGCGGTTCCTGCTGCAACTCACCGTGGGGCCCATTCCCCATGAGAAGGTCCTGCAGGCCATCGAGCTCTTCGGCACCGAGGTGGCCCCAGTGGTTCGGAGGGAAGTGGGAGGGGAGCCGCCGAAGTCCGGGACGCAGCCGAGCTCCGGGGAGCAGAGGGCGCCGGCGGAGTAGCCGAAGCAGGCCCCGTGAGCTTTCGGTCCCGCAGGGGGGAGGCGCCCGTTCCTCGCGGTCGGAAAGCGTCCGTCCACCGGGGGCGGAAGGCGCCCGCTCGATCTGGTCAGAATGCGGCCGTCCGTGGCCGTCGGAAAGCGTCCGTCCGGCGGGGTCGGAACACGCCCGTCACTCCCCGACGGAAGGCGCGATGGGCACCGCCTCCCACCACAGGCCGATCTCCGTGGGGTCGGTGGCGTCCACCGTCACTTGCAGGAGAGGTTCCTGGGGCGTCTCCAGGAGGTGAATCCGGTGGCGGATCCAGCGGTGGAACGCGCTTCCCTCCCCCAGGGGGATGGCCAGGGGGAGAATCGGTCCCAGCGGGCCGCCGTCGGCGAGCATGATCCGGAGGGCCCAGCCGGATGCCTGCCCGTGTCCCGCTCCCTCATGCAGTTGCAGGTGCGGCCCCCCCTCCAGGCTGAGGGTGCGCCGGCCCCGGGCCTCGGCGCCGGGGGTGACGTCCAGGCGGTAGACGACCCAGGTGCGGAAGATCGCCGCCCCGTCCTCCCGCCGGGACCAGTCCCGGGATCCTCGGGGCCGGGGAGGCCCAGGGGGACCCTCGAATCGGTAGGCGGGGCCGTCGGCACCGAGACCGTCCTCTACCCGGACCCGCAGCCGAACGACTCCATCTCGTCCCGGCACCCGGGCCGCACGCACACTCCGCTCCAGCGCCGGGGCCAACTTGTGGTCGAAGAGGAGGCGCATGGTGCGCCGGAAGCCCATCAGGCCACCAGCTCCGCCCAGGAGAAGGAAGTCCCGTTTCCGAACGTCCAGTTCGGAATCCAGCTCCCTGACCACCTCCATGTACCGCTCCCGAACCGCCGCCCCGAGGGTGCGGCCAGCCTCCTCCCACTCCCGGTCCTCGGGCCAGCTGGGGGGATCGGGGACGGATCCGCCGGGGACGGCGGCATCGGGGATGGACACATCGGGAGCGGATCCATCGGGCGCGGAGGTGTCGGGGACGGGCGCGTCGGGGCCGTCCAGGGCCGGCGCAGCCGAGCCGGCGGCGGGGGTTCCCGGCAGGCGGGCTCGTGCTCCCTTCCAGAGACCCCACCGATAGTCGTGCTCCCGGAACGACTCCCGCAGGAACCCTCCGAAGCGGCGGAAGAAAGCGCCGGCCAGGGGGATGGTGGTGGGCGGCTCCCCCTCTCGCCCCTCCCAGAGGGGACCCACGGCCACCACATCCACCTGCCTGCGGTCCCGCAGTGCCGCCACCTGGTCCACCACGGCATGGAGGGTATGGCGAAGCCGACGTTCGGAATCGCCCTCCCCATCCCCCGGGGGGTCTACCTCCGACGGGTTCTCGGCCTCCTCCCGCCGGATGCGATCCAACTCGGCGGTGGGGTCGTAGGCGCCGGCCCTCATGGCGGCTTCCTGCTTCGTCTCCAGGATCTCCTGGAGGAGAGAGTCGCTACGGTCCAGGAGCGCCTGGCGACGATCGGGGGGCAAGGCGTCCACCAACTCGGCCAGCAGCCCTCGGAGCCGACCGCGCCACTCCAGACGCTGGTTCACGCGGTCGGCCTCGCGGACGTCGCGAAAACCCGCCTGCCCGGCCATGGCCGACACCGTGGGACCGGCCTGGGCCAGGAGCTTGTGGGTGAAGGCCGCCTCCTCCTCCTGGTTGCCTCGGATCCGCGTCGGGTGGTGGAGGCCCAGGAACTCGGTGTGGGCCGTCCCGCTCAGGTGGGGATCGATGAAGAGGAGCGCACGGCGGTCGCCCTCCTCCCGCGAGGGCCCGGACCGGGATCCGCCCGAGCGGCCAGCCCCACCGTCCTCACCGCCGGCCCCGTCCACGATCCGGATCAGCGCCATGGCCTCCCGGAGAGGTTCGTTGTTGAAGGCGCCACCGTCGCCGTAGGTGAAGGGGAACTCGTCCAGCTCGTCGAACCAGAGGGAGGGATGGAGGACGCCGCCCTCCGCCGCGCCGCTATCCGCGGGGCCGCCTTCCGCCCCTCGGCGCTCCGGTTCGCGATCCTCCAATTCGCGATCCCTCAATTCGCGATCCCCCCCTTCGCGGTCCCTCAATTCGCGACTCCCCACTCCGCCACCGGCTGCCGCGTCTCCTGCCGGCCGTCCTCGCCAGGGCCAGAGGGAGCCGAACTCGTGGGCGCGGCGCGCAATGACCCGGGGCTCGAAGGCGATGGGGAAGCTCCCGCAGGCCAGACACAGCTCCGCCATCTCCTGCCATGTCCCGGGGCGGGAGAGAGCGTCGCGGTCCCGGTGCACGGCCCGGGGCCACGGAGCACCGAGCACCCCGTGGGCCTCGGCGTCGAAGTCGAGGGAGAGGATCCGGTGGTCCCGGAAGAGGGTGGCCGCCTGGGCGTCCACCAGGGCCGGCGTCCGGGCCAGGCGCCGGGACACCACCGGGATCCCGTTCAGATTCATGAGGGTGGCCAGAAAGTACACCCGGCGCCCCAGCCGCACCCCCACCTCGGGGTGGATCCGCCGGGGTGGGGTGCCGTCAGGCCAGCTCATCATCTCGTCGGCCAGCGTCTCCAGCGCCTCGGACGAAAGGAGGCTCCCGGGCGTCCGCTCGCCGGGGCTCGTGAGGGCTTCCAGCCCCACCTTCCGGACCCAGGCGGCGTGCATGGGCCGCTCCACCCGGGCCGTCCAGAAATCTCCCTCGTGCTCGGGCCTCGGAAGCGCCAGGTTGCGAAGGAGGAGCCCCAGACTCATCCCTCCGGCGCTGGCCCCGGAGAGGATGTCGATCTCCAATTCCAGCCCGTCATCCCGGGCCTGACGGTTGAGGCTCCGTAGCGCACCGTCCAGGGCGCCTCCACTGAAGGAGCCGAGGCTCACGCCTCCTCCCATGACGATGGCGAGCTTGAGGGCGGGCACGGGGCACCTCCTTTCCGGACCGAGCGAAGCAGGGACCGGACAGACATGGACTACGGATCGGACAGAACGGCCGACCGAAACTCCACTAAAAGGCCGTTGAAGAAGATCGGCGGACGGCCACTATACAGAATACGGCTGAACCGGCCCCCGCGCCAGCAAGCGGGCTGTACCGCTCGTCGGGCCCGGGGTCTACCGCTCGTCGGGCCCGGGGTTTACCTCGTCGGGTGCGGGGGTTGCCCCGTGTCGGGCCTGGGGTACACCCAGCGTCGGGTCTGGCGCCGATGGGCACGGTGGGGGCTCGCCCTGGAGAAAGCGGCTCCCTGACGGGCTGGCATCCGGACCTGTGCGAGGCGGACGCCCACGCTCAGGCCGCGCTGCCGTTCCGCCCCTCCCCCTCCTCCGACTCACCGAGTTGGCTCTCCAGGCAGTCGGGACAGATCCCGTGGGACACTGCCGTCGCCGTCTCCGTGGCCAGGTAGTCCTCCATGGTACTCCACTGACCCGCCTCGTCCTGGATCCGGTCGCACCACGAGCAGATGGGAAGGAGCGTCCGAAGCCGGTCGGCCTCGGCTTCCGCCATCTTCATCTCGGTGACGTTGATGGACACCAGAAGCAGGTGCGTCACCTCCGCCGACTCGCCCAGCGCGGTCATCCGGGTCCGGTACGACCCCTCGAACCCGTCAGGCAGGGACACCTGCACGTCGTACTCCTGGGGGTCGCCGGTGTCCAGCAGCGCCTCCACCGCCTGATCGAACACGTCCCGGGAACTGCCAGGCAGCAGTTCGTGTGCTTGCCGGCCTACGAAGTCGTTGGGGTCGTAGCCAAGCTCGGCCCGGTTCAGGTAGCGGATGTGCCCATCGATGTCCAGAACCATCACCATCTCCGGAAGGCCCCGGAGGATCGCCTCCAGGCGTTCCTGAGTCGGCTCGAATCCGCTCATATCCATTCCTTTTCTCCCATGGAAGCCAATTCTCTGGGATGGCCCGGTTCCGGAAGCGTGCAAGCCGCTGGGTGCCCCGCTTTCGGGACCCGGGCGAATCCCGGCGCGGGCCAACCAATTATCTCCGGGCAACCCGCCCGGTCAAGGCTCAGGAGGCGCACCCGTCCCCCCGGACCCGCCGCGGCGTCCCATGGCGTCCCGCACCGCGCTACCCAACTGCCTCTGGGTGAAGGGCTTCTGGAGAAAGGTGGTCGCCCGCCGCCGGACATCGACGCCGAGCTCCTGTTGCGGATAGCCCGACATGAGCACCACCGGCAGATCCGAACGATGCCGGCGCAGGCGCACCAGGAGATCCAGCCCATCCATGGCCGGCATCACGATGTCGCTCACCACGACGTCGATCGGCTC
>PWLA01000143.1 GCA_003559555.1 Gemmatimonadota bacterium | reverse complement strand
CGCGAGGACCGGTGGGAGGCCGAGGACGCCTACTGGGGCGCCGAGAAGGAGTGGCTGACCAACAAGGAGCGCTACAACGAGAAGGACGAGCTGGAGAAGCCCCTCGGGGCCTCCGAGATGGGGCTGATCTACGTGAACCCCGAAGGGCCCAACGGCCAGCCGGACCCGGAGTGGGCCGCTCACCGCATTCGCCAGACGTTCGGGCGCATGGCCATGACCGACGAGGAGACCTTCGCCCTCATCGCCGGCGGCCACACCTTCGGAAAGGTGCACGGCGTGGGTGACAACGAAGAACACCTGGGCCCGGAGCCCGACGCCGCACCCATCGAAATGCAGGGGTTCGGCTGGGAGAACAAGCTGGGCGGAAGCAAGGCCGGAGCAATGATCACCAGCGGGCTGGAAGGCCCCTGGACCCAGACCCCCACCCAGTGGGACACCACCTTCCTCGACAACCTCCTGGACTTCGAGTACGAGCTCACGAAGAGCCCCGGTGGTGCGTTTCAGTGGACTCCCACGAACGAGGAGGCCCGGGATAGCGCGCCGGACGCCCACGATCCGGACGCCCGGGTCACCCCCATGATGCTCACCACGGACCTGGCCCTGAAGCGGGATCCGGAGTTCCGGAAGATGGCGGAGCGATTCCGCGCCAATCCGGACGAGTTCCATGACGCCTTCGCCCGGGCCTGGTACAAGCTGACCCACCGGGACATGGGACCGCTGAACCGGCTGCTGGGGCCGGAGGTGCCCGACGAGGAGCTGATCTGGCAGGACCCCATCCCCGAGGTGGACCACGATCTGGTGGGAGACCAGGAGGTCGCCGAGCTGAAAAAGGCGATCCTGGATTCGGGTCTGTCGATCTCCGAGCTGGTCAAGACCGCCTGGGCGTCGGCCTGGACCTACCGCGACAGCGACAAGCGGGGCGGAGCGAACGGAGCTCGCCTCCGCCTCGAGCCCCAGAGGAGCTGGGAGGTCAACGAGCCCGAAAAGCTGGCATCGGTGCTGGGGACGCTGGAGGAGATCCAGGCGAACTTCAACGATGCCCGGTCCGACAACGTCCGGATCTCGCTGGCTGACCTCATCGTCCTGGCAGGCCACGCGGCCATCGAGAAGGCCGCCCGGGAGGCCGGCTACGACGTGGACCTCACCTTCGAGCCCGGCCGAATGGACGCCTCGGCAGAACAGACCGACGAGGAGTCGTTCGAGTGGCTCAACGCCCCTGCCGACGGATTCCGGAACTACCTGGCCGACGAGCGGCGCCGCTCCGCCGAAGAGCTGCTGGTGGACAAGGCGGCGCTCCTGACGCTGACGGCCCCTGAGATGACCGTACTCGTAGGCGGCATGCGCGCCTTGAACGCCAACTACGGCGACACCGACCTGGGCATCTTCACGGACCGGCCCGGGACCCTCTCCAACGACTTCTTCCTGAACCTGTTGGACATGGGCACGGAGTGGAAGGCAGCTTCGGACTCCCAGGAGGTGTTCGAGGGACGTGACCGGGAGACAGGTGAGCTGCGGTGGAAGGCAAGCCGCGTGGACCTGATCTTCGGGCACAACGCCGAGCTCCGGGCCATCGCCGAGAGCTACGCCTACGAGGGCGCAGAGGAGACGTTCGTACGGGACTTCGTGAAGGCCTGGGACAAGGTGATGAAGCTGGATCGCTTCGATCTGGCGTGATCCCGGTGACGTGCTCGGGCTGACGTCCTCTCGGACACGCCCGCACCTACGAGCCCCGTCTGACCTCCTCAGAGGTCGGGCGGGGCTTCGGCGCATCGTGGTACATCCGGTACTTGCCCAGCATGCGGCCCAGGGCGACCACCAGCGGGAAGACAAAGCGCTTCACCGCCGCCGGGATCTCCATCATCTCGAACTCGGTGCGGTAGCGGTGGGCCAGGAACGCCCCCTCGAAGAACCCGGGCCTCCCTCCGTTCTCCTTTATGGAAGCGTGCAGCCGGGTGATGAACCACGGGAAGTTGCCCACGGGTCGCACCAGGCCTGTACCGGTGGACGGTCCCTCTCCGGCACCCCAGAACCGATGGACCTGCCCGGCCGGAAAGACGATCTCCTCGCCCGGTACGGCGTACCGCACCTCTTCTCCCTGCACCTGGTACGCGAACCGGCCGCTGGTGACGCGGATCCGTTCTTCCTGAAAGTAGTGCACGTGCATCGGGGGCCCCACGCCCGGCTCCACGATCCCCTCCACCGCCAGGTATTCCCCTTCCTGGTCCCGCTCGATCCCCAGAAGGCGAAGTCGCTCTCCGGTCCCGGTGTCCGTTTCCATTGGAAAGTCCATGCGGCTCCCTCCTGTTCAGGTTGGAAATAGCAGCATTCGGCACGCCCACGAGATGCCGGCGGACACTTATAGTGAGCCGGATGCGCACCCGTCAAGTTGAACGCTCAGGCGGATGAAGCCACCCCGGTCTGCGGCCCAGACCCGTCCGGGTGCAGTTCGGCGGGATCAAGCAGAGACTCTCGGGGGGCGACATGTTCCTCGCCCACTTCAGTTCGCGGGCTGCAGGCGGACGGGTTGCCTTCGGCTTTTCCGATCAGCCTCCCAGTGCCATTCGGACCAGGGCCTCTCCCACGCTGCCCAGCACAGACATCAGAAGCGCCCCACCCAGAGCCCAGCGGAAGCCGTCGATGGTGAGGTGATCCGTCAAGCCATCCACCAGAGCCAGCAGAATCGCGTTCACGATCCACCGGGTGATGAAGGCCAGCAGGAACCCCAGCCCCAGCGTCGCCAGGCCCAGCAGCATGAAGAAGATCCAGCCCAGAAAGAAGTTCAGCACGCCGAAGAGTGCCGCCACCACGATGGCGCTCCCGGCGCTCTTCACATGAAATCCCGGCAGGATCACGGCGGTGAACCACACGGCCAGCGAGAGGATGGCCCACGACAGGAGAAGGCTCATGATTGCGCTCCGGTTCGAGGTCAGAAAGGCTGCGTTGGGATCAAACCCCTGAGAGGCGTCATGGGTCGGTCACCGGTCCCCGCGCCAGAACCCCCGTCAGGCAACCAATGGCACCGGCCGCTCGGGTAATCGCGCCCACCGGCACCTCCACACACTCGACCCCCTCGGCCTCGAGAGCGGCCATGGAGACGGGATTGCCCGCCGGCAGCAGCACGCGTCGCGGCCCCAGGACCACGAAGTTGTTGGCCATGCCGTCGCGGATCTCCTCCTCCGAGGCGAAGAACGCCACCCGATACCCTTCCTCCTCCAGCGCCTCCACGGCCCGCCGCGAGGTCCGGTCCCTGCGCACGAAGGCCAGGTCCCGGTCCACGATGCGGATCTGCCCCATGAGGTGCATGGCGGCATGGGGGACCTCCACCTCCACGGTGCTCACACCCTGTTCTTCCAGCGTGGCCGCCACCTGGACGGCTCCCTCGGCGTTGGTCCGCAGGCCCCGGCCCACCATGACCCGGTGGGGGGAGAGCCAGAGGGCGTCGGCCCCTTCGAACACCCCGTGCCCCCGAATCGTGCGGAGGATGGGGATCCCCATCCGGGCCAGCCGGGCCGCGATCCACCGCTCCTCTCCGGCCCTCACCGTCGAGGCCGGCCTCCCCAACACGGCGCCCTCCGGGGTCATGAAGAGGACGTCGGCGCAGAACATCTGGTTGGGCGGGGGAGTCTCGGCGGGCTCTACGTAGTGCACGGACACCCCTGCGCTCCGGTAGGCCTCCGCTAGTTCGTCGTGCTGAGCGCGGACCGCAGCCGGGTCCAGGGGTGCCAGCATGAGGCTGGCATCCGGATCCGTGACGACGTCCAGCTCAGCGCCGGGGCGGTGCAGGAGGACAGCCCGCAGGGGCTCCCACTCCGACGCCAGCCCGCACTCCCTCCACACGACCCCGACCTCCTCCCGGAGCGAAGCCGTCCGGGGTGACCAGTTCTTGCCCCCGTACGCCGCCGCCGAGGCGTCGGGTCGGCCTTCGGATGTCATTTCTCCTCCTGGGTTGTTCGGCCGAAATCCACTTCGGGAGACTGTCTTCTCCCGGAGCGCTCGGCAAGTCTCCGGCCCGAGGACGGGGCGCCGGAAGCGGACCGGGAGCCGGGGTGCATGAATCCCCCTCCCCGGATAGGTTCTAACAGGCTTCCACCTCTTCCTCCAACCGAAACGGATCATGCCCCCACCGCTGCGCCTGCGTCGTCCCGGTCTCCCTGCCGTCTTCACTCTCCTCGCACTGCTGGCGACGGTCGGCTGCCAGGAGCCGGCGGAACTCCAGTCGGCGTCCGCCGGGGAGGTCCTGGCCGTCCAGAACGGAGTTGTGGCCTCGACGAACCCATGGGCCAGCCGGGCCGGGGCCCAGGTCCTGGCCGAGGGGGGGAACGCGGTAGATGCAGCCGTCGCTGTGGGCTTCGCGCTGGCGGTGACGAACCCCTCCGCCGGAAACATCGGTGGAGGAGGCTTCATGGTGGTCCGGACGCCGGAGGGCGAGACCACCACCTTCGACTTCCGGGAGAAGGCACCGCTGGCGAGCCATCCCGAGATGTTCTACGACGAGGACGGGGAGTTCTCCAGGGAAATCCGCCACCGGAGCCACGTGTCGGTGGGCGTGCCGGGGACGGTGGCCGGCTTCGAACTGGCCCACCAGCGACTGGGCCAGTCCGCCTGGTCCCGCCTCGTGGAGCCCGCCGTAACGCTGGCCCGGGAGGGCATCGAACTCACCCCCAGCCTGGCCGGCTCCATTGCCGGTGCCGTCTCGCGGATGGAGGACAGGGGCTACGACGCCAGCGTCCAGGCCTTCTCCAGGGACGGGGTGCCCTACGAAGCCGGCGAGCGCTGGCAACAGCCCGACCTGGCCCGGACGCTGGAGCGAATTCGGGACGAGGGACGTGACGGCTTCTACCTGGGAGAGACTGCGGACCTCCTGGTGGCCGAGATGGAGCGGGGAGGCGGGCTCATCACCCACGAGGACCTGGAGATCTACCAGGCCGTGGAGCGGGAACCCGTCCAGGGCACCTTCCTGGGCTACGACGTCATCGGGATGGGGCCCCCGTCCAGCGGAGGCACGGCCGTGGTCCAGATGCTCAACGTCCTGGAAGGGTTCGACCTGGAGGCCATGGGCCACAACTCCCCGGCGTACGTGCACCATCTGGCCGAGGCCATGCGCTTGGCGTTTCGGGACCGGGCCGCGCACCTGGCGGACATGGATTTCGCCGACGTTCCCCTGGACCGACTCACGAGCCGGGAGTACGCCGAGGAGCTCCGCGCCCGGATCGACTCGGAGCGGGCCGGCGAGTCGTCGGTAGCCGACATCCACCCGACGGAGGTGGCGGAAGAGACCACCCACTACTCCGTGGTGGACACACACGGCATGGCCGTCTCGGTCACCTACACCCTGGAGGGCGGCTACGGCTCCCACATCACCGTGCCCGGTGCAGGCTTCCTCCTGAACAATGAGATGGGCGACTTCAACGCCGGGCCCGGGATCACCGACGAGAGCGGCCTCATCGGGACCGAACCCAACCTGGCCCGACCCGAGCAGCGGATGCTCTCGTCCATGAGCCCGACCATCCTGGCCCGCGACGGCCAGCTTGTGGCCGTCATCGGCTCGCCCGGGGGCCGGACCATCATCAACACCGTCCTGCAGCTCGTGCTGAACCGTGCGGCCTTTCAGATGGACCCGCTGGACATGCTCTCCGCTCCCCGCCTCCACCACCAGTGGCTCCCGGACCGGATCACGGTGGAGGAGGCCATGGCCTCACCGGAGCTGATCTCGACGCTGGAGGCCATGGGCCACGAGGTCGGGACCCGGGCCCGGCAGGGAGCGGCCCATTCCATCGTGATGGACCTTGAGACCGGAACGCCTATCGGGGTGCCCGATCCACGCACGGCCGACGGGACGGCGGCGGGGTACTGAGAGGCCGCTGGCATACGGCGGGGCCGGCCGGCACTCGTGCGGCCCCCGATGCGACCTCAGACCCCAATCGCCGGCGGCCTTCTCAGAACATGACGATCCCTCCGCCGGACGAGCCCTGCATCCGGGGGTTCACGATGTTCGAATAGATCGAGCCGAAGGTGTAGGTGATCCCGAACGACGTGAAGTAGCGGTAGTCGGTTGCGAGCTGCCGCTGTCGCAGGAGGATCTCGTCGTCCGTGGCGTCACCCCTCGGGAGGTTGAGCTGGTCGCGGACCCGCGAATAGGAACCGTTGACGTTCAGCGAGAAGCCGCGGAAGAGACGAAGGTTCAGCCCTGTGCCGAGCCGGAGCTGGTTGAGCGAGGTGTCGTGGAGGTACTGCGACCCGCTCAGGCTCGTGTTCACGGTTCCCCAGGGTTGCCGCAGGTTGAGGGAGAGGGTCGCCCGGTGCTGGACGAGCGACTCCTGTTCCTTTTCGAAGATCGTCTCCTCGGTGTAGTCGAAGTGGTTCAACCCGGTCCAGTACTCGAGGGTGAGGGCCCTGCGCGTCGACTCGTCGTAGGGGAAAAGACTCAGCTCGACCGCCGGGCCAATCTCCAGCGCCAGATCCTGGTTCTGGAAGGTGGAGCTTCGGAGCGAGGCCCTCACGCCTCCCGAGGTCCGGTCCCCGAGGCTTCGCACCACAAGGCCCGTGCCATTGTAGCTGCGGGTGATGCTCCGGACCGTGCGGCCGGGAAGCTCGAACCGGCTCTCGCCGTAACTTCCGCTGGCGCTGAAGCGGATGCGCCAATCCACGGTCGTCCGGGTGGCCGAAATGGATCCGTTGTAGTTCTGGACGCTCGAGCTGGACTCCCCGTTCAGGAAGGCGCGAGCCGAGGTTGAGAAGACCCACAGGTTCCAGGGGTCATCCTCCGGCGTGCCCGAGGGGGGTGCGTCGGCCGCCTCTCGCTCCGCCTCCTCCGGCCGATCGGCCAGCCGCACCTCGAGCCGTTCCGCCACCGAGGTTTCAGAAGCGAAACGAACGAGCCCGAAGGAGAGGGTCCGGAGGATCCCCCGCCGCCGGGCGTCCGGCGTATCGTCGGAGCGGCTCGCGTGGGTCAGGGTGAAGCCTTCTCCGCCGTAGGTCCGGCGGCCTTCAAAGCTCATATCATAGAGGCGTCCGCCTCCGCCCGTGGGCTGGGAGGTCACGAGCACGTGCACGTCCGCGTCCTGGCGGTCTCGCACCCAGTCCACCCAGGTCACCTCCGTGCGGAAGAAGTCGAAGTCGCACCCGACGGTCTGGCAGTCGAGGAAGACGCGCACCGGCTCGTCCCGGGCTTCGATGCCGTTCGCGCTCGTAGCTCCCCCGAGCGAGCCGGGGACGGGGGGATCCGCCCCGGGCACGGAGATGAGCGCGAATAACAGGACGGAAAGCAGAGATGAGGACATGATGGGCTGGGGGCGATGGAGAGAAGAGAGGCTTCTGCCTCGGTTGGATGAGATCAACTACTCAGGCCGTTGCTTTGTTTGCATAGGATGCCGGCCGCGGACGGTAACGGCAAGGGGGAGCAGACGCCTTCCCGCGAAGCGCCGCCTGGGCCGGCGCACCCACGGGTTCGCCTCTTCCGCCATCTCGACCTCCCGCCACCCCGCTGCTACAGAAGAAACCTGACTCGACTCGACGGAGCGGCCGACCATGGGGATGCGGCAGTCTTGGAGCGGGGCGCGACCCCACCTTCCACGACGACCTTGATCGAGGGCTCCAGGGGGTCTGAGCCCTTATCCCAGCACCCTCGCCAGCGTCCCCTTTCCAACCTCCATTTCCTGGGCCCGCGCGGGACGCTCCAGGAGTTCCGCCAGCGCCGGGGGAAGCTCCACCGCGTGGCCCACCTCCGGCTCCACCACCTCGGGGAACTTGGCCGGATGTGCGGTGGCCACCACGATCCATGTCCGGTGATCTCCCCCGTCCCGCAGACGCCCCAGGTGATGGAGGGCGCAGGCGGTGTGGGGGCAGACCGTGACTCCCCATCGCTTCGGGGCCCCCGCCAGAGCGGCCCGGATCTCCTGGTCGGTGACGGATCCGGCCTCCAGTCGCGCCCCGGACCGGGTGCCGGACCCGTCCCGGAGGGGGCCCGGTTCGGGATGCCGGAAGCGGAGCCTCTCCAGGTTGCTGGGGACCCCCACGTCCATTGCGTTGGCGGGGGTCCGGACGCTCTCCCGGGATTCCACCTTCCCCGTCTCGAGCCACTCCACCAGCGCTCGGTTCCGGTTGGTGGCCAGGAAGACATCCCCGATGGGATAGCCCACCTCCCGGGCCCACAGGCAGGCCAGGGCGTTTCCGAAGTTCCCGCTGGGAATGATGAAGCTGGGCACGTCTCCTCGCCGCAACGCCGCGTGGACGTAGTACGCCATCTGGGGCAGGAGTCGCCCCAGGGAGATGCTGTTGGCGCTGGTGAGGCCGTGTCGGGTCCGCAGCGCCGGGTCCCCCAGCGCCACCTTCACCATCCGCTGGCACTCGTCGAAGCTTCCCTGGACCCGGAAGGACTGGACGTTTCCGCTGAAACATCCCAGGAGGTGGGCCTGCCGGGGGGAGACCCCCTCCTCCGGGTAGAGGACGGTGACCCGCACCCGGGGGCGCCCGTGGAAGGCCGCCGCCACCGCGCTCCCGGTGTCGCCGGAGGTGGCCACCAGGACGTGCCGCTCCCCCTTCGCCGGAATTCGCTCCAGCGCGGCCGCCAGAAAGCGGGCGGCGTAGTCCTTGAAGGCGGCGGTGGGACCGTGGAAGAGCTCGAGCATGCCGGAGGCTTCCTCTCCCTCATCCCGCGGCTCCCGCATGGGCGCCGCCAGCTCCTGCATGGGCGCCGGGAAGCTGAACGCCTCCCGACAGAGCTCCGGGAGCGCGTCGGCCAGAGGATCTCCCCGGAAGAAGGGCTCCAGCACCACCTCCGCTACCTCTGCCAGGGACGCCACCGGGTCCGGGTTGCGGGCAGCGTCACCGGCCTGCTCCACCCGTGCGGAGTCGGCCAGGGGAAGCTCCTCCGGAACGTACAGGCCGCCGTCGGGAGCCAGCCCTTCCGACAGCGCCTCCGAGAGGCTCACTCGGGGCCCATCCAGCCCTCCTCGGGTGGAGATCACCCGCATCGGAGCACCTCCGCCGCCGGCCCCTCCACCGGAGCCGTCCAGGCGTCGGCCTCGATGCCCAGCGTACCAAAGGCCTCCTTCATGGCCGCGGCCGCCCTCCCCGCCGTCGCTGCTGTCCAGCACCAGGCGAAGAGGCTGGGCCCGCCCCCGGAGATCCCAGCTCCCAGCGCCCCCGCCTCCAGCGCCGCCCTGCGGGCCTGGGCAAAGCCCGGAATGAGGGGCGCCCGCCGCGGCTCCACCAGGACGTCGCGGAGGGATCCCTCCAGAAGATCCTGATCCCCGGTGTGACAGGCAGTGATGAAGCGGGCCAGGAGTCCGCTCTGCTCCACCACCGCCTCCAGGGGGAAGGGCTCGGCCAGGACTGCTCGGGCCCGCCGCGTCTCCAGCACCTGGTGGGGGTGGACCAGGGCGGCGTGGAGAGGCCAGGGCACGGGAAGGCGCTGGATCCGGTCCGGGAGGGCAAGCACCACCCCGCCCAGAAGCTGGGGCGCCACGTTGTCGCCGTGGGGGCTGCCACTGGCCACGCCTTCTCCCGCCAGGGCGAAGGGGTAGAGCGCCTCCGCCGTCAACGGCTCCTCCAGGAGGGCGTTGGCAGCCACTACCGCCGCCACCGCCGATGCCGCCGACCCCCCCATTCCCGAGCCCAGGGGGATCCCCTTGCGGATCCGAACCCGGTAGCCGTACGCCGCGCCCACCGCCTTCCGAAATGCCAGGAGGGCGGCGCCGGCAGTATTCTCCCGGGCGCGGAGGGGAAGCTCCAGGGGCAGTCCCTCGATAGCCTCCACCACCACCGGGGATTGCCCCGCTCCGGGGGCGTCGATCCGCTCCACCCGCACCTCGTCCCCCGCCACCTCCAGGGCGTGGCCCAGGAGGTCGAAGCCCACCGAGATGTTCCCCACGCTGGCGGGGGCCCGGGCCTCGGCCCAGTGAATCGGATCCGACCGGCTCGGCCCCGGATCTCTCTGGTCGCCCGCGCTCACAGGGGCGCTCCCAGCGCCGCTGCCACCTGGCGAATCCGGGCGACGTCACGGAGGCCGGAGCCACCGAACTTGTGGGCGACGGTCGGAGAATCGGGGGTCATGGTCCAGAAAGTCGGTTCTGTCGTGGAAGGGATCGGACATCATCCCTGCGGCGGATTCCTAGCAGTCTGATCGGCCAGGGGCAAGCACGGCATTCGGCGCCAACGCTCCGGGCCGAGGACCAACCACGTGGGACAACGCATCATTCAGAGGAAGAAATCGCTCTCGGCTCGTCGATCCTGATCAGATCCCGACGCCCTCGTGCCCTCAGCGATCGTCCGTGCCGGAACGCCCCTGACGTGGATGGTAGTAGCTCAAGGGAACCACCTCGCCTGCCAGGAATGGGACGACTACCCGTTCCAGGAGCTCCTGCTGCTCCACCCAGACCAGGTGCCCTGCAGCGGGCAGCGACACGTACTGGGCTCCAGGCATGACCTGGAGATACTCGTAGGCCACCCCCCACCGGATGTAGTCGCAGAGCCCTCTCACGATGAGCACGGGGGTGTCCAGTTCACCCAGCGCCGGCCTGGGGTCGGGCAGGCGCAGTGCATCGGCCAGCGTGTAGCTGTGGGCAAAGAACCCGAGACCCGTCGATGGGGGAAGGCCTCGGGCGGGATCCGTGCTGCACGTCATGTTCGGCTGCCCCAGCCTCCAGCCTTCGGCAGTGGCACGAGTCCACCACTGGTCCGCCTCCCAGTCCTCCACCAGGGAATGGGCTGCGGCCGGACTCGTCCCCGCCGTGAGGCGGCCGATGACCAGCCGGAGTGGTGGCCGCTCAAGGAGGGCCAGCGCCGAGGCCTGGACCTCTGAGAGGCGAGCCCGCGCGGCCGGATCCACCATCTCGTCGAACGCGGGATACCACAGGGGTGCCGGGGAAAGGGCCACCAGCCGTTCCACCCGTTCCGGATGATCCAGCAGGTACTGGACGGCCAGCGTCGCGCCCCACCCATGGCCCACGGGAATGATCCGGTCCGCACCCAGGTATCCCCGGATCGCTTCCAGGTCCGCCACGTGATCCTCGACCGTGTAGGGCCGATCACGGCGGAGGTCGTGCCGGCTGGAGAAGCCGCTTCCTCGCTGGTCGTAGTAGTAGACCGGATAGCCCTGATCGGCGAGGAAGTCCAGGGGTCGGACCCCCGTCTCCTGCATGGGTGGCAGGGCGGGAATGCCGGGCCCCCCGTGGATCATCACTACCGGGATCCCCGGGCCGGCCGTGGTCGCGGGTGTGTGCATGTAGGCCAACTCGATACCGTCGGCCACCTCCCAGACTCCCACGGACTCGGCGGCCCTCACCTCCTCCAGGGCCGGGGTTGGCGCCCGTCCCACCGCCAGGTGTGCGGTTCCCATGTAGACGAGGGCCCCACCGGCGAGCCACACCAGCCGGCGCTTCCGGGTCGCTCCGTCTCGTCCCGGATCCACCAGCATCAGAAACACGAACCCGAAAAGGAGAAACGAAACCAGAGCCACCACGGCCAGGATCGCGAACCCCGAGGTGAAGGCGGCAGCGAGGATCCAGGCCACCACGGCCATGACCGCGGCGCCCAGGAGAGCGACGACCCGAAGGGCATTCCGTTGCATCACGCAGGCTCCTGCGGACCCGGCTCCGAGCCCGCTGGCGAGGGGAGAGCGGCAATCTGAATTCTTCGGAGCAAGGGCCAGGCCACCTCGGGATCCAGGGGGTTCGAGCGGAGAGACGCAAATCCCGGGGACCGCCAGGCTGAAGGGAAGTGACCTTTCGTCTCAAGACAGGGACCGGATGTCACCGGGTTCAAGCCTCTCCACTCCCGGCCCGTGGCAGACCTTGTTCGCGGCACCGTCGGCCCCTCCTTCAGCCGGCAGTTCGGGCGCGCAGCTCCTGCACCCGGAGCGTGGCCCGGAGTTGCTGGATGGTCGCATCCACCGTGGAGGGGTAGCGCTTGCGGACCTCCGGATCCTCGAGCGCCTCCAGGAGCACACGGCGAAGCTCCCGGGCGCGGGCCCGAGGCTCCTCCTCGAGCCAGACGACTCGCAGGGGGCTTTCCCCGGCATCCAGGACCTCGCAGAGCGCCGGCCGGTCCAGGAGTCCGACCTCTCCCTCCAATGCGGCGGCGATGCGTGGTTCGGCCTCGAGCACCTCGGGTAGGCCCAGGCGCAGGTACGCGCCAAGGAGGGTCCGAGCGGTGGTCATCCGGTCCAGTGCCGCCTGTATCCGGAGGGCCGAGCCCCGATCTTCGGTGGACAGCTCGGCGTCCTCCATGCCGGCTGTACCCTGGCAGACGCGAACGAAGATCCGGTTCAGGGAGTGCGACTCGAAGCGCCGGAGCTCAGCCTCGATATCCTCCTCGAGCCGCGTCAGGAGCGTCGGGTCGGGTGGCGTCACCCGCCATGCCCAGCGGTCGGTGGCCAGGATCGGGAACGTCTCCGTGAGGAACCGCTGGGTCGGATCGGCCACCACCTGGTGCACCGTGTTCACCCTGTCGCTCGTGGTATCCCCCGCCATCTCTTCCACCCGCGCCAGGACCATTGGGCCTTCCGACCAGGCCCGGGCCATCACCTCCCCCTCCCGGACCTGCAGCTCAACCTCGATCCGGGTGCGGGTGTGTGTGACGCGGTCGTGCCGACGGCCCAGAAAGAGGAACCGCCGCCGTCGGTTCTCACGGGTGATCGAGTCGCTCTGGAGGGTGCGGTAGACGAAGGTGGGCTCCTCGAGGGCCAGCACCGCGGCCGTCCGCAGCTCATGGGGAGCCGTTCCTGCAACCCGGAGCGGGAGGGGAAGCTCGGGGCGCCCCGCCTCCTCAGGTTCCAGTCCCGTCAGGACCTCCGCCGGGTCGACCCGGCGAAGATGGGCCTGTTCGTGACGCCGGGCGAGCACCTCGGCCTCCTCGAAGAGCTCGGTAGCCGCCGCCTGGTACGCATCGAGGACCGGAAGGAGGATCCCGCCGGCCGCACCCGTTCTGGGATCGACCCGGATCCCGTCCAGGATGCGCTGCACGTCGAGCCCGGTATTGAGGATGGCCCGAAGATCGCCCGGAGCGACGCGTGCCGCGTGGTCGGGCCACTCCTCGAGCATGGTGAGGTAGGCCTGCGCCGCCACGGACCACTCCACCGGGTTTGCGCCGCCACGCCCTCCTCCCAGCCCACCGTATCCGAACCGTTGCTCCGCCGCACGGGCCAGGAGGGGAAGCCGGCGGGCTAGGTTCTCCGGTCCGGAGTCATCCAACGCTGCCATGAGCGACACGTCATCCACCGGGGTCGTACGATCCGTGAGGAGGGCATCGGCGGCGTCTCTGGCACCCCGGGCCCGGAACTCCGTGAGGCACTCAGAGAAGACGACGAACTCCATCTCGTCGAAGGGCGGGAGGTGCCGCTCCCGGTGCTCCAGGCAGCGGATGAGCGTGCGGGCGTGCTCCCGGTCGAACCCGGCCTCCAGGTAGGTGGCCAGGTTCGCTTCCAGCCGATCGATCCTTCCTCCCAGCTCCAGGAGATCCTGCCGGATGTCGCCAAGCTCGGCGAGGATCTCCCGTTGCCCGGAGGCCATCACCTGTTCCATGCGGGCGAAGCCCACGTCCAGGCTTCCCATGACTTCGTCGAAGCGGGCGTCGATGCCGTCGAACCCCCGGGTCATCTCCCCGCCCATGGATTCCACCAGGGTGCGGAGCTCTCGGATCTCTTCCGCAGCGCCCGGGCCCATCGCACCCGGGGAGAGCTGGAGGAAGCCCGCCACACTCGCGGTGAGCGGGAAGACGTTGCCCGAGAGAGCTGCCAGCGCCACCTGCTGCCCGAGCCCCGAGAGATTCGACCGGAAGGCCCTCGTCTCGAGTCTCAGATCGGCGGCCACGCTCCCGAGTGCCTGCATCCGCTCGGCCACGTCGCCTTCCATCCCCGCCAGCAGCGCCGTACGCGAGGCGAAGAAGGCAAAGGAGCGCTGGGAAGCCCAGTCCCGTGCAGGATCCAGCACCTCCCGGTCCAGCCCAACCCGCAGGAGGTCGCCCGGCGACTCCGGCTCCTCCGCCAGCCCCTTGATCCATCTTCCGGAGGGCAGGTCCAGCGTCCGAAGGAAGCTCCGATAGTCATTGAGGAGCGCACCGGTCTCCAGGATCGGGGTATCTATGAGTCGGGCAATCTCGAACCCACCGGCCAGGTGCTCCTCGATCCGGGCGAAGGAGGGATGAATGCGGAGGAGCTCTCCCAGCCCCGGGGCAAAAGCGAGCGCCCCCCCCGGATCGTCGGTGATCGGCACCCCCGAGACCGTTTCCAGGAACGTGAGAACCCCTTCCTCGTCCAGACGGGTCCCGAGCCCGACCAGTGCAGCGAGAAGCGGGGTGTCCGATCCCCGTCCCAGCACTCCCTCCAGCGCGGACTCCGCGAAGTCCTGCAGGGGGCCGTAGCGAAGTCCGTATCCCCCTTCGGGGGCAAGCATCGGGAGGCTCGCGACGCCGGGAGGAGGGATCTCTCCGGGTTGGAGGTACATGGCCAGGAGCCGTGCACCCTCGTCGGTCAGGGCCCGGCCCAGATCCGGGGGAAGGAGGGGCGCGAGCATCTCCATCGAGCAGAGGGTTCCCTCGACGGGGTCCGCCATCCCCCGGCAGCGTGTCAGTGGCGCGCCCCGCGGGCCGGTCAGTGCTGTGGAAAGTGTCTCGAGGGCGGCCAGTCGGCGGGCGGTATCCTCATCGGGGTCCTCCAGGTCGCCGTTCCCGAGGCTCGTTTTCATGAGGGCCAGGGAAAGCGCGGCCGGGTAGTCGCGCTCGGCGAGGATCCGCTCCAGGGTGGCCGCCATCCAGAGCGTGCGGCCGAGGGGATCGGTCAGGGTCGCCGACACATGGCCATCGATCCCCTCGAGTGCCGGGGCGATCTCGGGGGTCTCCTGGGCGGCCACGGCCTGGGCTAGCAGGGTGAGTCCGGCCAGGAAGGCGCAGGCGACCCGGCGACGCCCTCGAGACCGACCTCGATGAGATAACGTCGGATGGCGACGAGGCATGGCTGGTTCTGGCCCGCGAGGCCGAGTGAGAGTGGGTGGCCGTTTGCCTGAGGTGAAACCTAGCCTCCGGCTCGTCTCCCCCGAAAGGCCGTGAAGCGCTGCACGAGGGATGGCCGCCGGATCGAAGTCGGTGCCACCCCTGAGGACGGAGAGCCATTCGGGGCCTCGCGCCGAACCGATCCCCCCTGGTGATTCGCTGCTTTCCGAATGGGCCGTCCCCGACTAACTTAGGGGTGGTTGAAGGGACGTCCTGCGGCACGGTCCCTCGGCCGGAACACATTCCGTTATGCTCACCATGGACGGACTGAGGTGGCTGGTCCGAGAGATCCACAGTCGGTCTCTCTGGCAGGTGCTGGCGGTGTACCTGGCCGGCTCCTGGGTGGCGCTACAGGTGGTGGATGCCCTGACCCGGACCGCCGGCCTTCCGGACTGGGTCCCCCCCGGCGCCCTGGCCCTCCTGGTCATCGGCCTTCCCATCGTGCTGGGGACCGCCATCGTGCAGGAGGGGGTGGCCCCGTCCGGAGAGGCGCCGAGGAAGCCGGAGTCGAGCGCCGAGAATGCGCACGGGCCCGCAACCCTGTCGCCGGAAGCGACCCAGAAGGCACCCAGCCCGTCCCCCGGTCCCACCTTCCTCCAGCGGCACCTGACGTGGAAGCGAGCCCTGCTGGGAGGAGTGGCGGCGTTCGCCCTGCTGGGCTTTGCGGTGACCGCCTACTTCGGCATGCGCCTGGCGGGCGTGGGTCCGGTGGCGTCGCTGGTCGCCCAGGGGGTCCTGGAGGAGCGAGAGCCCATCCTTCTGGCCGATTTCCAGAACGCCACCTCCGATCCAGAGCTCGGCACGGCGGTGACGGAGGCCTTCCGCGTGGACCTGGCTTCGTCCCGGGTGGTGACGCTGGTCGAGCCGTCCCAGGTCCAGGAGGCACTCCGGCGCATGGAGCGGGATCCGGGCTCGGGCCTCACCCCCGAAGTCGCACGGGAAATGGCCATCCGGGACGGGATCAAGGCGGTACTGGAGGGCGAGGTGGTGGGCGCAGGCAGTGGATTCATCCTGACGGCCACGCTCCGGGCCACCGACGACGGAACCACCCTGGCCACCTTCCGGCGCACCGCCGCCGGTCCCGACGCGGTGATCCCGGCCATCGACCGGCTCTCCCAGGATGTCCGTGAGCGGGTGGGAGAGTCCCTTCGGTCCATCCGCGGTGGTCCGCCCCTCTGGCAGGTCACCACCTCGTCCCTGGAGGCCCTGCGGAAGTACTCCCAGGCCGAGCAGGTACTGGCCCGTGGCGACGAACTGGGAGGTCTCGCCCTCCTTCGGGAGGCAACGGCCCTGGACCCGGCCTTTGCCATGGCGTATCGGAAGACCGCGGTGGTCCTCCGCAATCTGGGCATCGACCGCGTCCGGGAGATCGAGGCGGTGGAGCAGGCCCACCGCCACAGGACCCGGCTTCCCGAGAAGGAGCGGTACCTGGCCGAGGCAGCGTACCATGGCGCCGTCACCGGGGACAAGGACGCCCTGATCCGGGCCTACGAGTCGGTGCTCCGGATCGATCCCGACGACCCGGCGGCCCTGAACAACCTGGCGAACGAGTACCAGGTGATGGGTGAACTGGAGCGGGCCGAGGAGCTGTATCGTCGGAATGTCGCCGGCCCCTGGGCCTCTCCGGCGCCTCGCCAGAACCTGGTCCGCAACCAACTCCTGCAGGGAAATCTGGAAGGGGCCCGGGGTGCCCTGGCGGCATACGCCGAGGCCCATCCCGAGGACCCCCGGGTTCGGGATATGGCCTTCTGGGTCGAAGCCTTTTCCGGGGATATGGCTGCCGCGGGCCGGGAACTTGACGCCCTTGTCCGCGCACCGGGGATCCCCCCCTCGAGGCGGGCCCAGGCCCTGATGCACCGGAGCCTTCTTTTGGCGGTGCAGGGCCGGATGACCGAGGCCCGGGAGGACCTCGACGCGGCCGTCCGCACCGGGGCCCAGGTGGCTCCCGATCTGGAGCACTTCTACCGGATGGCAGGGGCCTGGGTCCACGTCTGGACGGCGGCGGACACTCTTCGGGCGGCGGCGACTCTCGCGGAGATCCACCGTACCGGGCTGATGGAGCGGATCCCCGTGGAGGCCAGGGACCACAACTTCATGGTAACCCTGCACCTGGCGGTGGACGATCCCCGGGGGGCCTTGGACCAGCTCGACCGCTGGCAGAGGGAACTCCCCCAGGAGTTCGTCACGCCCTCGGTCCGGGCCAATCGAACCTTCCTGGAAGCCTGGGCCCGCTCGGGGAGAGACGAGCCCGGGGCGATCGTCGCCGCCCTGGACGCCTTCCAGCGGGACCTGCGCTGTCCGGGATGCGAGGAATGGTTCCGTGGGCACCTGCTGGAGAGGGCGGGCCGGACCCGGGAGGCCAGGGACGCGTGGATCAGGCTCCTCGACCGGCCGCCCACTGAAAGCTTTCCTGCGATCCTTTCCGCCCTGCCCACCGCCCTGGAGGCCGTGGGCAGGCTCTCCGACGAACTCGGGGACCGAGACGCCGCCGTGGACGCCTACCGGCGGTTCGTGGACCTGTGGGCGAACGCCGATCCCGAACTTCAGCCACGAGTCGAGGCGGCCCGGACGCGGGTCGCCGCCCTGGAGGACCGATGAACGGCCTGAAGCGCCTGGTTCGGGAAATCCACCGCCGCTCCCTCTGGCAGGTGCTGGCCATCTTCCTGGCCGCCTCCTGGGGCGTGATCCAGTTCGTGGACTTCCTCACCGAGCGGGCGGGCCTGCCCGAATGGACTCCCAGCATGGCGCTGGTGCTCCTCGCCATCGGGCTTCCCATCGTCCTGGCCACCGCGTACGTGCAGGAAGGAAGGCCCGAGGAGGATGGGGTGGAACCGGTCCAATCCGGCACCCGACGCGCCCTCGACGCACACCTGCCCCCGGCACCCGAACCCACGGAAATCCAGCGTTGGCTCACCTGGAGGAAGGCGATCCTGGGGGGAGTGGGTGCCTTCGCGCTCCTGGGGGTCTCGGTGGCCGCCTACTTCTTCATGTGGTCCACGGGCATCGGGCCCGTGGGGAACCTGGTGGCTCAGGGCGTCTTCGAAGAGGGCGAGATGGTGGTGCTGGCCGACTTCAACGACGCAACGGGCACCGGGATGGGCAACGTGGTGACGGAGGCACTCCGGGTGGACCTCCAGGAATCGAGAATCTTCCAACTGGCGCCACCGGCCTACGTGTCAGCGGGACTGACGCGCATGGGCTTGGCCTCGGACGGCCCCTTCACGGCCGAGATCGCCCGGGAACTGGCCCTCAGGGACGGGCTGAAGGCGGTGATCCAGGGAGACGTGGCCAGAGTGGGAAGCGGGTACCTCCTGACGGCATCGGTGGTCGCGACGGAGTCGGGAGAAGTGCTGCGAGCCTTCCGCGTCCCGGTGTCCTCGGAGGACGACCTCCTGCGTGGGGTGGACCGCCTCTCCCGGGAGATCCGGGAGAGATCCGGGGAGTCGCTCCGGTCCATCCGACAGGGAATCGGCCTGGCCGAGGCCACCACCGCCTCGCTGGCCGCCCTTCGCCTCTATACGGAGGCGGTCCGGACCTTCGACGAGGGGCGGGGAGCGGATGCGCTTCCGCTCCTCGAGGAGGCGTTGGAGCTGGACCCGGAGTTCGCCATGGCGTGGAGGAAGCTGGCGGTGATCCTGAGCAACGAGGCGCGCGATCCCGAGCGGCTACGCCACGCCAGCCGACGAGCCTACGAACTCCGCCGGCGGCTCACCGAACGGGAGGCCGGGCTGGCTGAAGCGTGGTACTACAGCACTGTGGAGGACAACCCGGAAGCCGCCATCGACGCATACCGGCGCCTGCTGGAACGTCACCCGGACGATCCCGTCGCCCTGAACAACATGGCGGTCCGATTCCTGGCTCTCGGCCGGTGGAACGACAGCGTGGAACCGCTGAAGCGTGTGGCCTCCCGGCCCTCGCCACCCGCAAGTGCCCTGGGCAACGTCATCCAGATCCTCTGGAACGTGGGGAGGCCGGACGAGGCCTGGGCGTGGCACGACTCCCTGGAGGTCCACCACCCGGACGCCCTGGCCACCCGCCGCATCAGGGGCTGGCTGCTGGCCGGCGGGGGCCGCTGGGAGGAAGCGCACGAGGTGACCGACGGGGTCTGGCGGGACGCTCCCCCGGGAAGCGGCATTCACATTCTGGCCCTGACCGAGTTGGCCGGGTTCGATCTGGCCCGTGGCCGGTACCGGGAGGCCATGAGTCACCTGGCTGCAGCCCGGCGGGACGCCCTCGATGCGGGAGCGCGAGAGCTCTACTGGCGGGCGCCGGCCGTGGTGGAGGTCCAGACAGCCCTTGCGCTGCAGGGCCCTGCGGCCGCCCTTGAGACCCTCGCCGCACTGGATCGGGAAGCCCCCTTCGACTCACTCGGTCTCCGCAGCGAACGGCGTCTGGAGGTGGCCGGGTACTTCGCGCTGGCCGGGGAGACCGACCGGAGGCTCAGCCTCTTCTCGGCCTGGGAGAACGCCTTCGCACCCGACGAGCGAGGACGCGTCTTCCGGTTCCAGCGAGAGTCCCACCGGGCCATGGAGGCGTGGGGCCGAGGCGATTGGGATTCCGCAACGGCGGCGTTCGAGCGGATGTACCGGGAGCTGCAGCCGTGCGGTTCCATGTGCACTTTCAACGCCGAGTGGGGCATCGCCCTCGAGGAGGCCGGCCGAATCGACGAGGCGCTGGAGAAGTACCGCTGGCACCTGTCCGACGCGCAGCTCGCAGGGCACGCCTTCCGTACCATGTGGACTCCCGTGGCGCTCGAGCGCATGGCCCGGATCCACCACGCTCGGGGCGAACCGGCCGAGGCACGGGCTGCGAACGAGCAGATCATCGAGGGGTTCAGCGACGGCGACGGCCCCTTCCTTCCGTTCGTGGAGCGGGCTCGAGAACGGCTGGCGGGTGCCCCGTAGCCTGAAACGGGGGCGTGCCGGTGTGCGGTCGCGCCGACGTCTTCGACCGCCTGGAGATTTTCTGGAGGGAGCTCGTCCGGCGCCGAGTCGTTCACGTGGCCGGCGT
>PWLA01000274.1 GCA_003559555.1 Gemmatimonadota bacterium | reverse complement strand
GCGATGCCCGGGCCTCGTCCAGACGGTCGGCTTCCCGGTACGCCGCCCCCAGCCGCAGGAGGAGCCCGGCATCCCCCGGGCTCTCGGCGAGCTGGCTCTGGAGAGTGGGAATCTCTGCGGGAGAGGGGGGTGCCAGCGGACGGGGGCCTGGAGCACATCCGACCATGAAAAGCAGGACAAGGATCAGGTGGAGGGCCCCCACGAGTTTGCTCACGGCTGAAAACCCCTCGGGCCGAAAATGGGCAGAGCGAGTCCGGCGGCTCAAGGCCGGGAAAGGGAGAGGGTTCGGGAGACCCGGACCCTGCTCCCTCCACCGTCCCTGGGAATGGCAACCGCTTCGATTCGAGCAGATTAAGCAGGCGAGGGCGCCCCGCGCAACCAGGGCGCAGTCCTTTCCGGCCACGACGGGTGAGCTCCCTGAGCAGAGCGGGCAGGACCTCCACCGGTCCCGATGGTGCCTCGCGCAGTGGCACCGCCCCCACTTGCCTCCAGCCCAGCGCCCGCTCATGCTAGTCACCTGAGCCTCAGAGGAGCGCCCGTCCGCCCTTTACGGCGGAGGTCGCGGACCGGCTCGCGGATCCGTGGGTTCCCATCGACCATCAGGCTGGCCTTCCGTGACGAACGAAACGGAGATCGCCCAGTGGGTGATCCAACAGGACACACGAATCACCCGGTTCATGCCCTACGCCCTCATGGGGGGCCTGCTCCTTCTGGGGATCCTCCTCTCGGTGGTGAAAGGGCTCTTCTCCCTCTCCGAACGGGCCGTCCTGATGGGTGGCGGGCTTCCCGGAGCCGCCCTCCTCATCGGAGGAGCCGCCTTCTTCATCTTCGGCCGACAGGGCATGGTGGAGGTCTCCGACGCTGAACTCCGGATCAGCCGTCCCATCGGACCGGCTCAGACGATCCAGATCGGCTCCGCGAGGATGGAGGCCCGGGAATGGGTCTCCCAGACGCGGGAGGTCACGGAGATCTCCAGCGGAATCCAGCTCCGGGTCGAGGGAGAGGGCGGCTCGATCTGGTTGGGTGGATCCGGGAACCAGCTCGTGGAGCGCGCCCGTGAGGCCGGCCTGGAGGATCGCTCCAGACCTCCGGATATCGTCCTGGAGGAGGCCGACCTCCTGGAGCTCCTCTCGCACCTCCAGCCGGAGTAGGGCCCTTGGAACTCGAGAATCGAACGCCCGTAGCAGCCGAGATCCTGGCCGTGGAGGTCCACGAGGCCGTCCCCCGCATGGGATTCCTGGTGGCGAAGGCCACCTTCCGTTTCACCGAGGACGGGAGCGTCGAACTCGAGCGCGAGGATCCGCTGCCGATCTTCGAGGCGGACGAGGAGCTGGAGGATGGCTTCTTCCTCCCGCGCGACACGATCCCAAAAAACGACGAGGCCTTCGAGGTCATGCTTGTGGGTCACGCCCACTCCCCCTCGGGTCGGCCGGTGGAACGGATGCACGTCACCCTGGGGGTGGGAGACACCTACCAGCATCTCCTCGTCACCGGAGACCGCTGGTGGCGGATCCAGCTCGGTTCCGATGGATGGCCGGATCCCTCCGCATGCGTGCCCACCGATCCGGCTCCTTTCACCCGGCTTCCCCTGGACTGGACTCGAAGCTGGGGGGGAGAGGCCGAGGTCCTCATCGATCATGATTCGCCCCTGACCTTCGCCGATCCCTTGAACGGGCTGGGGAAGGGATTCGATCCCACCCCGGCCGCTCGGGGGTTCGTGGAGCACGTGGGCGCACCGGAGGGCTTCCCGGTGATCGAGTGGGTCCGAGCCCTGCCCAACGTGGAAGACCCCCTCAGCCCGATCACCCACTGGGAAGATGAGCCCGACCCGGCCGGCTGGGCTCCACTTCCCATCTCCTCCGGAATCCGGGCCATGGCCATTCCCATGCCCGATTCGGAGGAGGACGCCTCCCTGTTCGCCTCCCTGGAACGGCCCCAGAAGGTGCCCCCGGAGATCCTGCATCGGGCCCACCCCGACTGGGTTCTCCCCTCGACCCCTCCAGCGGGAGCCTCCATCTTTCTGAGAGGGCTCGTGGCCGGAGTCTCCGAGCTGGCCTTCCCCCTCCCCTCCCTCCGGGTTCTGGCCGACTACGAGGTCGGAGAGCACTCCGGCACCCGGGAGCTCCGTCCCGACACCCTGGTGCTCCTCCCCGACGAGCGCCGCTTCTACCTCGTGTATCGGAGCATCTTCAGATACAACTTCGATCCCATGTCGGAGCGATGCTTTCGCCTGCGCCTGGCTACGGGCTGGTATTCCCCCATCCAGAGTTCCCAGACATGATCTTCCCCCTGAACGTCTCGGTGAACGTCATCATCGACTTCAGCACGGGCTACTACCGCCACGACGCGATCGTTCCCGGGACGCCCCCGGTCAAGATCCCCATGGTCCCCTCCTTCGAAATGATCGCCACCCAGGCGTGGGGACCCGGCATCCCCATGGGCAAGAACAAGTTCAGTTCGTCGGTGGTGTATCGGGGGTTTCCCATCGCTCTGGACGGGCACGAGTGCGGTCCCCTCATCCCCGACCTGACCCCACCCCAGCCCGCGAATCTGAACTACGCCATCATGTGGCCGACCTCAACGCGGAAGATGGTGCTCAGCTCCCACTCGGTGGAGCACGACGGTCAGAAGGTCGCCTGCGCCCAGATGCTTCTCCTTCCCATCCCGATGATGACCTGCGGAGATCCCATCGATGCCCCGGTGGCAGTGATCAACCTCAACATGTTCAACACGGAGAAGGTGGGGGTCAGCCTGGCCGAGTTTCTGGTGGCCCTCGCGGTGCTGGCGGTGGGCATGATCATCGACGCGGCCTTCGCCAGCTTCTCGAAGGACAAATCGGAGCTCACGAGCTCCTTCAGTGAACACATGATGAAGGAGCTTTGGAAGAGCTGGGGCACTCCCTTGGAGGCGAAGGACTGGGCGAAGTGGGCGGTGAAGGTGGGGGCCGGGATCCTTCTCAGCCCCCTGTCCACAAATGAGCAGGGGGAGTTCGAGATGAAGGCTCCCGCCGCGAAGGGAGAGCTCATGGGGATCACGGCCGAGATCGACCTGGACAAGGCGGGCAAGGAGGGCGAGGACGTGTTCAGCGTGGAGGCCGCCAAGCCCCTGGAGGCCTCCTGGCAGGCGGCGCAGACCGCGGCCGAGATGAATCCGATGATCACACCCATCGCCTTCCTGTGACCGGGAACGCGGGGGATGCGGCCTCGGAAGGCGCCGCCCGGGACTGGTACGATGCCCGGGTCGCCCTCATCTCCACCGGATCGAGCGGGGGAGCTCGCACCGCCTATGCGCTGGTGAAGTTCACCTTCGAGATCCGTGGCCGCCGCCTGCACCTCCGGGAACCCGAGCCCCTGAGCCATCCCCTCCCCGGCGAGGGCGACGACCCGCCCTTTCCTCCCGACACGGACTTCATCCCCTACAAGGCCTACACCGACTTCGTCGTCCAGGGGAGCGCGTTCCCTCCGGGAGGAAAGCCCGCGGAGCGCTCGGAGGTCACGGTTCAGGTGGGGGACTACTGGCGGGGCATCGCCGTGTTCGGACGCCGGGAGATCAGGTGGAGCGCAGGCCACCCCACCATCGGACCGCCCGAACCCTTCGAGGAGATTCCCGTCACCTGGGAGAACGCCTACGGGGGCGTCGACCGACGAGTGCCCACCCCCGAGCCCAAGGACGTCCCCCAATTCCTCCTGCTCCAGCGAGACCACCCCGGCCTCTATCCTCGCAACCCCTTCGGTCGCGGGTACCTGGCCCATCCGGATCCGGTGGAGGGACTGGAGATGCCCAACCTGGAGGATCCCCACGATCTCCTCACCCCCGAGCGCCTCGTCGTTCGGGATCCGGCTCTCTGGTACCGGCAGCCCATCCCGGCCTGCTACGACTTCATGTCCGTAGGC
Organism: Gemmatimonadota bacterium; assembly: GCA_003559555.1. Lineage (GTDB taxonomy): Bacteria > Gemmatimonadota > Gemmatimonadetes > Longimicrobiales > Gaopeijiaceae > PWLA01. The sequence continues at coordinate 1,681 of PWLA01000274.1, read as the reverse complement.
GTCTTTCCAAGGCAGGTCTTCTTCTCCGCCGACGCCCAGCCCTGGTTCCCGGCTCCCGAGGACGAATCACTCCCGGAGATACGCCGAGGATTCCTCCAGCCAGGGTACCGATCGGCCATGGAGGAACGGAGCTGGATGGCTCCCCTCTTCTTTCAGGGGGCCTCCCACGGCTTCATCTTTCCGGACCTCCCCCCCTCCACCCCCGTGAAGATCACAGGGATGCACCCGGAGATCAGGGAGCTTGCCTTCGCCTTGCCCTCGGTGGTTCCGTCGATCCGGCTGCTCCACCGAGACGATCCCCTGGAGGGCGAGTTGCGCCTGCACCACGTCGTCGCCCGACCCGCGGAGCTCACGGTCACCACGGTCTTCGGGGTGCGCGCCTCGCTCCCCCGGGAGTTCATCCCCGGCATCCACCGGCGAATCCCCATCAGCGTCCAGGTGGGGAGCGAGGATCCGGTGGCCTACGAGCCCCCTCCCACCTTCAAGGACCAGATGGCCCGGGGAGAAGCGGAGCTCGCCGCAGAAGAGGGAGACGCCGCTCGAGCGGGACGAGAGGATCCTGAGGAGAGGCCCGGCCCGAACCCCCGGGCCCCGGACCATCACGGAGGGGAAGGCTCATGACATCAAAGCGCCAGGCTGAGAACCACTCGACCCTCGAATCGGAGGAGGGTGCGAAGCCCGAACGGAGAGACGACTCCCCACCTGCCTCCCTTCTCGAAGCCCTTCTCGGGGACCACGGCGAAGGTGCCCGGGGTCTCGGTCCCTCATCCTCTCTCAACTCGGGTGAGTCGCGGGTGGCGCGCTGTGTCGACGACCGCCATCCGGTCCTCCAAGGCCGCGCCCGGGTGCGCTGGGAGAGCCGGATGGGGCCCGAGGGTGAAGCGGACGAGGAGGAGACGGCAGGGGCCTGGGTGCCGGTCCTGAGGGGCGTCTCGGTCCGGAAGGGCGACCGCCTTCTCGTTCTTCGACCCGACGGGTGGGAGGAACCGGTGGTCGTGGGCGTCGTCGACGGGTACCGTCGGCGAGCCGAGGTTCCCGTAGAGGGAGGTCCGACCCTGGAGATGAAGGAGGACGAGGCGTTGACGGTCCGGAGCGCGGACGGAACCCCCGTGGTCCGGATCCGGGCCGGTTCCGAGGGCCCCGAGGTCCAACTCCTCTCCGCCACCACCCGGATCAGACTCCCCGACGACCTGGAACTGTCAGCCCGAAGCCTGCTGCTCCGGGCCGAGGAGGGAGGCGTGCGCATCGAGGCCCACGACGACGTCGTGGTCCGAGGAGAGATGATCAAGCTGAACTGACGGGCACGACCGTCAGTTGTGCTTCACCATCCCCGAGAGGGAGATGGTGGGGCCCTTTATCGTCACGCCGGCCGGTCCGATCTCGATCTCGCCGCTCCCGGCGGTGATCTTGATGGTGGCAGCGGCCGTGATCTCTATGCTCACCCCCGCGCTGAGCTCCGCCGTGGTCCCGGCGATGGCCTCGAGGCTCGTGCCCGCCTTGATGGAGGTCTCCGTTCCGCTGGCCAGCGACACCTCCTGGCCCGCCGAAAGGGAATGATTTGATCCCACCGTGACCTCGTCGTCGGCGCTCACCGTCAGGCTGCGGGAGTTCCCCACCTCCTGCGTGTCGTCGTTGCCCACCTCCAGCTTCCGGTTCTGACCGACGGCCACCCGCTGGTCGT
>PWLA01000040.1 GCA_003559555.1 Gemmatimonadota bacterium | reverse complement strand
GGGACGGGGGGTTGCGGCGTCAGGCGGCGTCGGAGCGTCTCACCGATGCACTGGGGCATCGCTTTCGACACTCCTCCTACCCTGACACCGCAAGACCCCGTCCCGGTGGTCCCTGCCCTTCCTCAACGGCCTTCTATGGGTGACGTGGGAGGCTCCCCACGGTGAAGACGAAGCCTACAAGACAGGAGCGGCCGGAGGGACGACCCGACTCGAGCGGGCGATGCGCCGCCGCAGGTTGAGGCCTGGCCGCGGAAGTGACTCTCGCCTGCGGCTGTCCGCCTACTGGGGAACTCCGTGGCGCCGGTAACAGTGCGCAGCACTGTCGCGCGGCTCGCCCCACTTTCCGATCAGACTCCCAGGCGCACTACCCAGTCCTCACCAGCTCCTCCGCCTCCGGGAGCCGCCATGCCACCACGGTTCCGGCTGCCGCCATCCCTCCCAGGACCACCAGCACGGCGGGCACCCCGATCCAGTCGGCCATGAGACCGAAGACCGCGGCCACCACGTACATGCCTCCCACGGCGGTGTTGGCCACCGCCACCATGAGGGGGCGCTCCACCTCCGGCGCTCCGTCCACCAGGTAGGTTTTCCGCCCAAGGCGTACGCCTGCCACCGCGAAGCCCGAAGAGAAGAAGACCAGACCGAAGAGGACGAGCCCCAGCGTGTTGGTCGGGAGCGCCTCGGTGGAGAGGGCCAGGGCCACGGTCACGAAAGTCCACACCCCGCCGGCCACCATCACCCGCCTGGACGACGCATCGGAGAACCTGCCCCAGAAGGGTGACGAGAGCACCGCCGCCGAGCTGGATGCCATGACCAGGATCGCCAGGTTGCCGGCTTCCACCCCGGTGACCCGCTGGGCCTGGAGCGCGTAGAAGGGAGCGGCCAGCTGGGCGGCCAGCAGGAAGGCCCGGGCCAGGACGAAGCGGGCGAAGGCCGGCTGGCTCCGGAGGAAGCGGAGCCCCGCCCGGGCTTCCTCCAGTGCGCTCCTCCCGCCCTCGGTGGCGCCCTCCACCTCGCGAATGGCGGCGAAGAAGACCGAGCCCAGCATCCAGAGCAGCGCTGCGCTCAGGAGGAGGGCGACGTAGGGGGCCAGCGACTCGTCCTCCTGGAGCCAGAAGCGGAGGCCCGCCGCCGCACCCAGGGCCAGGAGCCCGCCGGCGGTGGCCCGGACCCCCAGGAGCCGGCCCCGGCGGCCCCTGGGGATCGTCTTGGCCAGGACGTCCTTGAAGGCCACCGAGCCGACCCCGCTGGCCACCGAGAAAATGGCCAGCGCCGCCACCACCGCCAGCCCGGCGGGCATGGGGGGCAGAAGCACGATGGCCGGGATCATGGACGCAAGGGCCACGGCCTGCACCGCCCCAGCGCCCACCCAGAACCACTTCCGGCGGGGGTAGGCCCGGATCCGGCCGGCGACGGCGAGCTGGGGGAGGAGCGAGCCGGCCCGCCGGACGGGGACCAGGACCCCCACCAGCGCCGCGGGCGCTCCCACCGCGCCCAGCATCCAGGGCAGGACGAGTCCGGGAGAGGCCAGCTGCTCGGCCAGCTTGGTGGAGGCTCCGTTCAGGGCGTTCAGGAGGAAGTTGCCCGGGACCTCCTGGCACGCCTCGTCGGGAATCGCCTCGCAGGCCCGCTCGTCTTCCTCGCCGGCCACCACCTCGTACACCCGCTCCGAGAGCTCCTCGGTTCTCTGGTGCACCTCGTCGGTGATGGGTTCGATCTGGCTCATGGCCGACTGCCTGTGGGGACGGCCTGGAGCATCAGGACGTGGCGGCGGGCGCGAATTGTAGCTCGTGGAGCCGAGCGTAGAGCCCGTCCTTCGCCAGGAGCTCCTGGTGGGTGCCTTCTTCCCTCAGTTCTCCGTGGTGCAGGACCAGGATCCGGTCGGCGCCCTGGACGGTAGAGAGGCGGTGGGCGATGACGATGGAGGTGCGGCCCTCCATGATCCGGGCGGTGGCCTCGTCGATCCGGGCCTCGATCTCCGAGTCCACCGAACTGGTGGCCTCGTCCAGCACCAGGATCCGGGGGTCGAAGGCCAGGGCCCGGGCAAAGGAGATGAGCTGTCGCTCGCCCACCGAGAGGGAGGCGCCCCGCTCCCCCAGCGGCTGGTCGTATTCCTTCTCCAGTCGCTCGATGAAGTGAGCGGCGCCCACCTCGTGGGCGGCCTGCCGAACTTCCTGGTCGGTAATCCGCGTCTCGCCCATGCGGATGTTGAAGCTCACGTCGTCACTGAAGAGAAATACGTCCTGGAGGACCAGCCCGATCCGCTCCCGGAGATCCCGCTGGGAGACCTCCCGGATGGGCACCCCGTCCAGGAGGATCTCCCCCTTCTGCGGATCGTAGAAGCGCATCAGGAGGTTGATGATGGTGGTCTTGCCGGCGCCGGTGTGCCCCACCAGGGCGAGCTTCTCCCCAGGACGGGCCCGGAAGCTGACGCCCTTCAGGACCCAGTCCGGTTCTCCGCTCTCCAGCGAGCCGTAGGCGAACCAGACGTCCCGGAACTCGATCTCGCCCTGGACCTCCGAGGGGAAGGAGCGGGGGTTCGGTGGATCCTGAATGGCCGGCTCCCGGTCCACCAGGCGGAAGATCCGCTCCGAGGAGGCCATGGCGCCCTGCAGGATGTTGTACTTCTCGGAGAGATCCTGGATGGGGCGGAAGAAGCGCCGGGCGTAGAGGAGGAATGCGGTGACCACCCCCACCGAGGTGGTCTCCTGCAGGATTGCGAAGCCCCCGTACCAGATGATCAGTGCCAGGGCGATGGCGGTGAAGAGCTCCACCACCGGAAAGAAGAGGGCATAGTAAGTGATGGAGCGAAGGTGCGACTCCAGGTAGTCCTGGTTGATCCGGTCCAGCTCCCGGGCGTCGGCCTCCTCCCGGTTGAAGAGCTGGACCACCCGCATTCCGGTGATCCGTTCGTGGAGGAAGGCGTTGATCCGAGCCAGCCGCACCCGGATGTCACGGTACGCGTGGCGGATCCGGCTCCGGAAGACGAAGGCGGCCCAGGCCACCAGGGGGAGCACCGCGAAGGTCACCAGGGCGAGCTGCCAGTCCATGAGCAGCATGGCCGAGATGATGAAGATGAGGGTGAAGAGATCCCCGAAGATGGCCACCACCCCCGAGCTGAAGAGCTCGTTCAACGTCTCCACGTCCGAGGTGATCCGGGTCATGAGCCGGCCCACGGGGTTCCGGTCGTAGAACTGGAGGTCCAGTGCCTGCAGTCGCTCGAAGATCTCGGTGCGGAGGTCGTACATCACCGACTGGCCCAGCCAGGTGGTGACGATCGCCTGGGCGTACTGGAATCCGAAGGTGGCGATGGTGGCCACCAGGTAGGCGATGGCCAGGGTGGCCAGTAGCTCTCCGTCGCCGGCGGGGACGGCGTCGTCCAGCGCCATCTGAACGAGCCACGGACCGATGATCTGGAGTCCCGCCGCCGATACCAGGAGGACGACGGCCAGCACCACCTTCCACTTGTAGGGGGACAGATAGCCCAGCAGACGCCGCATGAGACGGGCGTCGTAGGCCTTGCCGAGGGCCTCCTCCTCCTGGATGGGGCCGGTGGGGGCGGTTCGCATGGCGAAGTGCTACCCCGATCCGGGCTCCGGTTCCTCGCCGAACCGACCTTTCGGGACGCAGCCCCCGCCGCCAGATTCGGTGTCGGGAGGGCTCATCCACTAGAGGGGGAGAAGCGCACATGATCTGGAAGCTGCCCGTCATCGTCGGCCTCGTCGTCGCCATCCTCCTTCTGGCCGGGTGCGACGACGACATCCCCGGCGACGACTGGGAGGGGGACGGGGTCGTGGCCATCATGGGCGGGCTCGTCTTCACCTCTCCCGACGCCGAGCCGCTGGATGACGGGGTGGTGGTGGTCCTGGAGGGGATCATCGAGGCGGTGGGAACGCGAGGTCAGGTCCAGATTCCGCCGGCGGCCCGCCGGGTCGACGCCACCGGTCTCTCGGTGCTCCCCGGCTTCTGGAATGCCGATGTGTGGGTCGACGACGAGCTCCTGGACGCCGCCGAAGGCGGATCGGACGAGGAGCTCACTGCGGCGCTCCAGGAGCGCTTCTCCCGCTTCGGTTTCACCACCGTGGTGGAGACCGGGTCCTCGGCCGAGGAGCTGGCGCCTCTCCTGGACCGGATCGACGGGCTCCGGGTGTCCGGCCCCCGGATTCTTCTCTACGGACAGGGACTTCCGGCCACCGTCCAGGCCGGTGGGTGGGTGCCGGGTGGGGAAGGAGGCATGGGAGTGGACGATGCCCGGGATCTCGCCCAGCGGGGCGTCGCCCTCATTCCTTCCCTGACGCTGGCTTCGGTGCCGGAGGAAGGCGAGCGAGGGGAGGCGGTGGCCGATCGGGTCTCGACGGCGGTGGACGCGGTGGCCGCCTTCGTGGCATCGGGCGGGCGTCTGGTCTTCGGGACGGGCGCCGGGTACATCCCTGAGTACGGTCCCTCGACCGAGCTGGTCCTCCTGGAGGACGCCGGCGTCTCGTTCGAGCAGCTTCTGGCGTCCCTCACCCTGGAGCCCGCCCTCCGGTTCGGTCACGGGTACACCGGCCTGGTGGAGCCCGGGATGGTGGCGGACCTGGTCCTGGTGGAGGGCGACCCGGGATCGGATCGTTCGGCCCTGGACCGGGTGGTATGGGCCATGCGGGACGGGTACACGATCTACTCCAGCCGATAGGAGATCACCATGAAGGGTTTTCGAGCAGTGCTCCCGGTTCTGGCCGTGGTCCTCATGGGCGTTGCGTGGTCGCCTCTGGAGGCCACCTGGTCCGTGGTGGCGGTGGACCGGGACTCGGGGCAGGTGATCATCGCCTCGGCCACCTGCGTCTCGCAGGCGGCGCTCCGGGGGTTTCCCTCGGAGGGGCTCATGGACATCCAGGCCATCGTGGTGCCGGGCGTGGGCGGGGCGGTTGCCCAGGCTGGCGTGGACCGGAGCCGTGAGAACCAGCGCCTGATCCACCGGGAGCTGCAGGCCGGAACGCACCCGGAGGAGATTCTGGAGATGTTGAGGGCCGATCCCCAGATCGAGCGACGGCAGTTCGCCATCCTGGATCGCGACGGCCGCTCGGCCCTCTTCAGCGGAGCCGACAACCTGGACGCGGCCCGGGCGGCGGAGGGGGCGGTCCCCGGTACCGGGATCCGCTTCACCGTCCAGGGTAATATCCTGGCCTCCGACGACGTGGTACGCGAGGGCGTCCGGGCCTTCCTGGAGACGGACGGGACCATGGCCGATCGGGTCATGGCCGCCATGGAGGGTGCGGACGCCGCCGGAGGCGATCGTCGATGCACCTGCGAGACCGAGCCCGTCCCCGACGCCCAGTGCAACGGCCGAACCTCCCACGTGGCCTACCTGCTGGTGGCCGAGGCCGACGATCCTCCCGGCGAGTCCTACAACGACGGCGACTGGTCGCTTTTCATCGACGTGACCGATGAGAACATCGCCCCCGACGAGAACGCCAATCCGGTGATCACCCTGCGGCAGCGCTACGAGGCCCAGAAGGCCGTTGAAGAAGGGCAGGGACCACCGGGACGGGGTCTTGCGGTGTCAGGGTAGGAGGAGTGTCGAAAGCGATGCCCCAGTGCATCGGTGAGACGCTCCGACGCCGCCTGACG
>PWLA01000001.1 GCA_003559555.1 Gemmatimonadota bacterium | reverse complement strand
GCTCCTGGTGGGCAGTGAAGGCACGCTGGCCGTCCTCACCGAGGTGGAGCTTCGCACGATCCCCGTTCCCGAGGGTCGGGGGGTCGCCCTCCTCCCGGCTCGTTCCGCCGATGACGTGGTTGCGCTGGCCGTGGGAGCGAAGGAAACGGGGGCTGACGCCTGCGAGCTGCTGGGCCGGCGGTTTCTGGAGATCGCAGGACTGGACACCGACCCTCTCACGGCGTCGCTGGCCGGCGACGCCTTCGCCCTGGTGCTCCTGGAGGTGACCGGAACCCCGGATGAGGTGGCCGACGGCCTGGCTCGATGCCGGGAGCTGGGTCGCCAGGTGGCCGGCCAGGGACTTCAGGCCACGGCGGCCCGGGATGCGGAGCGCCTGTGGAAGCTGAGGAAAGCTGCCAGTCCGGTAATTGCCCGCCAGGCCGGCCAGGGGCTCATTTCCACCCAGTTCATCGAGGACTCGGTGGTGCCCGTACCACACCTGGGCCGGTTCATGCAGGAGCTGGACCGGATTCTGGAGTCGGGCGGGTTCGACGCCGTGGTCTTCGGACACGCCGGTGACGGCAACCTGCACGTGAACCCGCTGGTGGACGTGGAGTCGGCTGACTGGGAGCTCCGGGTACGACAGGTTCTGGAGCAGGTCGTAGACCTGGTGGCGGAGCTGGGGGGAACCCTGGCCGGAGAGCACGGAGACGGCCGGCTCCGGGCGCCCTTCCTGGAGCGGATCTGGGGCCCCACCCTTGCGAAGGCGTTTGCGGACATCAAGAATGAGCTGGATCCTCAGGGCATTCTGAACCCCGGTGTGATCGTGCCCCTCCCGGGCCAGGACCCCCTGGCGGGATTTGCACCCCGCCCTCGAACCCATCCGTGACCTCCGGGACTGGAACGCTGAACGTAGCCACCCGGGCGGGACGTGGCGGTCGGTACGGACCTCGAGGCGCCGGGAGGACCAGGGACCTGGCGGACGCCTTTGGCGTATAGTGTACGGCTACCCCCCTTCAACCCCGAACCTGACACTCGAGAGAGCAGGCGACACGGATCATGCCCACGCCACCGTTCACCCTCCTTCCCCCAGCCTGAAGCGGACCTGATCTGATGAGCCCACACCTCCCCCCGGGTCGGACGCTTCTGGCCGGTATCATCCTTCCGTTGGTGATATCCGTGGCCCTGGCGGTGGGGGCCTCGCCCCTGGGCAATGAAAGGGGCGCCGAGCCGGGCAGTGAGGTGGGCCACCAGGCGAGCCAGGCGCTCCACAGTGACCCCGGGAGTGATCCGGGCAGCGACCTGGATCGGCAGGCAGAGTCCCAGGCAGTCCGGCCGGCTGGCGATCTGGACACCGATCTCCCGGGCGAGTGGGGTGCCGAAGCCCTTGGGGCACTCCAGTCCGAGATCGCCCGCCACCTGGCTCAGGGAGCGGGTCGCAGCGGGAACTGGGGAGTTTTTGCGATATCCGGAGCGCAAGGAGACACCCTCTTCGCCCGGAACCAGGAGACGCCGCTGGCTCCGGCCTCCAACCAGAAGCTCTTCACCAGCGCAGGCGCCCTCTACCATCTGGGCCCGGACTTCCGCTTCGCCACCTTCCTCCTGGCCGACGGGCAGGTGCGCGGCGGCACGCTGCAGGGTGACCTGATCCTCTACGGAACCGGCGACCCGGCCCTTTCCGACCGACTGCTGGACTCGGAAGTGGCCCCCTTCCGGGAGTTCGCCCGGGAGCTTCGACGCCAGGGCGTGCACACCATTGCCGGCGACGTGCTGGGAGACGGGACCTTCTTCAATGGTCCGTCCCGCCGGGACTCGTGGAACCCCCGGGACCTGAACGACTGGTTCGCCGCCCCGGTCTCGGCCCTCTCCTTCAACGAGAACGTGGTGACCCTCCAGATTCAGGCGTCGGCTCCGGGCGAATCTCCCCGAGTGCTGACCCAGCCTCGCGGCGCCGTCCTTCCCCTGGCCAACCAGGGACGGACCGTGGCCGGCGGCACCCGTACCCCCCTGATGGTGGTTCGGGACGACCCGGACGCCGCCATCGAGCTCCGGGGTGAGATGCGCCTGGGACAGGCCGATGTATGGCGGCGGATCACCGTCTCCGATCCGCCGGCTTTCGCCGCTTCGATCCTGAAGCGGGTGCTTCGGGAGGAAGGGATCCAGGTGGAAGGATCGTCCCGATCGGTCCCCCACGCCTCCCAGTCCAGAGTGACCGGAACCCGGGTGGTGGCCCCTGGCTTTCAGGTGCCTGGGAACCCGGGGGTGGGGGAGAACGGGCGCTCGGCGGAAGCGCCACGCCCCGGAGGATCGGCCGACGCCGGTCCGTGGACGGTCGCTGTCCATCATTCGCCGCCCGTTCGGGATCTCCTGGGCGTGGTGAACAAGCGGAGTCACAACCTTTATGCCGAGGCTCTCCTGCTCGCGCTGGGGCGGGCCGTCTGGGGCGACGGCTCGTTCGACGGAGGCACCCGGGTCCTGACGCAGTACCTCACCCAGGTCGTCCAGATCGACGGGGACGGGCTCCTCGTGGTGGACGGCTCCGGCCTCTCCCGCCTCAATCGGGCTCGTGCGTCGGACCTGGTGAAGCTCCTGGCCCACATGGACCAGGACGAGCACGCGGAGGCCTTCTGGACCTCCCTTCCCGAGGCGGGCAACCAGCGGGAGCTACGCCGCATGTATCGTTCGGCCGCAGCGGGGAATCTGAGGGCCAAGACGGGAACGATCCACCGTGTATCGGCGCTTTCGGGCGTGGTCCGGACGGTGGACGGCGAGCCCATCTACTTCAGCATCATGGCCAACGACGTCCCGTCACCCTGGGCTGCCAAGCAGGTGGAAGATCGAATCGGGATTCAGCTGGCCGGCTTCACCCGACCCTTCGACCCGGACCTGGGCGTCCCCGTCCGGAGAGCCGGAGAAGCGGGGGACGGGACCGGGCGGAGCGCCACGGCTCAGGACAGCAACCAGGACCGGTAGTCGTCCCCGGCGCCTCAATCCTCCGTGGAGGCCTCGGTGCGAGTGGGGAGCGCCCCCATGGGGGACGTGGGGGAGGTCGCGCGGCCCCGGGCGGAGCGCAGGCGCCGCCGCAACTCAACGTCGGACATGGTCTCCAGCGTGCGGCGAGCCGTCTTCTCGCTGTTCCAGCGCACATCCGTGAGCTCCACCGCCTCACCTTCGTCCCCATCCCGGGGGCGAAGGACGAAGTAGTAGCGGCCCTTGAAGTCCAGGCCCTCCCGCTTTCCGATGGTGGCCACCCAGTCTTTCCCCTCCTGGTCCTGGAACTCTCTCATTCGTCTGTTCCACCTTGAGTAATCATGGTCAGGGATCCCGCAACCGGGAACTTTCCAGCAATCGGACCAGCTCCGAGTCCTCGGCTCCTGCAAGTTTTCGTTCCGCCTCCCGCACCTGTTCGGTCTCCAGCTCCATCTGTCGAACCGGTCCCCCCTCCACGGGAATGAAGAGGAGGTAGATCCCACCCCAGGACGACCTTCCCACTACGGCGTCCCACTCCTGGCCATCTGACTCCTGGAACCGGCGCACGGCCTTCCTCCCCCGAACCACGGCGTTTCATATTGAGCGTCTCCCAAAGATACGCCTGTGGCCATTCCTTTCCAAGGTGGAACGCGGGAAGCGTCATTCCCCGATACGGCCTCTGGAACCCCTGGCGGAATCCGGCTCCGCTTCCTCGGCCTCGGTCGATCCCGCCTCCGCGGTTTCGCCTGCCTTGTCCTCGGCGGCTTCCCTGGACTCCTCGAGCTCCCGGGTCCACTCCAACGCCCGCCGGCGGTCGGGATCGGCTGAAAGCTTTGCGCCCCAGCGGATCTCGGGAAATTCGAAGACCAGGATTCCGTCGCGGGTCACGTCGGAGCGGACCCGGAGCCCGTCATCAAGCGAGAGGAGGACTCGCTCGGCTCCGTCCAGCGACAGATCCAGTTCGGAGGCCACGTCGGTGGCGGTGAGGGTCCCGCCCCGAACCCGAGCCAGGTGGAGGATCCGGCCCTGCATCCGACGAAGGATGGCTTCCCGGCGTTGCTGCCTGGCGCTCCAGCCCCATCCGAAGCTGGCGGCCCCCGTGAGGCCCAGAAAAAGCGACATCACCGCCGCGCCGGCCTCCCCCTGCACGAGTCCGATCCCCAGGAGGAGGACCGAGAGGAGGGCCAGAAACACGCCCGCGAAGCGGCGCACGGTCCCGGCTCGGGGGAGGGGCGTCTCGGACCTGGAATGCATCGGAACGGGCCGCCTCCGCGAGCGCCCTTCCCCTTCGGACTTCCCTTCTCCCCCACCGGCCCCGGACCTCGCCACCTGGCGGGACGACCCACCACCCGACGCCTCCGTCGAGGCCTGGCCAGGCCTCTCGTCCGCGGAGGGCGGCAGCGCGCTTCCCACGGGTCGGCTCCGCTTCCACGACAGGCCGCACGAGGGGCACACCCGGTCTTCGCGCTTGATCAGCCAGTAGGCCAGTCCCCCGATCCCATAGGTGAGGAGCGCCGCCCCGGTGAGAAGCGCCAGGTGGCTCGCTCGCCGGAAGTACGGAACCCCGTCACCCCGATAACCACAGCCGGGACACACCCGAATGCCGTGATGTCCGAAGGCATCCGACGGGAGTTGAGCCGGAGGAGCCCCACACCGCTCGCAGCGGGAGTCCGAAGTGGTCTGTTGGTGTCCGCAGGACCAGCAATACATGAAGGCGCGCCGTCTGGGGTGTCAGGGTTCGCTCACTCGCCCGGAGTGTCCTCGACGAATTGGCTCTCCGCAAGGATCGGCTCCCCCGTGAGGGGCCGGCTCTCCATACGTCCTACGAAAGCCGCCCGTGCAAGGATTCAATCCAGGGCTTGTCGAAGGTCGTTGAAGACGTACAGGGCGCCCGGACCCTCCGGGAGAGACCTCACCCGCGCTGCCGCAGGTGCCATGGGTCAGCGGCCCCGTTCGAACCGGATCAGCTCGAGTACGGGGTTGCCGGTGAACTCGGCCCCGCCGGTTCGAACCCTGCCAATGACCATGAGGTCCTCCAGGGGCGAGAGGCGCTCCACCTCGCCCACCCGTTCAGGAGGGACGGCCACATAGGCGAAGGATCGCTCGCCGGCGACGGCTCGGGTCAGGAGGAAGGGCTCGCCCTCATAGAAGTCACTCCGGATGGACTCGGCCGCCTCCAGGGAGATGAACTGGAGCGCCACCTCCACCGTACGGCCCCGGTAGCGGTCCGGGTCCGCCCGGATCTCCGCCACTGTCACGCGGGTGGCCAGCTCCGGATCGGCATCCGCGGCCTCTTGCGCGGGATCGGGAAGCCGCACCCATCCCTCCAGTTGAACCCGGGCCCAGCCCCCCTCCCGGCTCACCACGTGGAGTTCGGCTCCCGGCCGGGCCTGCCCCACCCGACTCCCCTCCGGCGCCCCCAGGATCTCGAGCCCTCCGGGACCCGCCCGGAGCCCACCCAGAGACGGATCGGCCTGAGGCGCGTCGGCGGCGGGTCGGGGTCCCTCCGGTTCCTCCGCCCCGGGCGGCTCCGGAGCTTCCACCTCCGCCTCCGGCGAGGGGGCCACGGCCTCCTCGACCATCGAGGTGGACGGTGCCCAGATCCAGCCCGTCCGGCGAACCCGGACCCATCCGGGAATCCGCTCCAACTCCTCCAGCTGGGCTCCCTGCACCAGCCGGCCGG
>PWLA01000341.1 GCA_003559555.1 Gemmatimonadota bacterium | reverse complement strand
GACTGCGTATGGGACCCGGGCACCCGGCCCGGCCCTGTGAGGAGCGCCTTTGAGCGCTCCAAGTACCCCCACGGGGAATCGAACCCCGGTTTCCTGGCTGAGAACCAGGTGTCCTAGGCCACTAGACGATGGGGGCAAAAGGTGTCCCCTCCAATTCAGGGGAGCCGGAATTATATCCAATCCCGGAATGGGGATCAACCCCCGCCCGGATCTGGGTCCGCCCCTCGACCTTCCGGGCCCAGCCGCAGGTGCTGGGTCGGCAGAAACCATCGTCGAACCATCTCATCGGCCCAGCCCTCCCGCCAGGGCCCCCAGCTCTCAAGGGGTTGCGGTCTCAGACCGCTTCCCCTCCACTCGCTACGCTCCCCGGGCACCTCGGCATCGGGCACGCCTTCCGGGCCCAGGCGGAGGAAGTTCACCACCGCGCCCAGCGTGGCCTCGTCCTCAACAAGCTGGGGATGGGTAGGGCAGCAGATCTCCAGGTTGAGGGCTCCCAGGAGCATGGCCGAGGACCCCGGGATCACCCGCAGGTCCACCGGCGTGCGAATGGCCAGCGCCTCCACCTCCTCGGGGACCCCGTTGTTGGCGTTCAGCCGATTGAGGAAGTTGCTGCCGGGGACCATCTGCCGCCCACCTTCGCCCCAGGCCAGCATGGCGGCCACCGTGCCCCGATGGGGCGTGCCCAGAAAGACCGCGCGGCGGACCCGCTCGTGGCCTTCCTCGAAACTCAGGTAGTACCGCAGCGCCAGTCCCCCCATGGAGTGGGCCACCACGTCCACCCGCCCCGCCCCAGTGAGACCCTGGAGTGATTCCACGGCCCGGGCGACCTCCCGAGCGTTGGACTCGTTGCTGCCCCACGGATCGTCGAAGCTCAGCGCCTGCACCCTGGCCTCGGTCCACCCTTCCTGCAACAACCACTGCCGGGCCGGCTCCAGATCCGAAGCCTGGTCTCCCCAGCCCGGCACCAGCAGCACCGGCACCCGCTCGGGGTCCGGGTCGGCGAAGACGTCCTGGGCGTCCACCGGCGCCGGGCCCACGCCCTGCGGCCCCGCCCACGCAAAGAGCAGGACCAGGGCGAGGGTGAAGGGCCGCAGGATCGGATGGATCATCATGTTGGTCTGCTGTCCCGGGTTTCGGAGGGGATCGGGGCGCTCTATACTTGTCCCCGGCATCCTAAACATCGGGCGGGTGACCGGCGGCAATCTTCCGCGGTCCCCGCCCCACTACTTCTACAGAGGAGTGTCCCCATGTCGAAGGAGCAGGTCTCGGGCCGTTGGGCCCTCATCCTCGGTGCCTCCAGCGGATTTGGTGAAGCCTGCGCCAGAGCGCTGGCCGGCGCAGGCTACGACATATTCGGTATACACCTGGACCGTCGTGCAGGTGTCAAGAAGGTGGAGGAGTTCCAGGCCGAGCTCGAAGCCCAGGGGAACCGTGCCCACTTCTTCAACATGAATGCGGCGGATCCCGAGAAGATGGAGGGTGCTCTGGACGAGATGGAAGAGATGATGGAGGAGGGGGAGGACATCGGCGTGCTCATGCATTCGCTGGCGTTCGGGACCCTCCGGGACTACGTGGGAGAGGACGGGATCACCCCGGCGCAGATGGACATGACCGTACGGGTCATGGGCCACTCCCTGGTGGACTGGGTTCAGGCGGTGGTGGGCCGGGAGCTCATGGGGGAGCATGGCCGGATCTTCGCCATGACCTCCACCGGCTCCAACCGGGTCATCCCCTCGTACGGAGCCGTGTCGGCGGCCAAGGCGGTCCTTGAGGTCCACTGCAGACAGCTGGCCTACGAGCTCGCTTCCCGGAGGATCACGGTCAATGCCCTCCGGGGGGGGGTGACCGACACCCCGGCCCTCCGGAAGATTCCCGGGCACGAGGCCCTGATCGAAGGGGGGCTGGCCCGCAACCCCTCCAACCGCCTCACCACCCCCGAAGACGTGGCCCGGGCCATGGTGGCGCTCTGCTCAAAGGACACCTACTGGGTCACCGGCAACGTGATCAATGTGGACGGAGGCGAGGAGATCATCGCCTGACGGCTTCCCCGGCCCGGCCGCCGAGTTCGCTCGTGACCGTGTCGCCCCTGCTCGCCCCCCTGAGCTGACCCGGGGCGGGCAGGGGTTTGCTGTGGGGACAGGCGGGTCGACCCTCAGCCGCCCCCCGTGACCTGGCCGATGGCCTCTTCCAGAAGACGGCAGGCGGCCTCGACCTCCCGGTCGGTCACCACCAGTGGGGGCGAGAGCTCCACCACCTGGCCCCGGTCGCCGGCAGGAAGGATCAGGAGTCCCCGCCGGAGGGCCGCCGCCGCCACGGCAGCACCGGCCCCCGGGCGATCCATCTCGATCCCCACGAAGAGTCCCCGGCCCCGGATCTCCCTCACCCGGCCCATCCCGCCCAGCCGCTCCCGCAGGCCGGCCAGGAGGCGGGCGCCCGCCCGGCCGGCCCGCTCCGCCAGCTCCTCCTCCTCCAGCACCTCCAGGAAGGCCAGGGCCGACGCGCAGGCCAGCGGATGTCCCAGGAAGGTGGAGGTGTGGAGCGCTTCACCCGACGACCGAGGCCAGGCGTCCATCACCTCCCGGGAGCCGGCGCACGCGCTCAGGGGCAATCCGCCGCCCAGGGCCTTCCCCAGACAGATGAGGTCGGGCGTCACCCCTTCATAGTCCAGTGCGAAGCGCCGGCCGGTGCGGCCGAAGCCGGTGAAGACCTCGTCGAAGATCAGGAGGGCCCCCGCCTCCCGGGTGATCCGCCCCACCTCGGCCAGGAACCCCGGCGGCGGAACACGCACGCCGGCTCGCCCCTGGATGGGCTCCACGATGACGGCACCCACGGGCACCCCGGCTCCGCTGCGTCCGCCCTCTCCGCCGCTTCCGCCCTCTCCTCCACCACCGTCGTCTCCGTCTCCACCCCTTCCTCCACCAGGACCACCATCCGGATCCCCGCCAACCCCCTCCTCCAGGGCCCGGGCCAGGGCCGCCAGCGACGCCTCGGCCCGCTGGGCTCGGGGAGGATCCGGAGGACGAGCCTCTCCGAACCCCGCTCCCCCTTCGGCATCGGGGGCGGTATCGGGAAAGGGGAGCCAGCGTACGCCGGAATAGAGGCGAGGACGGAAGGGGGCCCGGAAGTCGTCCCGGGCGGTGGAGGCCAGGGCCCCCATGGTGAGGCCGTGGTAGCCGCCCTCGAAGGCCACGATCCCGGGCCGGCCGGTGGCCAGCAGTGCGGTCTTGAGGGCGATCTCCACCGCCTCGGACCCGGAGCTGGCCAGGACCGTCCGGCTCTCCTGCCCCCAGGGCATCACGCCGGCCAGCCGCTCCAGGAGTTCCACCTTGCGCACCGGCGGGTGAACGTCGCCCATCCCGTGAGCCAGGCGGGCGGCCTGCTCCTGGATGGCCCGGGTGATCCGGGGATGCGCATGTCCGGCCACCGCCACCCCGAAGGCTCCCGTGAAGTCCAGGTAGACGTTCCCGTCGGCGTCCTCCACCGCGGTCCCCCGGGCTCGCCGCCACGCCACCGGAAAGTCCTCTCCCACGAAGGTGACGTTTTGCGACTCCACCCTTCGGAGGCGCTCCATGAGCTGGCGGCTTGCCGGTCCCGGGGGCGGCACCGGCAAGTGGGGAGGTCGGGGAAGCGGGCCGGGTTCGAACTCACTCATGACGGGTCTCCATGTATGGGTCTCAGCTGGGCTGGACCTCTGAGCAGCTGGGCCGGGCCTGCGGACAGTCGGGCTGGGCCTCCAGGCAGTTGGGCTGGACCTGCGGGCAGAACGGGCCCGGCAGGTGAACGGGCACGCCGGGCTCCGGGGAGGAGGCCGACCCGGGTCCGCCCCAGCGGGACGATGCCGCCCCGGACAAGATGTCCCGACCCTGGAACCCCGAGGAGGAGTGGCCTACACTTCCCGGGACCGCCGCACCGGCTCGTATCACGACGAGGCCGGAACGTTCCGCCTCCTCCAGAAGGAGAACACCCCGTGTCCTCAAAGGACAAGTCCCGCCGGATCGGCGACCGGGAGCTGTCGCCCGAGAGCCTCATGATGAGCTACGGCTACGATCCCACCCTCTCCGAGGGCGCGCTCAAGTGCCCCATCTTCCAGACCTCCACCTTCATCTTCAACTCGGCCGAGCAGGGGAAGGCCTTCTTCGAAGTGGCGTACGGTCTCCGGGAGCGGGAGGCGGGGGAGAAGCTGGGGCTCATATACTCCCGGTTGAACAACCCCGACCTGGAGATCCTGGAGGATCGGCTCACCCTGTGGGATCGGGCCGAGTCCGCGGCGGTCTTCGAGAGCGGCATGGGCGCCATCTCCACCACCGCCCTCACCTTCCTTCGTCCCGGTGACCGACTCCTCTACAGCGAGCCGGTCTACGGGGGCACCCAGTATCTCTTCAGCCAGATCCTTCCCCAGTTCGGCATCGAGACCCGGTCCTTCCGGGCGGCCATGGGGCCCCAGGAGGTCCGGGAGGCGGTCCTGGAGGCCGGCCAGGACGGAAATCTGGCCTTCGTGCTCCTGGAAACCCCGGCAAATCCCACCAACCACCTGGTGGACATCGCCCAGGTGGCCGAGGCGGCGGCCGAGCTCAGCACCGAGGAGCGAAAGGTCCTGGTGGCAGTGGACAACACCTTCCTGGGCCCGGTCTTCCAGCACCCGCTGAAGCAGGGGGCGGACCTGGTTCTCTACTCGCTGACCAAGTACGTGGGAGGGCATTCCGACGTGATCGCCGGGGCGTGCCTGGGCTCCGCCGCGCTGGTGAATCGGATCAAGGAGACCCGGACCTTTCTGGGGAGCATGGGAGGGCCCTGGAGCGGGTGGCTCCTGATGCGAAGCCTGGAGACCCTCAAGTTGCGGATGACGGCCCAGGCCGCCAATGCCCGGATCATCGCCGACTGGCTGGCCGAGCATCCCCGGGTGGTCCGGGTCTACTATCCGGGACATCTGGAGGAGGGGGATGCGGACTACGAGACCTTCAACCGCCAGTGCGAGGATGCGGGGGGCATGGTCTCCTTCGACGTGGAGGGGGGCGAGGCGGAAGCGTTCAACGTGCTGAACTCGCTTCAACTCATCAAGCTGGCGGTGAGCCTGGGGGGAACCGAGTCGCTGGCCCAGCACCCCTCCACCATGACCCACTCAGACATCCCACCGGAGCAGCAGCGGGCCATGGGCATCACCGAATCCATGATCCGCCTCTCGGTGGGCGTCGAAAATGCGGAGGATCTCATTGCCGACCTGGAGCAGGCGCTGGCCGGCTGAACGAAAGGACTCCAGGCGGGCCGCCGAGGCACCGGAAGCCACCCCGCCAGCAGGTCGCAACTTCCCCACCAACACTTCCCTCAGACAGAACAGAGGGGGAAGCCGGACAACTGCACCAACACTTCCCTCAGACAGAACGGAGGCGGAGGCCGGACAACTGCGCCAACACTTCCCGCAGACAGAACGGAGGGGGAGTGCGGAGGAGGAAGGGGGGGCGGTCGGGACTCGCCGCGGGTCGGTGGAGGGCCAGTAGGGTTCTATCGGCTGAACCGCTCCGGACCCGAAGCCAGCTCAACCCACCGCCGGCACTCCGCCCGCCGCCTGGATCCAGACCCAGGCCCCCACGTACGCGCCCAGGAGGAGGAGGCCCAG
>PWLA01000316.1 GCA_003559555.1 Gemmatimonadota bacterium | reverse complement strand
CGATCTCGGCGGCGCCTCCAGGCAGGGGCGGAGCGTCGGGGTCCGGATCCACGGCCCCGACCTGCCCGTTGTGTACCTGGAGTAGTCCGAACAGCATCAGCCACCTCGGTTGGCTTCGCGGAAGGAGCCGGGGTGTGGAAGTAGGTGGTCTCCAACAAACCACGCCCCCGGCGGCTCCTCGTCAAGTTCGAGGGTAGCCTTCGGGGGCGTGGGCTGCAAACCGAGTCAGTGAGGAGTGAGCCGGCGTTCCAGCGAGACCGTCTCCGGGATGGATACAAATTCCCCGTAATCCCTCTCGAGTTGCCGAATACTGGCTCTCAGGAGTGCCTCGACCAGGAATGGGTTGTGGGCCGCCGATCCGGGCATCTCTGCAATCTGCATGTTGAACAGTGAACCATCCGCGCTGGTAAAGCGGTTCGGATCTCCGAACTGGTCGGCAGGGATCTGGTCGAGCATGCCGCCGATCGTCTCCGCCAGGTCGGCAATCCGACCCTCGGCCACGATGAGGGCCGAACGAGCCGCCGCCTCTGACCCGTGGCACCCGTCAGTGCAGCTCCGGAAGGAGCGCTCCGTCAGGCCACATTCGTCCGCACCGGTGGGCATGCCGTCCTCGTCTACGCAGGGCGTCGCCTGGAAGGTGTGCCCCGTGCTCCGGAAGACGAAGTCCCCGGTCTCCGGATCCTCCATCTGGAAGTCGGTCACGTGACAGCCGGCGCACATCCGCGGATTGGCCTCGGAGCCGTGGGTTCCCAGAATCTCACCGGGCCGGAACTCGAGGTTCGGCGGATGCCATCCTGCGGTTCCCAACAGGAGCGGGCCTTCCGGGGCGTGGGGTCCACGGAACTGGCCGCCCGTGATGCTGCCGAGATCTGGCTCCCCCCTCTGGTTGTGACACTTCATGCAGAGGTTCTGCTCCAGGTCGGCCGCATCCAGAGCGAACCGGAGCTGGCCCTGGTGCCGGCCGTCGTGGGGATCGTGGCAGACGGCGCAGGTGATGGGCTGGAGTTCAGCCTGGTCTTGGGGGGAGAAGACGCTCTTGACTCCCCAGGCTCGGAGGGCGCCCTTGCCTTCGTGACAGGCCTGGCATTCTGGGCGAGCCTGCGGAAAGGCGGCCATGTCGCCGTGGGCGGAGCTTGCCCATTCCTCGGCGAAGGGCCGGTGGACGCCAGAGTGACATTCGGCACAGCTCTGGTCCGCGTTGGCACCCACGGAGAGGGTGGCGAGGGGCTGGTTTCCGGCCGCGTCCGGAACGGTGACGTGATCCAGGCCCGGCCCGTGGCACGCCTCGCACTGGACGTCGTAGTAGCGGGGGTTTCCGGTGGCGACCCAGCCGGCATCCCCCTCAGCCGGGTTGCCCCGCGCCGAGACGGTGTGGCATGCTTCGCAGAAGCCCCGGGGGTTGGGGCTGGCTGCCAGGGTGGCCCAGGCGTCGGCGTGGGCCGTCTCCCGCCAACGGGCCTGCTGACCGACGTGGCAGGCGCCGCAGACTGTCCGCTTGGCCTCCTGGTCCGAGTACCCCACGAACCCCTGAGATCCCGCGGGCGGGTCGTCGAAGAGGGGCCGTTCCACGAAGACGATCTCCTCGTCAACGCAGCCGCCGAGGATCAAAATGGCCGCCAGGGCCGTGAGCCCCAGCACGCTCCGAATTGACGGAAACTTGTCCACGGCAGACTCTCCAGTTCGAGTTGGATCCACGAGTATCATACCCAGACACTTGAAATCTCCGCAAGCTGACGGATTGTCCCAGGGAGCGCCCTTTGAAGAGGGGCGGTCTCAGGCGTTGGGGGCCCCCGAGCCCGAAGAGTGACAAATCGGCCCGATCTGGCCTGGGGTCGTGCAAAATTGAGAAAAAACGGCCCAGCCCCGAAGCCTGAAGAGGGCCATGTAGAGAGATCGCGCCGGCAGATCGTCCTCTGCCGTCCCGGAAACCAATTCGTCTGAGAGCCACTTCGCCGCCAATGGGGGCGGCGCATCGGCCTCGATGCGTTCCCTTTCACCACCCGGCTCGTCTCCGCCACCACCGCCGCTCCCCCTTCGCCTGCCTCGAGGCGGGCACTACCTTGGGGGCGTCCCTTCCGGAAGAATCCCCCTCGACTGATGGAGATTGCCCCATGCCTGTGCCGACCTGTTCTGAACTCGGCCCTCCCACCGTCCTGAGGTCGAGGACACCCCTGAGGGCGATGTCCGCGGCAGTGGCGGTGTTCCTTCTTGCCGGCTGCGGAGACGGTGATTCCGACCGGGTTCCCCTGGGTGGCGAGGCCGCTCCACAGATGCAGGAGGAGGTGGAGGCCCTTCCGGAGGAGCTTCAGGCTCAACTGGACTCCGGAAACGCGGCCTTTCGGGCCCACGATCACGATGAGGCCCTTCGGCACTTCGGGGTCGTGACCGAGGAAGCGCCGGGGCTTGCGGCCGGATGGTACGGGCTGGGGATGACCTACGGTGCCATGGGGAACCGGGAGGCAGCGGACTCGGCCATGATGGAGGTGCATCGGCTGGCACCGGATGTTCCGCTGGAGCATCCGGGCTCGGCAGCCCCTCCGAACCCCCATCCGACACCCCGTCCCGAGGCCGACGATGACGGGGAGACCGGCTACCCCTACTGACTCGACCCGGCTCGACTGATCCGGCTCACTCGCCGATGACGTACTCGAAGGCCCACAGCGCGGCGCTGAAGAAGATCAGGTTGAAGGCAACGAGCATCCGGATCCAACCCCCACCGTCGCCCATGGCGTCTCCTTCCATGAAGGCCGTGGTTCCCTGAACCGCGGCCAGGAGGAGGGGCACCAGCATGGGGAAGAGGAGGAGGGGAAGGAGCACGTCGCTGGCTCGGGAGCGGCTGGACATGGCCGCGTAGAAGGTGCCGAGGGTCACGAACCCGAAGGTGCCCAGCGCCACGATGACGGCGAGTCCCGGGAGGGCCCCCAGCAGCGGCACGTGAAAGAGGATGGCCGCCAGCGGGAGGACCACCGCCTCCACCAGAAGGACGATGACCAGGTTGGCCAGGAGTTTTCCCACGAAGATGGCCCGCCGGCTTCCCGGGTAGGTGAGAAGCGCCTCCAGACCGCCACCCTCCAGCTCCAGCTGGTAGGAGCGGTTGAAAACCAGGATCCCGCTCAGGAGGATGGTGAGCCAGATCACCCCGGCCCCCGCATCCCTCAGATCCTGGGCGTCGGGGCCGAAGGCGAAGGCGAAGAGGAGGAGGGCGGTGCCGGCGAAGAGGATCACCGCCAGCACGTTGGAGCGGGCCCGGCCCTCGGCCAGGAGGTCCTTCCAGGCTACGGCCATAGCGCGGCGGGCTTCCACCCGCAGTCCTCCCGTCACCGGGCGGTCCGTCACCTGGCGGGACTCCCGGGGGCGGGCCCGGCTGGCTGCGCGGGGTCCCCCCCCTCCCACAGGCGTCCCTTGGCCAGGGTGAGTACCCGGGTCGTCACCTCCGCCCCCGAGTGCAGGTCGTGGGTCGCCAGCAGGACGCCCCCCCCTCCCGCCAGAACCTTCTGGATCGTCTCGTTCACCAGCGCCACCCCGCTGGGATCCAGGCTGGCGTAGGGCTCGTCCATGAGGAGAAGATGGGGAAGGGAGGCTAGCACGCGGCCCACCGCCACGCGCCGTCGCATGCCGGCGGAGAAGGTGCGCACCCGGGTCTCGGCATGGGCTGCGAGCCCCACCGTCTCCAGGATGGAGGTGATGCGGTCCGGCTCCGGCTCCATGCCCTGCATGAGGAGGGAGAAGCGGAGGTTCTCCGCCGGCGTGAGATCTTCGTAGAGGGCCGGGGAGTGGCCCAGCGTCCCCACCAGCTCACGGACGCTGCCGGCCTGGTCCACCAGGTTCACCCCCCGGACGCGGCCCCCACCTCTCAACGGGCGCAGCAGAGTGGCGGCGATCCGCAGGAGGGTGGTCTTGCCGGCACCGTTGGCGCCCATGATGGCCACCACTTCGCCCCGTCCCACGGTGAGATCCAGGCCCCGGAGGATCCAGCGGCGGCCAAAGCGATGGGCCACCCCCTCCAGCTCCAGGGGAGGGGGGAAGGCGAGGTCGGCGGAAGCGGTTTGGGAGGAAGTGGGCTGCTGCAGGGTCATCGAGCCGGGGGTGCCTGCTCCACCAACACCTCTTCCTCCTGCATCTCTTCCTCCGGCACACCTTCCACCGGTTCGTCCTCTCCGGCAGCCAGCCATCGTCTCATGCCCACCACCACGATGCCTCCGCCCATGAAGAGCACGGCGAAGGGGAGGATGTAGACCAGGAGATTGAAGCCGGCGGGGTCCGGTGAGAGGAGGACCCACTCTCCGTAGGCGTCCACAAAGGATTCCCGCACCTCTTCAGGGGTCATGCCCTCCTGGAGCCGGAGTCGGATGACGCCCTCCATTTCCCGGGCCAGCTCGCTGGGCGAGTCCGCAATGGAGAGGGCCTGGCAGGTGGGACAGCGAAGCTGTCGGGCCAGCTTGCGGACCTGGGCCTCCAGCTCCGCATCGTCGGTGGGCGCCGCAGCTTCGAACTGGTCCGGATCGGGGATCACCGTCTGGCCCGGGGGGACCGCGCTTTCCTGGGCCTGGGGGCCCATGGTGGTTTCGGTGGCGGCGTCTCCCGAGAGGGGAGAGGCCAGGGCCAGGACGACCACGAGGGCGGGGATCACCCACGGCCGGATCATTGGCCCTCCGACGCCACGGGGCTGGCCTCGTCGGAATCGGCCTCGGCCGGGGACCACTCCTCCTCCAGGAGGCGATCCACCCACTGGACGATGAGGTCGTGGCTCACCGGGCCCACCTGCTTGTGGGCCACGGTCCCGCTCCGTGAGATGAAGAAGGTTTCGGGGACGCCGGTGAGGCCGTAGCGGATGGCCGTGCCCGAGCGGCTGTCCAGGAGGGTGGGGTAGGACTGTCCCCCCATGCGGTCGATGAGACTGGCTGCGTTCTCGGCCCGGTCGTTGTAGAGGATCCGGAAGAACTGGACGTCCTCGTGGGCGTACTGCTCAGCCAGGCGAGAGAGAGGGACGTGTTCGCTTCGGCAGGTCAGACACCAGGAAGCCCAGAAGTTGACCACCACCACCTGTCCCCGGAGCTCCGACAGATCCACCACCTCACCGGGCCCTGGCTCCCGAACCGAGAAGTCGCCGCTGGTCTCCATGATGGGGAGGCTGAAGTCCGGGGCCTCCCTTCCGGGCAGGGGCGATGGGATGAAGCGGGGATCCCGGTCCAGGCCCCACGCCAGGAGGGCGATGAAGGGCACGGTGATGAGCAGCCCCAGCAGCATTCGCTTGGTATTCATCGCTTGGCTCCCGTGGAGATCAGCTCTCGCTCGGTGGAGGGGTCTCCGGGCTCGGCCGGATCCTCTCCCTCCCTGGTTACCCGCCGGCGGTCGGTGCGATCCCGGGAGCCGCCACCGGCACCGTATCCGCCGTCACGGCCGAATACCAGGCCGAAGGTAGCGCCCAGGGCGATCATGACGCCCCCAATCCAGATCCAGATCACCAGCGGCTCCACGATGGCCGAGATGGTGGCCGTTGAACCGTCAGGCTGGAAGGCCATGAGGACCACGTAGAGGTCCGTCATCCGGCTCCGCACGGCCGGGGTGGGGACCGGGTCCTCCTGGGTCGGATAGTAGTTCAGCCGGGGCTCCATGGTGGCGATGTCCCGGCCGTTCTTGGAGACGGCCAGGGTGGCGCCCACCGAGAAGCGCTGCGGCTGGTCCTGGGCCCACATCCCGTCGAAGCGGAGGGTGAAGTCCTCCACCTGCATGCTCTCGCCGGGTCTGAGGGTCTGCTCGTGGTTCGTCTGGAGGGCCGAAGAGGCGGTGATCCCCACCGCCATGACGATGACGCCGAAGTGGGCGAAGTAGCCGCCGTAACGTCGGGGGTTGGAGAACATGACCCGCTGCAGCGCCGCCAGGACGTTCTCCTTCTTGGCCTGCATCCGTGCCCGGACCGGGAGCACGTACTCCCGGACGTTGGTGACCAGGGCGAAGGCGGCGAAGGCGAAGGCCAGGATGGCGTAGGGATCCCGGAGGCCCAGGACCACCGAGATCACGGCCACCAGCACCATGGCGCTCCCGGCCTGCACGAAGTTGTCACGAACGCCCTTCCGGGAGGCCTTCCCCCAGGGCAGGGCCGGCCCCACCCCCATAAGGAACAGAAGCGCCACCACGAAGGGGAGGGTCATCTGGTTGAAGAAGGGAGCCCCCACGCTCACCGTCACGCCCCGGAACGCCTCCGCCAGGAGCGGGAAGAGGGTTCCCAGGAGGACGGTGAAGGTGAAGGCCACCAGGACCACGTTGTTGAAGAAGAAGACCGTCTCCCGCGACGCCACCTGGTCCAGCGAGCCGGTGGTCTTGAGCCTATCGGTCCGCCCCAGGAGGAGCATGACGGAAAAGACCAGGATGATGGCCATGAAGACCACGAAGTAGACGCCCACCGTCCCCTCGGCAAAGGCATGCACCGACGAGAGGATTCCACTACGGGTCAGGAAGGTCCCCAGAATGGTCAGGAGGAAGGTGGCCACCGCCAGCGTCAGATTCCAGACCCGGAGCATTCCTCGGCGTTCCTGCACCATGGTGGAATGGATCAGCGCCGTGGCGGTGAGCCAGGGGAGGAAGGAGGCGTTCTCAACCGGATCCCAGGCCCAGTATCCGCCCCATCCCAGTACCTCGTACGACCACCACATCCCGGCCACGATCCCCAGGCTCAGGAAGATCCAGGCGAAGATCGTCCAGCGGCGGGTGAGGTGGAGCCACCGGTCGTCGAGCCGACCCGAGAGGAGAGCCCCGATGGCGAAGGCGAAGGGCACCATCATCCCCACGTACCCCAGGTAGAGGATGGGCGGATGCACCGCCATGAGGGGATGGTTCTGGAGCAGGGGGTTGGGACCCGGTCCGTCGGTGGGAACCGGGAAGACCGCCGCGAAGGGATTGGCCGGTGCCACCAGGAGGAGGTAGAAGAAGACCCCCACGCCGAACATGGTGGCCAGGGCGTAGGGAACCAGCGGCCCCTCCGAATCCCGGTGGATGTACACCACCAGCGCCGTCAGGGCCGCGACGATCAGGCCCCAGAAGAGGAGCGATCCCTCCAGCGCCGCCCAGAGCGAGATGATCGTGAAGAAGAGGGGCGTGGCGTGACTGCCCACCTGGGCCACGTACGAGAGGCTGAAGTCCCGGACCACCAGCGCCTGCACCATGAGCAGGTTGGCCACCAGCAGGATCCAGAGGTTGGTGTACGCACCCCAGCGAGCGGCCTTCCAGAGTCGTGCATCACTTCGGCGAGCGGCCAGGACGGCCACGATCATCCCCACCACCGCCACCGCCAGCGCTGCGGTGGAGAGTGATGTTCCCAGGACCGACCTCATTCACCCTCCGTGTTCAGGAGGTCCTGGTACAGATCCTGGGGTCGCTGGCCCTCTTCCGGGGCCCGGTACTCGTTGGAGTGCTTCACCATGAGGTTGGTGGACTGGAACACCCCCGACGAGGCCAGGCGCCCTTCCACCAGCACCTCGATCCCATCCCGGAACATCTGGGGGGGCGCCCCCTTGGAGTGGACCTCCATCTCAGTGGTGCCGTCGCCCACCTTGAAGCGCAGGTCCAGAGCGTCGGCGTCCCACTGGACGGATTCAGGGATGACCACCCCGCCCAGGCGCACGGAGGTCTCATAAGCCGCATCTCCCCGGGCTTCCAGCTCGGACGGCGTCAGGTAGTAGACAAGGTTGTCTCCGATTCCGCCAAGGAGCAGGTAGCCGAACCCGATCAGGACGGCCCCCACACCCAGGAAGGTGAGCCCACGTCGGCGGGTCCGCTTCTCACCGCCATTCTCGGGTTCCTGTGGCTCGTTGCTCATGCTTCCACCTCCAACGATTCAGTTGAGCGATTCTTCTCCGTCTCATACTCGGCCCGGGCTCGGGCGAGGCGACGGTGTATCTGCAGGGCGTAGACGCCCAGGACGATCCAGGTGAGGGCGTAGGACGCGATCACCCACGGCCAATCAGACATGGCTTCCCTCCGTGGCCAGCGCCCGCTCCTCCTCGAGGGCCTCCACCTTCCGCTGCAGGATCGATGCCTGGTACAGCCGCCGGATCAGGTAGGCCATGACGATGATGAAGACCACGGCGTTGATCCGCAGGCCCCAGACGTACGGATCGTCCACCGTGGCCGGCGAGGAGCTGGGCTGGTGGAGTGTGCGCCACCAGCGGACCGACATGTACACGATGGGCACGTTCAGGAATCCCAGGATCCCCACCGCCGCCGACCACCGGGCCCGCTGTTGGGGCTCGTCCACGAACGACCGGAGAGCCAGATACCCCACGAAGATGACAAAGAGCACCGCCGTGGAGGTGAGGCGCGGATCCCAGGTCCACCAGACCCCCCAGGTGGGTCGGCCCCAGATGGAGCCCAGCGCCAGGGTCAGGCCGGTGAGGACGACGCCCACCTGAGCCGCGGACGCCGCCAGAAGGTCATGGGACTCGCGGCGCCGAACCAGGTACAGGATGCTCATGATGAAAACAATTCCGAAGGCCAGGAATGCGGCCCACGCCGCCGGCACGTGCACGTACATGATCTTCTGCAGGTGACCCATCCCGGCCTCGGCCGGCGACGTGGCTACCCCAAAGAGCTGGGCGGCTACGAAGAGAGCCACCACCACTCCACCCGCCAGTCGGCCAGCATCGTTGGAGGGGGTCACGTCATGCTCGCCTGCAGAGGCGGTTCGGGGGAGATCTTCACGTCCAGAAAACTATCGAAGTGCGGTCGTCTGCGCGAGCCCCCGTACCCGTTGCGGTTTCTGGCCGAACCCTGGGTGCCAAACGGGTCGATCTGTCTCGCTTTTTCGCGGGTCGTCCCGATTTGTCCCGATGTCACGAACCGCCACCCCGACCCCGCACGTGCACGAAGTAGCAGGAGGTCTCGGCGCCGTCGTACTCCAGGCTGCCGGGCAGCCACTCGCTGGGGATGTTCTGAACGCACTCGTTCATGTCGGCGTGGTCGGCAGCTCTGAAGGTGGGGCCCTGCGAGGCCTGCCGGATGAGGGCACCCAGGATGATGACGACCGTCAACGCCAGGAAGGCGAGGGTGAACTTGGTTCCAACGCTCTTCAAGGCTTCCTCCGACGATGTGGGGTGGGTCCTGTCCGGGTTTCGCGGGGGGGTTGCCCCCGGGCCCGCGGATCCCGTGGCAGGGGACTGTCTCCATGACGATACCGCCTCGAGCGGAGGTGCGTCCACCCCCGCCTCCAGGGTGCTGGATTCGGTCACTGGGCTTGTGCTCCCCCGATCAAACCTGTGTATCTTTGAAGCGTTCGGTGGGTTCCATACGGCAACTGATCCGAAAAACGGAATGAGGAGAGATCGAAGATGACGTGTCCCCGTTGTGAAGCCGAGGTCCAGGGAAAGTTCTGTGGGCTCTGCGGTGCGCCGCTGGAAGCCCAGGAGTGCCCTTCCTGCTCCACGTCGGTGCCACCAGGCTACCGGTTCTGCCCCCAGTGCGGGGCCGAGCAGGCCGGAGGGCCGGGTCGAGTTTCCGCTCCGGCAGCCGGGCCCGTCGAGGTGGACCCCGTCGCCGCAGATCCGGCGGCACCGAACCGGAAGGGCTGGTGGATCGCGGCGGCGGCCGTGGCCGGAGGCATCCTCTTCCTGAGCGTGCCCTACGTCTGGACCGGGTGGGCCGATCAGGGAGACGCCGAGCGGATGCCCATGGGAGCGCCCATGACCCAGCAGCAGGCGCCGGGGCAGCAGGCGCCTCCGGGGATGACGTCGGATCTGGACCTCTCCACCATGACGCCCCGGGAGGCCGCGGACCGGCTCTTCAACCGCGTCATGGTGGCGCTGGGCGAAGGTGACGACCAGGAGATCGAGATGTTCCTTCCCATGGCCATCGACGCCTACGAGCTGGTGCCGAACCTGGACCACGACGGGCACTTCCACCTCTCGCTCCTCCAGCACGCCGCCGGTGACTACCCGGCCGCGCTGAACACCGCCGAGCGGGTTCTGGCGTCGGATCCGAACCACCTCCTTGCCCTCCACGCCGCCGGTGAAGCCGCCCGGGAGATGGGCGACAGCGAGCGGGCCCGGGAGTACTTCCAGCACGCTCTGGACGTCTTCGACGACGAGGTGGCACGGGACCTGCCAGAGTACCGTGAGCACGAGTCCCTTCTTCCCATCATCCAGGAGACCGCCCAGGACTTTCTGGCCCCCGGCGGGTCATGATGGCCCGCTGCGGGACACGGTCCTTGCAGCACCACCCTCCGATAGCTCATGATCGAGATTCACCTGCAGGCCTACGTCTCTGCCCGCGGCTCTCTGAGGAGCCGTCGCACCCAGACACACGCCCCTGACACACGCACATAGCCCATGCCCGTTTGCAGCTACCTGGTGGTGCCTCAGGCCGGAGCCGGATCCGAGTTGGCCCGGCGCATGGCGGCCCTGCCCGGATGTGACGTGGCCCGGGCCGAGAATCGGAACGTGCTCCTTCTGGTGACGGACACCCCCGGTCCCGACGAGGACAGGGAACTCCGGGACACGCTGGAGTCCATGGAGGGGATTCAGGCCCTGGTGCTGGCCTTCGGCGAGATCGATCCCGACACCAAGGAGGCCGATCCCCTGGGCGGCCGCCGGAAGAAGCGCCGGGGACGCCGCCTCCCCGTGGTGGACCCCGGCGGTCTCTCCATTCCCCCCACCCCCCGCCCGCCTTCACCCGACTCCGACGATCCATGACTTCAGTCGATCGCAGGACCTTCCTCAAGCGCACGGCCATGGCCTCGGCGGCTGCGGCTGCCGGCTCGCTCCTTCCCGGTGTGGCCTTCGGCCAGGAGCTGGAGCGCTACCTGGGTGACACCGTGGCTCCCGCCGACGTGGTTTGGCGGAAGACTCCGTGTCGGTTCTGTGGTGTGGGGTGCGGCCTCCAGGTGGCCATTGAGAATGGTCGGGCCGTGGCGGTGCGGGGCGACCCTGAGTCGCCGGTGAACCGGGGACTTGCGTGCGTGAAGGGCTACCACTCGGTGCAGTCCCTCTACGGGCAGGACCGCCTGACCCGGGCCATGGTGCGCCGGAACGGGGAGTTGGTCGAGGTGCCGATCCAGGAGGCGCTGGACCTGGTGGCCGAGCGGCTCCGGGACACCATGGAGGAGTACGGCAAGGACAGCGTGGCCCTCTACGGCTCGGGTCAGTGGACGATTCCCGATGGGTACGTGGCCTCCAAGTTCTTCAAGGGCGGCCTGGGAACCAACAACCTGGAGGCCAACGCCCGCCTCTGCATGTCCAGCGCCGTCACCGGCTTCATGACCACCTTCGGCATGGACGAGCCGCCGGGGTGCTACGAGGACATCGACCATGCCGACGTCTTCGTGCTCTGGGGGAACAACATGTCGGAGATGCACCCGGTCCTCTTCTCACGGATGCTGGAGCAGCGGGAGAAGCGACCGAACGTGCGGATCGTGGATCTGGCCACCCGGACCACCCGGACCAGCTACGCCGCGGACCGCTCCCTGATCTTCGCTCCCCAGGCGGACCTGGCCATCGCCAACGCCATCTGCCACGAGCTGGTCCGTCGGGGTCGGGTGAACCGGGAGTTCGTGAATCGATACGTCAGCTTCAAGCGGGGGAAGACCGACATCGGGTACGGCCTGGAGGACGACTTCACCTTCAGCGACGAGCCCTCCGACGCCACCTGGGACGAGTTCGTCCGTTTTCTGGAGGACTACACTCCGGAGCGGGTGGAGGAGATCTCAGGCGTGCCGGCGGCGGACATCCGGTGGCTGGCCTCCCTCTACGGGGACCCCTCCCGGAACGTCATGTCGTTCTGGTGCATGGGGATGAATCAGCATACCCGGGGGACCTGGATCAACAACCTGGTCTACAACATCCATCTCCTCACGGGGAAGATCTCGACGCCGGGCAACAGTCCCTTCTCGCTGACCGGCCAGCCCAGCGCCTGCGGAACGGTCCGGGAGGTCGGCACCCTGACCCACCGCCTCCCCTACGGGGCCGTGACCAGCGAGGCGGCCCGGCAGAAGGCGGCGGAGATCTGGGGTGTGCCCGAGGACAACATCGATCCCCAGCCTGGCCACCACACCGTGTCCATGTTTCGGGCGCTGGACCGGGGCGACCTCCGCTTCATGTGGATCCAGGTGACCAATCCCATGGTCACCATGCCCCACCTGAACCGCTACCGGGAGGGCGCCGAGAAGGACGGGCGCTTCATTGTGGTCTCGGACGTCTATCCCACCCCCACCACCGACGTGGCCGACGTGATCCTTCCGGCGGCCATGTGGATCGAAAGGGAGGGACTCTTCGGGAATTCGGAGCGCCGCACCCAGCACTTTGCCCAGATGCTCGAGCCGCCGGGGGAGGCCATGAGCGACACCTGGCAGCTCATGGAGGTGGCCCGGAGGGTGGGGCTGGAGGATCTCTTCCCCTGGAGCTACGACGAGCACATCGAGGCGATCTACAACGAGTACATCCAGTTTCACGACGCGCCGGATCACCGGATGGCCCCGTTGGCGGAGTTGAAGGAGCGCCCCGGGATCATCTGGCCCTACGTGGATGGGAAGGAGACCCGCTGGCGTTACAACACCGAGACCGACCCGGCGGCGGATCCCGGCCGAGGCGAGTTCGACTTCTACGGAAACCCGGATCACCGGGCCTGGATCTGGCTCCGGCCCTACGAGCCTCCGCCGGAGTGGCCCGATGACGAGTATCCCTTCTGGCTCAACACCGGACGGGTGCTGGAGCACTGGCATTCGGGCTCTATGACCAGGAGGATTCCCACGCTCCATCGGGCCGTGCCCCGGGCCTACGTGGAGATCCACCCCGCCGATGCCCAGCAGCTGGGGGTGAGCAACGGGGAGTCGGTGCGTCTGGTGACCCGCCGGGGCGAGCTTACCCTGCCGGCCCGGATCGAGTACCGGGCTCAACCGCCTCGGGGGCAGGTCTTCGTGCCCTTCTTCGACGAGACCCTCCTGATCAACGACCTGACGCTGGATGCCTACTGTCCCATCTCGGCCCAGCCCGACTACAAGAAGTGTGCGGTCCGGGTGGAGCGGGTAGGGGCGGCCTCCGACTGATGGCCGAGGGTACGCCGCTCCTCACCCGGGTGATGGCCATTGTCGCGGCCATCCTGGTCATGCTGCTGGTCACGGTGGTGGTGGTCCCCTTCGTCACGGGGCTCCGAGACGCGCCGGATCATCCCCCGACCCCCATCCTGGGATCTCCCGGTGAGCCCATCGCCGCGGAGGCCCACCCCTACCGGACCCGACCCGGCGACCTGGCGGTGGCCCCGGACGTGGAGCGCAGGACTGCGGCCCAACCCCGCTCGCTTGAGATCTACCGGGGGCTCCGGGCCTACCCCGGCGCCCCGCCTCGGATTCCCCATGGGCTCACCGACAGGGAGTTTCGGGAAAACCTCTGCAACTCGTGCCACGCCCGGGGAGGCTTCGCTCCCCGGTTCGGGGCCTACACCCCGGTCACCCCCCACCCCGAGTACACCGACTGCCTGCAGTGCCACGCGCCGGACGCCATGACGGTAGGACTTGGGATTCCGGAGCTCACCCCCGACCTGGTCTGCAGCCAGTGCCACGTGGATCCCGACCAGCCCCCGCCCAGTCTGGTTTCGTTGGACTGGCAGCCCATGGCGTGGCCCGAGCTGGGCCAGAGGGCCATGGAGGGGAGCCCGCACTGGATCCCCCACACCCTGCAGCTCCGGGAGGACTGCATGGCGTGCCACGGCGGGCCCTCGGCGCTCCCGGAGATCCGTACCACCCATCCTGAACGGGCCGACTGCAGGTCGTGCCACGTCCCGGTGGACGAGGCGGAGGACGTTTTCACCCGTCCACTGGACCGGCCGGCGGCCTCCACGGGAGAAGGTCGATGAGGGGCCGGAGAGGGCTGTGCAGGGTGATGGTGGTTATGGCGTTTCCCCTCTTCGGGCTCGGACCCCTGACGGGATGCCAGCTGGAGGAGGACCCGGTCCACGCCCCGGACCAGATGGTGGACGAACTGGAGGGTGTGGTGCCGGACCCGGGCGACGATCCGGTCCTCCCGGACCCAGCCCGCCCCGCTG
This sequence comes from Gemmatimonadota bacterium, assembly GCA_003559555.1. Classification (GTDB taxonomy): domain Bacteria; phylum Gemmatimonadota; class Gemmatimonadetes; order Longimicrobiales; family Gaopeijiaceae; genus PWLA01. The sequence goes on along the minus strand of PWLA01000316.1, from coordinate 6,285 downwards.
AGGTGGGCATCCCCGAACCGGAGCAGCTTCGGACGCTGGCTGCCGACACGGTTCAGGGCTGGACCGGCCCCGGCGGCCAACCCTTCGAGGTCCCGCTCAGGACCCTCCGACGCTCGGATTACCTGCATCAGCAGATCGGCCAGCGGACCTTCGCCCTCCCGGCCCGGGTCACGAACCTGACCCTGACCCAGTATCCCTGCACCTCGTGCCACGAGGGTACGGTGGCCATGGCTGAGCGGGTCGAGGACGCCCACGAGAACATCCAGCCCGAACACCCGGCTCGCACCGGAGCAACCTGCGCCACCTGCCACGTGGCCGATTCGGTGGAGTACCTCCGTCTGCAGGACGGTGAGACGGTTGGCATGGATCACGCTTACCAGCTCTGCTCCCAGTGTCACTACCGGGAGACCGAGTCCTGGGCCGCCGGAGTGCATGGCAAGCGCCTGGAGGGTTGGCACGGCCGGCGGGTTCTCATGAACTGCACCGACTGCCACGATCCCCATCAGCCGGCGGTGGCGCCCCGGATCCCCTATCCCGCTCCCACCCTGCCCACCAGAGCAGGAGGATCACCATGAGCACCGATCGCGAGCTGACCTTCGACGACGTGCTGCAGTACGCCGCCCAGGAGTCGACCCGACCCCTGGCCGAGCGGATCGCGCCGCCCCCCGGCTCCCAGGCCCCCCGGCCCGGGGGCGGCGGGTGCGGATCGGGCTCGTGCGGCTGCGGCAACGAGGGGCCTCCGGACGAGGGGGGCGACACCAGCGTCCTGGACCGGAAGATGGACCGGCGGGGGGCCCTGGGGATGCTGGCCGGGGGGATGGCGGCGGCCAGCCAGGCCCTCAGCGCCTGCTCTCCCGCCGGTCTGGCCAGCTCCGAGGAACGAGAAGCCAAGCTCCTGGAGTGGGAGGAGTACCTGAAGGGCAACTTCCGCCTGATGTCGGACCAGGAGCGGGAGGAGACGATCCACCGCCTGGAGCGGCTGGCCCGGATCCGTCAGGGAGTGGATGTGAAGATCGAGGGGACCGAGGCCCAGCCGGGGGTGGTCTACGGCTACGCCTTCAACATCTCCAAGTGCCAGGGATACCGGAACTGCGTGGAGGCCTGCATTCAGGAGAACAACCTGGACCGGAAGGCCGGCACCCAGTACATCCGGATCTTCGAGATGGAGAGCGGCACGTCCATGGATGACCTGGATCACGGCGACGCCACCTTCCAGCACGAGGTCCCGGCCGAGGGGCACTTCTACCTGGGCACGCAGTGCTTCCAGTGCGCCAATCCCCCCTGCGTGGAGGTCTGTCCAGTGGGCGCCACCTGGCAGGAGCCCGACGGGATCACCGTGGTGGACTACGACTGGTGCATCGGGTGCCGATATTGCATGGCGGCCTGCCCGTATTGGGCCCGCCGATTCAACTGGGACGAGCCCGAGGTGCCGGCCCGGGAGCTGAACCCAAACCAGCACTACCTGGGCAACCGGACCCGGAAGAGCGGGGTGGTGGAGAAGTGCACCTTCTGCATCCAGCGCTCCCGGCAGGGACAGCTGCCGGCCTGCGCCGAGGCGTGCCCCACCGGCGCCCGTGTGTTCGGAAATCTCCTGGATCCCAACTCGGAGATCCGGTGGGTGCTTGAGAACAAGCAGGTCTTCCGCCTCAAGGAGGACCTGCACCCCGAGCCCCGCTTCTGGTACTTCATGGACTGATCGCCATGCACCTCAAGGCCTTCTTCCTCACCGCGCTGGACTCGGCCACCTCCGGTGACCGCCGCTACCACCTCTGGATGGGGGCGCTTACCCTGGTGATGCTCATCGGGGGATACGCCTACTTCGTGCAGCTCCGGGATGGGCTGGCCGTCACCGGAATGACGGACCACGTGAGCTGGGGCCTGTACATCTCCAACTTCGCCTTCCTGGTGGGGGTGGCGGCGGCGGCCATGATGGTGGTGCTGCCGGCGTACGTCTTCGAGGACGTGGACTTCGGCCGGGCCGTGCTCATGGCCGAAGGGGTGGCGGTGGCGGCCCTGGTCATGTGCCTTGCGTTCGTGGTAGTGGACCTGGGGAACCCCTTCGCCAGTTGGCACCTGCTCCCGGTGGTGGGCTACCTGAACTGGCCCCGGTCGCTCCTGGCCTGGGACGTCATCGTCCTTAACGGATACCTGGCGCTGAACCTGGCCATTCCCTTCTACCTCCTCTACAACCATTACGCAGGGCGCACGCCTGAGAAGGGGAAGTACGTCCCCTGGATCTACATCTCCGTCTTCTGGGCGGTGAGCATCCACCTGGTCACCGCCTTCCTCTTTGCCGGCCTCCCGGCTCGGCCCTTCTGGCACAACGCCCTGCTGGGGCCCCGCTTCCTGGCCTCGGCCTTCGCCGCCGGGCCGGCCATCATGATCCTGGTGCTCTGGGTCATCCGGTCCCAGACCGCCTACGAGATCAAGGATGCGGCCTTCTCCAAGCTGGCCATGATCGTGACGGTGGCGGCGCAGATCAACCTGATCATGCTGGCCTCGGAGATCTTCACGGAGTTCTACTTCTTTACCCACCACGCCGTGAGCGCCCAGTACCTCTTCTTCGGGCTGGAGGGACACAACGCCCTGGTCCCCTGGATCTGGACCGCCATCATCCTGAACGTGGGCGCCACCGTGGTCCTCACGATTCACCCCCTGAGGCGAAATCCCCGTTGGCTCATCCCGGCCTGCATCGTCCTCTTTCTGGCCATCTGGACGGAGAAGGGAATGGGGATGGTGATCCCCGGCTTCATCCCGTCGCCGTTGGGCGAGATCGTGGAATACGCCCCCACCTGGGTGGAGCTGGCGGTGACGGCGGGGATCTGGGCCATGGGCTTCTTCGTCCTCACCGTTCTGGTGCGGGTGGCCCTGCCCATCGAGCTGGGCGAGGTGCGGAGCCCCAGGCTTGAAAGCCGGTGAGGAAGTAGGGTGACCTGGATCGTCTGGGTCGGGATCGTCCTCTGTCTGACTCAGTCCGGAACCCTCTCAGGACTGAACCTGGCCTGCTTTCGGGTCAGCAAGCTGCGCCTGGAGATGGAGGCGGCCCGGGACAACGCCCCGGCGGCCAAGCTGCTCGAGCTGAGGCGAGACTCGAACCTGCTCCTGGTGACGATCCTGTGGGGCAACGTGGCGGTGAACGTCCTTCTGGCCCTCTTGTCGGGATCGGTCATGGTCGGCGTCGTGGCCTTCCTCTTCTCGACCGTGGTCATCACCATCGTGGGGGAGATCGTCCCCCAGGCGTACTTCTCACGACACGCCATGGAGGTGGCCTCCCGGTTCACCCCGGTGATCCGCTTCTACCAGGTGCTCCTCTACCCGGTCGCCAAGCCCACAGCGCTGGCGCTGGACCGGTGGCTGGGAAGGGAAGCCATCGTATACTTCGAAGAACGGGACCTCCGGGACCTGATCCGGATGCACGCTCACGCCTCCGGCACCGAGATCGGCCGGATGGAGGGGATCGGCGCCCTCAACTTTTTGGAGCTGGACGACCTGCCGGTGGCGGCGGAGGGCGAGCCGGTGGATCCGGAGAGCGTGATCCAACTGGAGTTCCAGGGGAATCGGCCGGTCTTCCCCGAGATCGGTCCGGATCCTTCCGACCCGTTCGTGCAGAGCGTGAATGCCTCGGGGCAGACCTGGGTGGTGCTGGTGGACCCGGACGGCGAGGCCCGCATGGTCATGGACGCCAACGCCTTCCTTCGGGCGGCCCTCTTTCGGGACGATGGCTTCAACCCGTATCGTCATTGCCACCGGCCGATTCTGGTGAAGGACGGGCGGATTCCCCTGGCCCACCTGGTGCCCCGCCTCACGGTCCAGCCCGATCACTCCGAAGACGATGTGCTGGAGGAGGACATCCTCCTCCTGTGGGGGTCGGAACGTAGAATCGTCACCGGCTCGGACATCCTGGGGCGGTTGCTCCGGGGAATCGTGCGTCGGGAGGGACCCGATGCCGACGGCTTGCTCGGCAGCTGAACCATGGCTACGGTAATGTGGCCGGACCAGTCCATGAGCTGAGAAAGGGGGCGTAGTGAACAGGCCAGGCGGAGATTCGACTTCCGACGGTGCCGCCCGCACGGACCCTGCCAGTGTGGCTCTCGGCTTCGAAGGGCTCCGCGCCCGTCCCGGTGATCACATTGGGCACTTCTTCGAAACGGACGATCAGTGGATGGAGGTGGCCCTGGGCTTTCTGACCACCGGTGTCCGATCCGGACATCGCTGCATGTACGTCATCGAAGACGGGGGCCGGCGCCGGCGCCTGCAGGAGGCGTTGCTCGTCGCCGATGTGGAACTGGACTCGGATCAGATCCACTTCCACGGTGGGCTGGGCGAGCCGGACGCCCTCCGGACGCTGCTCTCGGACTTCGTGGCAGAGGCTGAGGAGTCTGGCGCCTTCGTCCGATGGGGTGGAGAGATGGGGTGGGCCCTGCAGGAGATGGCCGATGATCGTGCGCTCATGGAGTGGGAGTCGGCCTGCAACGTGGTGGAGGATCCACCGGTGGTCTTCCTCTGCCAGTACGAGATCGGTCGGTTTCCGGGGTCCACCATCTTCAATGCGCTTCGGACCCACCCCCTCTGTATCGTGGGAGGCGCGATCCACCGCAATCCCTTCTTCGAGGATCCCGAAGCGGTGTTGCAGGAGCTGGACGCCCGGCGAGACCGTAGCGACTGACGGCCCGGGCAGTCCGAACTATCGCGCCGGCTCCGGGGGGACGAGCTCCGGGGGGTCCAGCAGCTCTGAGGCGGGCCGATCCAGGATCCAGACACCGGAGCGCGCCACCTGGGCTGGAGAGGCCACGAGCTCGTACGGACCCTGCAGCGCTTTTTTCACTGCCGGTGCGTTTTCTGGGCCTGCGGCTGTCACCAGAACCGTTCGAGCAGCCATGATGACCCGGGGGGTCACCGTCACCGTCACCGCCTCCGCTGACGATTCCACTGGTGCCACCTTCCGGCGTGCATCCGTGACGGCAGGCGATCCGGGATCCAGTCCGGCCACGCCGCCGTCGGGTCGAAGGGCCACCACCACCAGGTCGAATGTCGGGGGAAGAAGCTCGGCGTAGGATCGGGCGGCGGCCTCGGGATCGGCTGCGGGGGAATCCACGGCGTGGATCTGGGGTGCGGGGATTCGAGAGCCCTCCAGAATCGTGCCGTCGGACCAGGCGGTTCGGGCCTCGGCGAGGTAGAGGTGAAGCCGGCGCCAGGGGAGCTCCTGGGCCAGGAATCGCCGGTAGAGGCCACCGAGCCGTGGGTCTCCGCTGAGGCAGAGGTGCACCTGCTCCCGGACCTTCAGGGCGTCGTGGACCGTCCGGATCATCATTTCGGCTGCGGTGGAGTCGAGCTCCCCGGATTCGGTAACCACCAGGTCACGTGGATTCAAGATCCCAAAGCTCCATGGGTGGGTCAGGGGGAGGGCGGTGCTTGGTTCGGTCGCAGGAATCCGTTCTCCACCGCATAGTCCCGGAACTCGTCCCGGAGGATGCGCCGGCCCCTCGAGAGGCGGCTTCGCACCGTGCCGACGGGAACACCCACGATCTCGGCGATCTCCTTGTAGCTCATCTCCTCGATGTCCGAGAGGATAACCGCCTCCCGGTACTCCGGCGGTAGCTCGTTGATCTTCTCCAGGAGGATGTCATCGATCCGGGGGTGGAAGAAGAGTTTCTCGGGTGTCGGCACAGGCGACCGGGCCAGAGGACCCAGGGGGCGGGCTGAATCTCGTTCGTTCACCGAAGCCTTCTCCTGCAGAAGCTGCCGGTGCCGGGACTTCTGCTCCTCCGCTCGGACGTGGAGGTTTCTGCAGATGGTGAAGAGCCAGCTCCGGCAATTGGTCCCGGGGGTGTACTGGTGCCAAGACTTGTACGCCTTCAGGAAGGTTTCCTGGACCAGGTCCTCCGCACGGGTTTCGTCTGCGGTGAGCCGAAGGGCAAAGCGGTAGATGGTGTCCAGGTGCGGCAGCGCCTCGTCCCGGAACCCCTGGTCCCGCGCATCCGAGTGCTGGAATCGGTCCGGCTCCCTCGAAGGGAATGATGGCAGAGCCGTGGTCGACGATCGTCGTTGCTGAGGCTGCATCGGTGCGACTCCCGATTTCGGGGCCAACGAGGTCCGGGTGAACCGGCGATTCGCACTTCAAGAGGGACAAGGAGTGTGCCAGGGAGCTCGATTCGGGAGTTTCGCCAGAAGGCCGTTGAAGAAGGGCAGGGCGCCACCGTTGGGAGCCCCAGGGGCCCTAATCGTAGGCGGTTCGTCGAAGGCATAGCCTTGCGCTACGTCGAGGCGAACCAACGACCGAGTGGG
>PWLA01000357.1 GCA_003559555.1 Gemmatimonadota bacterium | reverse complement strand
AATGAACTCCTGCTTCCGCCATGGTCCCCTCTGGCTCTCGCCCGACTGCTCTTCCAGCACCTGGGTCACCTTGCCCGTGATCTGCAAATCCATCCGCTCGCCTGCCCTCGGTTCGGGGTGATGGGCTCGCCGGCCCAACCCGGGCGGCGCATCCCGTGAACTCGAAGGGTGTCCAGGCGAGCCGGATGACGCAACGGGTCGCCCGGGTCGTGGGGTCGCGAGCGGCTTTCGGTGGACGGACCCCCCGTATCCGGCGGCCATGGATTTGCGCCGATGGGGGTGCACCGTGAACTGTTGTCGGAGTGCGAAGGTCACGCCACCCGGTGGAGCGGACGCCGATGACCACATCCCCGGCCCTTCCCTACGAGCGCACGCCCTTCTTCGAGCGGCGGCGGTCGCTGGTGCGCATCCAGGATCTTCTGGCCGGCCACCGGCTCGTCACCCTCACCGGGGTGGGCGGTACCGGGAAGACCCGCCTGGCCCTGCGAGTGGCTCGGCTGGAGGCCGACACCGGTGGCCCGGTAGCCTGGACGTCGCTGGCCCCCGTGGAGGGATCCGAGCTGGTGGCGACCACCGTATGTGGAGCGCTCGATGTGCGCCTTCCGGCCGGTCTCGCGCCGACGGACGCCCTGGTCCGCCAGCTCCAGGCGTGGCCGGGGCTCCTCGTGCTCGACAACTGCGAGCATCTGGTCGACGCCTGCGCGACCCTGGCCCTGCACCTGCTCGAGCACTGCTCGGCGCTCCGCATCCTGGCTACGAGCCGGGAGCGGCTGGGAGTTCCCGAGGAAGTCCTCTGGCCGGTCCCGACCCTCGCGGTGCCGGACCTGGCCGCCGACGACGGGCACCCGGATGCCGGGGCGAGCGGTTGGGTCTCCACCCGCCCCAGGGTTCCGTCCGCCGGCGCCACCGAGTCCCTCCAGGGCCTGGCCGGAGTGGAGTCGGTTCAGTTCTTCGTGGCCCGGGCTCGGACCCTCGAGCCGGACTTCGAGCTCACCGCTGAGAACGCCCCGGCCGTAGGACGTCTTTGCGCCCTCCTGGACGGGATCCCCCTGGCCCTTGAGCTGGCGGCCGCCCGGATTCCGGTGCTGGGGCCCGCTCAGATCCTGGAGCACCTGGAGCAGGGGCAGGGGCTCGCGCTCCTCCGTCGGCAAGATCGCGGCGGGCCCCATCGACACCGCACCATGGAGGCGGCCCTCGAGTGGAGCCACGGGCTGCTGGACAAGGGGGAGCGGCGCCTCTTCCGCCGCATGGCGGTCTTCGCCGGGGGCGCCACCCTGGACGCGATCCAGGCCGTCTGCTCCGATGACCCCGCCGACGACCCGCATTTCCGTCGCGACATCGACCCTCCCGATGACACCGCCAATGCCGGCGACACCGACCCCGCCGGCGACACCGATCTCGCCGGCGAGACTGGCCCCGCCGACCCCCGGGGCGACGCAGCGGTCCTCGACCTCCTCACCCGACTGGTCGATCGCTCGCTGGTGGTGGTCGAGGACGTGGGCGCCCCCGCCCGCTACCGCCTCCTGGAGTCGGTCCGCCGCTTTGCCCTGGAGAAGCTGGCGGCCTCGGGCGAACGCGCTGCGGTGGAGTTCCGCCATGCTCGGGCCTTCCTGGAGGCGGCCGAGGCCCGGGCCGGCGGCCTGAGGGGTCCGGCCCGATCCGAGGCGCTCGAGTGGTTCGAAGGGGAGCACGACAACCTGCGCTCGGCCTGGGATCACTCCGTTTCGGAAGAGATGTGGTCGACGGTGGCCCGCCTGACCCGGGCGCTCTTCTGGTTCTGGAATTTCGGGGGCCACTTTGCCGAGGGACGGGCGCGGACCGGAGCGGTGCTGAGGCGGATGGAGGAAGGGTTCCATGGGAGGCCGTCGGCGTCCCATGGTGCTGAGGATGCAGACCCGCCTCCGCTTCCGGCCCCCGCCGGCCGGCCTGACCTCCTCTGGGCATCGGGAACCCTGGCCTGGATGCAGGGCAGTCCCGGGATTGCCCGCGAACAACTCGATCGCTGCGTGGCCGCGTGCCGGGAACGGGAGCGCGACGACCTCCTGCCGCTGGCGCTTCGGGAACTGGCCGGGGTCCACCTGGCGCTGGAGAAGCCGGACGCCGCGGCCGAGTTGTACGAGGAGAGCGCGGAGCGTCTGGCCCACCCGACGGGCGCCCCGGAAGCCGAGCGAGATTGGGACCGGGCGCTGGCGCTCACCATGCTGGCAGACACCCGCACGGCGCTGGACGCTCCCGATGCCGCCGAGTCGGCGCGCCGTGAGGCCCGCGCCCTCTTCCAGCAGGTCGGAGATCCCTGGGGGCTGTCGCTGGCCCACTTCGGCCTGGCCGTGGACGCCGCACGCCAGGGCGAGCTCCCCAGGGCCCGCACCGATGCGCACCGGGCGCTCGAGCTTCAGCGCGTCGCCGGCGACGACTGGAATGCCGGGCAGGCCCGGGTGGCGCTGGGCGAGATCGAGTGGCGTGCGGGGAACCTGGATCGGGCTCGGGACACCCTGGTCGAGGGCCTCCGCGCCTTTCTGGACGTGGGCGATCACCTCTCACTCGGCTACACCCTGCGTGCGCTGGCGGCGGTGGAGGCCGAGCGGGGACGGTCGCTTCGGGCCGTCCGCCTGGCCGGTGCGGCCCAGGCGCTCTCGGAGTCGGTGGAGGCGTCGTACCCCTACGGGATCACCCCGGAGGCGGTCTTCGACGACGCCTTCCAGGCGCTGGAAGCCTCGGTGGGAGACCAGGTCTTCGCCGCTGAATGGGCCGCCGGCGCCACCCTTCCCCTGAAGGAGGTGCTGGAGCCGGCGCTGGCCGGAGCAGAGCAGACGCCCTCGCTGGAGCAGGTCCCCGGACTCCACCAGGACCCCGCGGCCGACGGCGCCCGCCTGCACGTGCTGGGACTCGGCCCGCCCCGGGTCTTTCGGAGCGGCCGGCAAGTGGAGACGAGCGAGTGGACGTACGCGCTCCCCCGGCACCTTCTCTACTACCTGCTCCTGAACGGACCGCGCACCCGGGAGCAGATCGGGCTCGACTTCTGGCCCGAGGCCTCGTCCGACCAGCTCCGGGGCCGGCTCCGCACCGCGCTCTACCACCTGCGCCGTGCCCTGGGCGGGACCGAGTGGGTCAGCTACCGGGAGAAGCGCTACGGCATCGATCGCGCCGCAGGGGTCTGGTTCGACGTGGAGGCCTTCGAGACCGGCATTGCCGACGCCCGGCGGGGGCTGGACCGGGAGCCCCGGCAGGCGGCAGCGCACCTGGAACGGGCGATGGAGCTCTACCGGGGCGAGCTGCTCGAGGGCGAGGCCACGGGCCGGTGGGCGTCGACCCACCGGGACCGACTCCGGCGCACCCACCGGAACGCGATCATGATGCTGGCCGAACGGCGGATGAGAGAAGGCGCACACCGGGTGGCCGCGGACTGGTACCGGCGCGCCGTCGCCGACGACGATCTGAGCGAGGAGGCCCACCTGGGACTGGCCGAGGCCCTGGCCGAAGCCGGCGATCGGACCGGCGCCCTTCGCACCCTTCAGCAGTACCGGGAGCTGTTGGCTCGCGAGCTCGATGCAGCTCCCTCCGAGGAGTGGGTGAGGCTGCGCTCGCGCCTCGAGGGATAGAGCGCCCAGCGACCCCTTCCGCGCTTCGTCCGCGCTTCCTCCGCACCCGCCCGCGCTTGGTCCGGACTCCCCCCCTTGCACCTTCCCTTGACCCTCCCTTGACCGGAGCCCCGAGCCCCGGGCGCCATCTTCCCCCCTGAAGCCCTCACCCGCCCGAACCTCGGGGCGGACCCCTCGGCTCAGGAGCTTGGCACCATGGCGCATCTCACAAGATCCGATCCCCACCCGGGCGAGAGCTACGTCCGGCCTCCCGAGACCCGGCCCTCGCCGATGGATCACGTGTTCGCCCGCGAACACATGGCCCACTTCTACGACGCGCCCGGTGAGTATGGGTGGGTCATGGAGGGGCAGGTCCACGGGTTCTCGGCCCTGTCCGTGATCACCACCGAGACCTGGCCCGGCGGGGGTCCCCCGCTCCACCGACACGACGTCGAGGAGGCCCAGGTGGTCGTGGCGGGGCGATACCGCGTGCTCATCGGCGAGGAGCGGCACGACGTGACCGGCCCGGCGATCGTGCGCATCCCGGCTGGGGTCCCCCACACCTTCGTGAACCTGGCGGACGAGCCCCTCCACCTGATCGGGGTCTTTCCCGCCGGTAGCATCCCCTATGACGAGATCGGCCCGAATCCGCTGCTGGCCGAAGTGGGCGCCGACCCCCTGCCGGGCGGGATCGCCAGGCCCGACGGGGACGAGGAGTAGGACGAGGGCTGGAGACGCCTCGTATGCCGGCTCCGGCACGGCGAGAGAGAACATCCAACTCATTCAAGGAGGAACCATGTCGCACCGAACCAAAGACCTCACACTTCCGGCCCTGGGGCCGAACCCTGTCCGAACCGTCGGTCGTGCCCAAGCCATCAGCGCGGGCATCGCACTCCTGCTACTCGGGGCCCTCGCCGCCTGCGACGGCGCGGAGTCCCCGGTCATGGCAACCGACGCCGAGATGGCGGTCTCCGCAAACGACGTGGCGCCGGGAACCGCCTTCGCCCCCGCTTCACACTCCGCCGTGAACCGCGAGCTGGCCGCCGTCCGCCGGGTGACGGCGCCCCTGCACCGAATCGAGGTTGCGAACGAGCGGGGATGGGACATTCCGGTGACTCCCTGCATGGAGCACCCCACCGAAGGCGGGATGGGCTATCACATCGGGAACATGACGTACTACCTGAACGGCGAGGCCAACCCGCTCGAACCCGAGGTACTTCTCTACGAACCCGGCCCGAACGGCCAGATGCGGCTGGTGGGTGTGGAGTACGTCGTGCCCTTCTTTGCGTGGGACGGGAACCCGAACGAGGACGATCCGCCCCAGCTCTTCGGACGGGACATGAACCTGAACGAAGCCCTGGAGCAGTGGGAGCTCCACGTGTGGCTCTGGAAGCACAACCCCAAGGGCATGTTCGCCGACTGGAACCCGCGGGTGAGCTGTTAGTGTCCCAACGGGTGGGGGCTCCCTGGGTGGGGGCTCCAGGGGTGGGGGCTCCAGGGGTGGGGGGATCCATGGGTGGGGGCTCCATGGGTGGGGGCTCCCGGCCTCAGGGAAGCCGGCGGGCCTGGAGCCTCGGAGCCCCGACCCGGAGGACGCTGGTCGTGGTGGGCATCGCCCCTGCACTCTCGGCCTGCACCCTTCGCCGGGACCCTCTACCCTTGGCTTTTCCTTCGCCGGGATCCCCTCCCCTTCGCCGGGATCCCCTACCCTTGGCCGGGATCCCCTCCCCTTGGCCGGGATCTCCTACCCTTGGCCGGGATCCCCTACCCTTGGCCGGGATCCCCTACCCTCGGGCGGGATCTTCTACCCTTGCGCGGGATCTCCTACCCTTGGGCGGGATCCCCTACCCTTGGCCGGGATGCCCTACCTTTCGCCGGGATCCCCTACCCTTCGCCGGGATCCCCTACTCTCGGGCGGGATCTTCTCCCCTTGGGCGGGCAAAATGTAGAATTCTTCGTCGATCCGATGAACCAGTTCTACATTTTCCCCGGAAAGCGGGGCAAATCAAGAACGGAATCGGGTCGCTGGGGGTTCCGTTCTACATTTTGCCCGGATTCCGGGGCAAATCAGGAACGGAATGTTGCGAGGGGCGTTCCGTT
>PWLA01000179.1 GCA_003559555.1 Gemmatimonadota bacterium | reverse complement strand
CGCCCAGGGCGGCCACCCGAGTGAGGGGCTCATCCTGGATGGAAGGGAGCTGAGCCTCGGCGATGGCCCGGGGCGCGGTCCCGTTGCCGGCTCCCGGATCGTCCTCACCGGGTACGAAGGGAATGCCCGACATCAGCGATCCGCGCCCGCGGAGCTGGGTGTGTTGGAGCAGATGGCGCCGGAGAGGTAGCACGTGTAGCAGGCCGACTCCCGCAGGCGGGCGGGCCGGCCGGCGGCCTCCTCCAGCGTGTCCCCCAACCGGGCCGAGGGCGACTCCAGCAGGATCGGGCAGGCGTAAACGCCCCGGGCGGTGACCAGACGGGCCCGTGTGCACAGGAGCTGCGAGAGGTCGAAGCCGTGGAGCATCTCGTGGGTGACCTTTTCGGTCTCGTCGTAGGCTCGGCTCCGCTTCGCCTCCTCTCCCATGAGGAGGGGAGGAAGGATCTTGATCCGGGGGCGGTCGTACCCCACCTCCGCCAGCAGCTCCCGGAAGCCCTCCAGGTAGCTCTCGGTCTGGTGCTCGGGCCAGCTCCGCATGCAGGTGATGATGGGCAGGAAGCCTTCCTCCACCAGCCTGCGCACTCCCTCCACGCAACGGTCGAAAGCCCCCTCCCCCCGGATGGCGTCATTCATCTCCCGGGTGATCCCGTCCAGCGAGACCCGGAGCTCCAGGGTATAGGTGGAGTCGGCGTTGAGCCGGGCCAGGTGTCGGGCTCGGCGGCGGGGCATGAGGGTGGCATTGGTGAGGACCGTGGCCGGACCCAGCTGGAGGGTGTCGGCCAGAATGGCCTCCATCTCCCGGTTCATGAAGGGCTCGCCACCGGTGAAATAGTACTCCTTGACCCCCAGCTCCGTGGACTGGGAAAGGGCCTCGGCCACCTGCTCCCGGGTCATGAACCAGAACGAGTGATTGTCCGGTGCGCAGGAGATGAAGCAGTGCTTGCACCGCAGGTTGCAGACGGTGCCCGCCACCTGGAACCAGAGCTGGTCCAGAGCCTCCAGCGCCACCGCCGGCGAGTCGTCCACCACTGCCAGTTCCACTCGTGCCATGCACTCCCCCTCGGGATGATCGGATGAAAGGGGCATCGGGAACCCCGGGCCCGTCCTGCTAAACTCCTCTGCCGGAGGAAGGGTTCCGGAGCGCCCCACCTGCAGCCGGGTATCAGGAAGCTTATGACGAACGCCCCCAAACCGGAACGGCCGTTACGACGAATCCTCCGGCTGGCGCTCTGGACGCTGGCCGCCCTGGTGGCGGTGTGGCTCATCCACCCCTGGCCCGTTCCGCTTCGCTGGGTGGACCCCGGGACCACCGGCTACATGGAGCACCGGGAGAGGGAGGCCCGGGCCGCCGGTGAGGAGCTGGAGATCCGGCGGAGCTGGATACCCCTGGAGGAGATGTCCCCGCACCTGGAACGGGCGGTGCTCATCGCCGAGGATCACCGCTTCCGGGAGCACCGGGGGGTGGACTGGGAAGCGCTGGCCGAGGAAACCCGCTACCGGGGTCGCCTCCCGCCGCGACTGTGGGACCCGGACGACCGGGAGGCGCTGGCGCAGGCCATCACCCACGTGCGGGAACATCGGGAGCAGATCCGGGGCCGCAGTACCCTCACCCAGCAACTGGCCCGAAACCTCTACCTCTCTCCCCGCCGCTCCTTCGTCCGTAAGGCCCAGGAGCTTCTCATCGCCCGCCGGCTGGAACTCCTCCTGTCAAAAGACCGGATCCTGGAGCTCTACCTGAACGTGGCCGAGCTCGGGCCCGGGATCTTCGGCGTCGAGGCGGCGGCCCAGAGCTACTTCGGGCGCTCGGCCCGGGAGCTGGATGCCCGCCAGGCCGCGGCGCTGGCCGCCACCCTGCCCCACCCCCGGACCTCCAACCCGCAGCTCAACCCGGGCCGGATGGCATGGCGCCAGGGCCTCATCCTGGAACGGATGGGGATGGCCGGTCCCCCGGAGCCTTTGCCTCCCGAGATGGAGGTGGAGATCCTGCCGCCCACCCCGCCACCACCGCCGGATCCTCTTCCTCCGGACACCCTGGAGCTCAGGGGAGCCGCTCCTCCCGACGCCAGCGATCCATGGGCAGCTCCAGGGCCTCGATGAGCCCCGTCTCCAGGTGAAAGAGCCACCCGTGCAGGAGAAGTACCCGGTCCGGGTCCCGGATGGCCGCGCGGACCGGCTCCATCTCCAGGAGGTTCTCGATCTGGCGAATCACATTCCGCGCCGCCAGGAGATCGGCCCTGTCGCTGAAGCTCCCGGCTTCTTCCAGCTCCGCCGACACCTCTCTTGCCAGGGCGTGGATGGGTTCCACCCAGTGAGCCACCGCCGGCGGTGGCTCGTCGCTGAGGGCGGCCTTCACGCCCCCACAGGCGGTATGGCCGGTTACGATGAGGTGCCGGACCCCCAGCGTTCCCACCGCGAATTCCACCGAGGCGGCAATGGCCGGATCGTCGAGCCGCACCTGGTTGGCCACGTTTCGATGAAGGAAGAGCTCTCCGGTGTCCGTCCCCGTGAGCTGATCCATGGGCATTCGCGCGTCACAGCACCCGACGACCATGAACGGGGGCTCGTGGCGCCGGGCCAGGACGGGGAAGGTTTCCGGGTCCTGACGGCGCCGGGCCTCGGCCCACTGGCGGTTGCCCTCAAGGAGCCGCTGGATCTCGGCGTGCGCTGATTCGTATTGTGGGGACATGGATCGTTGGTGGAAGGTTCTTGCCTCTGACCTGGAGGTGTATCACCATAGCCTCTCTCCCCCCTTCGTCAACGTTCAGCCCTCGTCCGCCCATGCACCCGACCACAACCTGGCCAGTCTGGCGGTGGTCCCTTCTTCTCATCCTCTGTCCATTCCTGTTGGGCGGGTGCGACGATGGGGCCCCCACGACCCCGGCCACTCCGGCCTCTCTCGAGATCATCTCCGGGGACCAGCAATCGACGGTGGCAGGGGGACTTTTTTCCGACGCGGTGACGGCGGAGCTCCTGGACGAGAATGGTCGACCGGTGACGGATCATCTGGTCACGGTGTCCGTCGAAGCCGGAGATGGATGGGTGCACGGTCCGAACCCCCGGACAGACGACGCCGGGCGGGTACGGGTGGCCTGGTACGCCGGCATCGAGCCGGAGAGGCCCCAGAGGCTCACCCTGTCGGCGGGCGGTCTCTCGGCCACCGTCGAGGGGGAATCCCAGCCCCCCATCGCCGGCGAATCGTACACCGGCCACCGTTCCTTCGTGGAGTACATCCCGGGAACCCTTCCCCTGGTCATCACCGCCCCCCATGGCGGCACGCTGCGACCCGGTGACATCCCGGAGCGGGAATGGGGCACCATGGTGCGGGACTACGCCACGGACGACGTGGCCTACCGGCTGGCCGACGCCCTGGAGGAGCGGATGGGCGCCCGGCCCCACGTGATCCTCCTGCACCTTCATCGGACTCGCCTGGACGCCAACCGCGATATCGATGAGGCGGCCCAGGGGAACCCCGACGCTGAACGGGCCTGGTACGAGTTCCACCACTGGACCGATGCGGCCATGGCCCGGGTGAAGGCCGACCACGGGCGGGGCTTCTACATGGACCTCCACGGCCACGGCAAGCACGATGACTTCGAGCTCGGCTACCTCCTGACCCGGAACGACCTGGAGGTGAGCGACCAGGAGCTGGACGAACAGTGGGCCGCAAGCAGCCTGCGGACCCTGGCGGAGGAAGCCCACGTTCCCTTCTCCCAGCTCATCCGGGGTGAAGGCTCGCTGGGTGCACTCTATGAAGAGGAAGGTTACACCTCCGTTCCCTCTCCGGTGCGCGCCCATCCCACCGGCCCCTTCTTTTCAGGGGGCTACAACACCAGCAGGCATGGATGTCGGGAAGGCGGGACCATCTGCGGATACCAGCTGGAGCTGAGCCGGGAGGGGGTCCGGGACAATCCGGTGAGCCGGCAGGCCTTCGCCGAGGCCCACGCCCGGGTCATGGAGCGCTTCCTGGAGGAGCATTACGGGGGATGATCAGCTCTTCCCCTCCACTCGCTCCCGGAGTGCCTCGAGCCAGTTGGCCCGAGACACCTCTAGGGTGCGGTGAAGGGTGCCGCTCAGCAAGCGGACCACGAGGCCGTCCCACACCTCCTCGCTCCGAACCAGGGTGCGGCCGCCGGCCAGGGGTTGGAGGGTCCACCGGTGGTAGCCTCGGCCCCCCATGGTCCGGAGGGTGAAGCCCAGAGCCCGGTCCGGCTCCACCTCTCGGAGCTCGGAGCGGATCCGCATCCCGTCGGCCCGCCAGTGAAGCCGGGTGCCCGGAGCCAACTCCCCCCGGAGAACGGCGAAGTGGACGCCCCGGTGCCAGAGTGGCCAGGCTTCCACGTGGGTGAGGACCTCCCAGACCGCTTCGGCCGGGGCCTCCACCTCCACCTCCATCCGGATCTCTACCGCCGCCGAGGCCCGGTCCAGCGGATTGCGAGCTCCCTCAGACATCCCGCAGGAGACCCACCTTCAGGGCGAAGCGGACCAGCTCGGAGCGGTGGTTCAACCCCAGCTTCTGCATGATCCGAGACCGGTAGGTGTCCACCGTCTTTGGCGAGATGAAGAGCTTCTTGCCGATCTCCGACGACGAAAATCCCTCGGCGGTGAGGGCCAGGACCTCCCGCTCCCGGGAGCTGAGCTCCCGGAGCCCGCCCCCTTCCCCATCTGATTCCTCGGACGTGCGGTACTGCTTCAGCAGAAGGGTGGTGGCCCGGGCCGGAAGGTAGACCTCGCCCCGGGCCACGGTGCGGATGGCCTCCATGAGATCCCGGTCCGCGCTGGCCTTGGTCAGGTACCCACTGCCACCGGCGTCCACTACCGGTACCAGGTACTCCTCCTCGGCGTGCACGGTGAGGACCAGGACGTTCACTCCCAGTTCCAGGGCGGCGATCCGGCGCGTGGCCTCGAGCCCGCTCCCTCCGGGCATGGAGAGATCCATGACCACCACGTCGGGCCGCAGTTCCCGGGCTCCCTCGGTGGCCTCGTCGCCGGTGGCCGCCTCGCCCACCACCTCCACCCCGTCCTCCAGCTCCAGGAGGGCCCGGAGGCCGGCCCGGAAGATGGTGTGGTCGTCGGCCAGGAGGACGCGGATAGGGTCAGCCATGGTGCGACTCTCCACCCACCGGAATCCGGAGCTCCACCTGGGTCCCTTCGCCGGTCTTGCTGGTGATCTGGAGCCGGCCGCCCGCCAGCCGGGCTCGCTCGTCCATCCCCACCAGCCCCAGCCCCGCTCCGTCCAGGAAGGTGCCCTCGGGATCGAAGCCTACGCCGTCATCGGTCACCACCACCTCGACGCCGCCTTCGCTCCGGCGAACCTCCACTCCCACCCGGGACGCCCGGGCGTGACGCACCACGTTGGACACCGCCTCCTGGATCACCCGGTAGACCACGAGCTGCCGGTCCAGCGAGAGGAGATCCTCCACCGTCTCGATCTGCAGATCCAGCTCCAGGGGCGATTCCTGGAGGAAGGAGCGGAGGTGCGAGCGGATGGCCGCCTCCACCCCCAGATCCTCCAGTGCCGGAGGACGGAGGCCCCGGGAGATGCGGCGGACGCCTTCCACCGCCGTGGTGAGTTCGTGGTGCATCTCGTCCAGGAGTCGGCCCTGGGTCTCCGGGTCCTCGGAACGCCGCAGAACCCGAAGACGAATGAGGAGGGCGGCCAGGCACTGGGCGATGTCGTCGTG
>PWLA01000042.1 GCA_003559555.1 Gemmatimonadota bacterium | reverse complement strand
TGCACTGCGAGAATGTGGCTCCTCGCTGTTCTGGATGGGTGACAGTCGGGGGGAGGGATCGCGCGGAGTCGAGAATGTTGGTTCATATCGTGCCCTTTCGGACCGGGGGGGCGATAGCCCTATCCGCACTCCGGTGATGCGGGTCGGATCGTGTCAAGCCTCACCACCCCGGTCCCTCAGGGGCCGTATCGGAAGGAACGGGGGTGGTGCTTCCGTGGAAGGCGGCTGCCCGCTCGGGCATTCCCCCCCGGGGAAAATGTCGAACGGAAGACGGCCGCCGGGGAAGAATTCCACATTTTGCCCGGAAACCGGGGGAAATGTGGAACAGTTGGTGCTCGGAGGGCATTCCGTTCTGCATTTTGCCCGGAAACCGGGGGAAATGTCGAACGGAACGTTCCGGAGGGGGAAGAATTCCACATTTTCCCCGGGTTGGAGGGCCGCCATGGTGATGGTATGGTGTAGGGGCGCCCGTCGTGTAGGAGCGCCCGTCGCCCTCCGGCTGTCAAGCCTCGCCGCCACGATGCTCCGGGGGCCATCTCGGGTGGAGCAGGGGTGGTGGGTCCTTGGAAGCCGCAGCACTCCGGTCCGCCGGGGCCGGGTTGAGAGGAAGAGCGGTAGTGGTTCTCCAGAAGCCGGAGCACCCCGGTCTGCGGGGGATCGGACCGGGAGGAGGACGAGTGGTGATGCCTCAGAAGCCGCAACCCCGCCGCCATCGGGGGGCCATACCAGGGGGAACGGGACTGCGATTTTTCAGAAGGGGGAACCGGGCTGCGATTCCCCAGGAGGTCGTGCGCATCGGGAGCACCGACGACCCGGACTACGGTTTCTCACGGATTTCCGCCGTGGACGTGGATGCGGACGGTAACGTCTACGTCGTGGAACGGTACGACCGGCAGGCCCGGGTCTATTCTCCGGTGGGCGAACTCCTCCAGTGCATGGGCGGACAGGGCCCAGGCCCCGGAGAGTTCGAGGTCCTGGAGCGTTTCGGCGTGAAGGGCGACTCGGGGTGGGCCTACGACCCGGCGTTCCGGCGATGGACGATGCTCGACCCGTAGGACCAGCCGATTGGGGAGGTCCAGCTCCCCGCGGGGATCCGGATCCTGCGGGCCGACGCCGAGGCTGAAGACGAGAGGGGCCGCGATTGCAGGATTTTTCAAGCTATCGGCCGCAGCGGTCTTGCTGATCTCGGTCGTCGCCACTGGACTTCTATTTGGGATGGGGCACGCGGGATCCCCTCAGTAGACTACACGCCCCTGTCGGGCTCTGCCTTGCCCGCTGAAGCGAGCGCCGCCCGGATCGCAGCGCGGCCACGATCGACGATCGAGGAGTCGCGGTTGAGGACGGATAGGTAGTTGGCGAGTTCGAGCGCGGCGTAGAGCTCGAACGCGAGCTGCCCGGCTTCCGTCTCCGACCTCAGCTCGCCTTGCTCCTTCGCCGTCTCGATCAGACCCTCGAGCAGCCCCAGCCACCCCCGCTGAATCTCGACCATCTGGTCGTCCGGTCCCCGAGTTGACCGACGCCGTTCACAACCCAACAGCAGGTCCCTCCGCTGACCGCAAGTCCGCAAGCATGAAACGACTCCCGAGTCAGCGCCGACTCCACGATGGCCGGCGGCGCGTCCCTCAGGGCCTCACGGGAATCGGTCCGAAGCGGAGTACCATCGTCTCCATTCCGCCTCCGGGACGGGGGGTAAGGAAGTAGATCCGGTCGTACTCCCAGGCTTCCACGATGGGACCGTGGGAGGCCCCACCCAGAAGCACCGACATCTCGTCGGTGGTGTTGGAATGGCCCACCACGAGGTGCGTCCCAGGCAGGGTGAGAAGGACGGCGGCAAAGGCTTCCAGGTTCCGATGATCGTAGATCTCGATCTCCACCTCCTCCTGCCGGGCCAGGGGGAGGGCGGTCTCCCGTGTCCGGCGGGTGTCCGAGGAGTGGATCCGGGTGATCCCTACGTCAGCCAGCAGACGAGCCAGTTCCCGGGCCCGCTGAGCTCCGACTTCCGTAAGCCCGGGGTCATCGGCGCTGGGGCCCGCCCGCTCGGCATGCCGGACCAGCACCACCATGGAAGGGCCGTCCTGACCCGGGCCCGAGGCCTGGGCCGTGGTCGGAGCCGCCGAAGTGAAGAGGACGAACGCGGCCACCAGGACGGGAACAATTGCTGTCTTCATAGCTGTGTCGTGGTCCGAGAACTGGGATCGATTGCAAGGCCGGATCGGGGCCCACCTCGCCCTTTGGAGCCGGGGGGCCCGCCGTGCGAGGAGCGTTGCGCCCCCTGGTTGCAGTGGGTCATGAGATCGCCTGTCTCGGCCCGGAGAAGTACTCCCGGACCTCCACGATGTCGAGGATCAGCGAAATCGTCGTCGCTGCCTCCCGCGATCCCGGACAGCTCGCTACCGAGCCACCTCCCCGAGAACCCGGTAGATGTACTCGGTGGCCCACCCCAGGGCAGGGATCGGGACTCGCTCGTCGTCCCCATGCATCCTGAGCTCATCCTCCATGACCAGAGGAAAGGGGAGGATCCCGTAGGTGGGGATCCCCGCCCCCCGGGTGGCCTGGGCGTCGGTGGCTCCGGTGGACATGAACGGCATCACCACCGCATCCGGCGCCATGATCTCCGCCGCCGTCTGCATGGCCCGGAAGAGATCCGTGTCCACCGGTGAGGTCTCGGGCACGTCCTCCACCGGATCCCCCACCAGCTCGAAGGTGACCGAGGGCTCCCCCCCGATCCGCTGCATCTCCGTCACCACCTCCCGGATGTCCTCCTCCGGGAGGATCCGCACGTTGAAGGTGGCCTCGCCCTCCGAGGGAATCACATTGGAGCGGAAGCCGCCTTCGATCATGGTGAGCGAAGCCCCGGTCCGCAGGATCGCGTTGTGCAGTGGATCCTCCTGCAGGACCCGGGCGTGCCGATCCACCTCCTGCGGGTCCGTGGCCGACGAGATCCCCTCCATCGCTGCCCGGACATCGGGATCTTCCTCCACCTCGGCCAGGCGCTCGAAGTAGAGCCGGGTGGTTTCGTTCAGCCGCACCGGCGGACGCCACTCGTGCACCCGGTTCACCGCCCGGGCCAACGCCGCCAGGGCGTTGTCCGGAAGGGGTACCGACCCGTGGCCGCTCACCCCCGACGCACGGACCCGAACGTTGTAGGGGACCTTCTCCACGGTCTGGATGTTCACTGTCCGGACCCGGCCATCCCCGACCCGGATCCGCCCTCCCTCGTTCAGCACGAACTCGGCGTCATCGATGAGCTCCGGACGCTCCTCCAGGAGGGCCCAGATGCCCTCTGCGCCTCCCGTCTCCTCGTCGGCAGTGGCCAGAAAGATCACGTCCCGCTGGAGAGCCGCCCTGTCCCGGGCCAGGAGTCGGAAGACCACGGCGGCGGCAGCCAGCATCCCCTTGTCGTCGATGGTGCCTCGACCGTAGAGGTAGTCCCCTCGCTCGGTGGGCTCGAAGGGAGGTGTCGTCCAGGCCTCCGGGTCCGCGCCTACCACATCCATGTGGCCCATGACGATCACCGGAGCACGGGTCGGAGACTCGGCGCTGAGCCTGGCGACGAAGTTGGCCCGCTCCGGCGCCGTCTCGTGGATGTGGACCTCGACCCCCTCGAGGTCTCCGAAGAGCTCCTCGAAGTAACGGGCTGCCGCCAACTCGTTGCCCGGCGGGTTCTGGGTGTCGATCCGGATCAGGTCCTCCAGGATGGCACGGGTCTCCCGGGCCGCCGCCTCCCGGTCCAGTCCCTCCGGGGCCGGGGCGTCCACCCGGTAGACCTGCGGATCCACCTCCTGGCCTGAGCCGGGCGGTGGGGACAGGAGGAGGATGGGAACCAGAACGGCACAACGAATCAGGTGGGTCGGCGAGATCGGCATGAGGTGGCAGGCTGGGGTTTCGGGGTGTGCGACGGCTCCTGCAAGAACAAAATAATAGGATAGCCGGTCCCATTCGCACACTTGCAGGGGGAAGGTGCCGGTTTCGCCTTCAGGCGGGAGACCCTTCCCCTCTCGGTTCGAGCCTCCAGCCATGGTGGACCTGGTCCTGGATTTCCTGGAAGCGCGCCTCCTCTCTGAATGGATCGAGTACGCTGGGATAGAGGTGATGGACCGATAGCGTCGGCCAGTCATCCCAACGCTGGACCCGCTGGAAGGCCTCCCATGCGGGTTCCTCCTCCCCCAGGGCCGCCAGGACCAGCCCGCAAGCGAACGCGTCTTCGTCTTCGTCGAACTCCGACAGGATTCGGCGGGCCGCACCCTCGTCTCCCCCGGCCGCGTGAGCCAGCGCCAGACTGGCCCGGGGCCCTTTTCCGGCCCAGGGTGCGGACAGGCCTTCCAGGATCTGAATCGCATCGCCCGTGCGTCCCAGGTGGAGATGTGCCAGCGCCTCGTAGAAGGGGCCCGTGGTCCAGGCCGAGCCCAGCTCCCGCTCCCGTCTCGCCTCGTCCAGTGCGGCGCGGTACTCCCGGTTGCTGAGATACCCGAGGGAGAGGTTCGAGACCGCTTCGGGTGACAGGGGATTGAGCCGCACGGCCTGCCAAGCGCTCTCCAAGGCCTCCTCCCGGTTTCCCAGGAGTTCGTGAACCCAGCTCGACCAGTTGTGGGCTTCCGCGTAGCTGGGTTGGAGCTCGATGGCGGTCTGCAGCTCGCGGATCGCGGCCAGCCCCTCCTTCCGGTTCGCGTGGAGAAGCCCGTGGGACGCGTGGGCCGCTGCCAGGGTCGGGTCCAGCTCCAGGGCCTGCAGGATCGCCTCCTCGGCTTCGATGAGGGTGCTATCCGCCCCGGCATGGCCGTAGTCATAGAGGAGCGTGAGGGCGTCGGCCAACCCCACCCAGGCCAGGGCGTAGCTCCCGTCCTGCCGGGTGGCCCGGCGGAAGTAGTCGATGGCCCTTCTCATCCCCTCCTCAGTGCGCTGGTCCAGGGCGTCGCGTCCCTCCGCATGCAGGCGGTAGGCCCCCAGGTCCTCGGTGGGGCTGTGCTTTACGGCCCGCTCCTCGCGGTCGCTGAGCTGCGCCTGCATGGCGCTGGCGATCTTGCGGGTGATCTTGCCCTGGATCTGAAAGAGATTCTCGGCTGTGAGCTCGTCCTGATAGCTCTCGGCCCAGACCTGGCGATCGTCCCGCGCGCTCACGAGGCGAGCGTTGACCTGAACCCGGTCTCCGATCTCCTGGACCTCACCTCCGAGAATCCACAGGACCCCCAGCTCGTCGGCGATGGCTGGAAGCGGGCGCTCGGGGTTCCGGTACTGGAGAACCGAGACGCGGGAGATCACATGAAGGTCGGAGATTCCGGAGAGCCGGGTCAGGACGTCTCCATGTATCGCGTCGGTAAAGGCGGTGGCTTGACGTTCGCCCAGGGTTTCGAACGGCAGGACCGCCAGGGAGAGGGAGTCGGGGCTCGAACCAGGGTGAGCCGTGGCCCGACCGCCGGAGGTCTCTTCCAGCGCCGGATCCGGGTTCGAGGCGGGCGAAGCCGGGCGGACCTCGGTGTGCTCCGGAGCCTGAGTTTCCGTCGAGGGTCCCGGCCCGACTCGTTCCACCCCGTCGGGGGTCAGATCGAACGCCCACGCCAGGGTGACTGCAACCGGAAACCCAAACACCGCCAGGGCGATGAAGAAGGCTCCGGACCAGTCGGGCAATCGGGTGCTGGGGACGACGATGTCAACGAGCTGGAGCGCACCCAGGACCACCACGATGTAGGCGACCGCGACCCGGTACACCTTCCGTC
>PWLA01000303.1 GCA_003559555.1 Gemmatimonadota bacterium | reverse complement strand
CTGACCTGGATCTTCGACCGGACCTCCCTCACCGTTGATGACTTCGAACCGGTGTGCGCCTCGATGGACACCTCGGTTTCCCTGCGGACCGACCGCCTCACAGTCCGAGGACCAACCAGGCGGTGAGGGTCAGGGAAAAGGCGGTGCCGGCCACGGGGACGAACCGCTTCCATCCACCCTCGGGCGGGAGCCAGGGGAGTCGCCTTGCGGTGCCCACCGCTGTGGCCAGGAGGGCGACACTCAGCACGAGGGCGACCCACCATGCCAGACCCGGCATCCAGTCCCAGCGACCCAGTACATGGGCCAGGGCCAGGAAGAGAGCCACATCGGCCCCGCTGGCCAGGAGGTGGATCCCCCCCCGGGGGCGTTCGGCCGTGCCCTGGAGCGCATTGCGGAGCTCGAGGCGGCGCCCCCATGCGACCCACGGCGCCATCACCAGCATTCCCAGGGTGAAGGCGGTCCAGAAGAGACTCCGTTCCGGTTCCGGAAGGGTATTGTCTCCCTGCAGGAGGCTCACCGCCAGGGCGTCGCCCGGGTGGCTCGTATTGCTCAGGACCGCGATTCCCCGCTGCGATTCCGGGAGGAACCCCACGAAGGCGTGGTAGCCGCCGGTTCGCCCGTTGTGCCAGTGGAAAGGCTCGTCGTCCAGGGTGTCGAGCACCCAGCCCATGCCTGCGTCGGGGGTCGGGGCGGCAGCCGTCCACAGGGGCTGGAGGCTTCGGCGCAGGAGCTCGTCGTCACCCTCCATGGCCTGTTGCAGAAAGCTCACCATGTCCGTCAGGTTCGAACTCAGTCCTCCGGCCGGCGCGTAGGCGTCCAGGACCCAGTTGCGGGTGGGTCGCAGGTTCTCCCGGTGCCCCCGAGCCAGTGAAGGGGCGTCCAGCACGTGTGGCGTGAAGTGGGTGTGGCGGAGCCCCAGGCGGTCCAGGACCCGCTCCTCCAGCAGGACTTCGTACGGCGTCCCGGCCGCCACTTCCAGGAGCCTCCCCAGGAGGGCGGGACCCAGGTTGGAATAGGCGAAGCTCCCCCGACCGTCCAGGTCGTCGGCAGCGAGTTCCGCCACGGCCTGGAAGAGCTCCTCCCGGGTGCTTCCGTGGTACGGGTGACCCGGCCGAAGGGCCATCCGGCGCAGCATGGGCCCGTAGAGGGGAAGCCGGGGCAACCCGGAGGTGTGGGTGACCAGCTCCTGGAGGGAGATTCGGGCCACAGCCGGGTCCAGTCGTTCCGGCTCCGGGATCAGCTCCCCCAGCGCGGTGTCCAGGCCCACCTCCCCGCGCGCCACCATGTCGGCCAGGAGGAGACCGGTGAAGACCTTGGTGACGGAGCCGATTTCGAAAAGGGTCTCCGGAGAGGGTGCCGTGGATCCCCGCCCCCCGGTTCGCCCTGCGGTGGCCACTTCCATGCCCCCGGGTGAGACCCGGGCCGCCGCGATGCCCACACTGCTCCGGTGCTCCTGGACGTAGGTCTGGAGGAGATCCTCCAGCGACGAGGAGGTGTCGGCACCGGTGGAGGCGTGGGTCTGCCCGGACGGGCCTCCGGCCAGGAGGAGGGGGAGGAGCAGGACGATGGGAAGTCGGGTCATGGGACCTTATGGACTCCGGTGGCGATCCCGGGTTCCCTCCGGCGCCGGTGCACGCCGTCCAGTGGTCTCGAGAATCCAGTCGGATACGATCTCCATGGCCGCAGGGGACATGGTCTCTTCGATGCGGGAGTACTCCGCCGGCGCCCCGGTTTCGGCGGTCTGGAAGAGGTGGTTCAATCCCGGGAGTTCCTGGACCACGAATCGGTCATGCCCACTCTCCCGGAGGGCCGCTTTAATGGCGGCCAGGTTCTCGGCCGCAGGCACCTGCAGGTCCAGCTCGCCGTTCAGGGCCAGCACCGGCACCTGAACCTGGCGGAGGACCGGCCGGGGGTCGTGGATCAGGAAGTAGCGGAACCAGGGGCCCCCCACCGACGACAGCTGGCCTTCGATCCAGGCCTCGTCGTCCCCACCCAGGGCGGCCACTTCCTCTTCGGACATCTCGGCTACGGCGTCCTGGAGGACGGTCCTGAGTCGGTCCCGCCGAAGTTCCGGATCCTCCTCCTCGATCACGACCCGGAAGAGCCGCTCCTGGAGACGAAGGTTCCTCTGGATGGCCTCGTCGTCGGCGCCCATGGCCCTGGAGATGAGCTCCGACTGGAGGTAGAGGATCTCCTCGCCCGGGAGCCCTGGCCCCGCCAGCAGCACGACGAAGGCAACCTCGGGGGAGTCCGCGGCCACCATGGGCGCGATGAGCCCGCCCTCGCTGAGCCCCACGAGTCCCACCGCCTCGGGATCCAGCTCCGGGCGGGTGCGGAGGTAGGCCACCGCTGCGGCCGCGTCGCCGGCAAAGTCACGGCTCGTGGCCTCGGCGAAGACGCCCTCCGAGTCGCCAACCCCGCGATCGTCGGAGCGGAGTACGGCGATCCCCTGTCGGGTGAGGTGATCGGCCAGGACCTTGAAGGGCCGGTGGCCGAAGAGCTCCAGGTCCCGGTTCTGGGCGCCCGAGCCCGAGATGAGGGCCACGGCTGGAAAGGGACCGTCACCTTCCGGAAGGGTCAGCGTGCCGGCCAGGTGGATATCCGCCCGCGGGTTCGGGTAGCGCACCTCCTCTTCCAGGTACGGGAAGGGCGGCTCGGGCTCCTGCGGGCGTGCCGGACGGACCACCTCGTCCACCCGGGTCAGTTCGAGGGGGAACTGGGAACCGCCCTGGATCCAGGTTCCCTCCATCCGGTCCTCCCCGGCTACTGTGCCCTCGAAACGACCATTGATCGAGGACAGGTGCAACTCCAGCCGGCCCTCGGCGAAGTCCACGGTCTCCACGCCGATGCCGTGAACACCCTGATCCGGCGAATCGGCCGAGGCCGAGAGGGAGCCCTCCTCGTCCAGGTCGATGTGAAAGACCATGCTCAGCGACATTCCGCCAGGCAGGCTGAGATCTCCCTGCCAGGTCCCGAGGACTGCGTCGTATCCTGCAGGCACAGGGATGGTTGGCGGCTCCTGGGCCTGGACGTCGGCAGGAGCGAGATGGCACACTGCGCTCAGCACGGCCATCAATCCGGCCGCCCTGACAGGTGGGGAACAGGTGAGTCGTATCTGCGGGTAGAAGGACATCGATTACTCCACGTGAGAAGGGTGGGAACCACCGGGACTGACACATTCCTCCTACGAGGGAGTGGCGGAGAAACCTTCAGACCGATGGCAGTGCCTGGCCTCCTGAAACCTGCGCGCTCTGCATTTCGTAGAGACTGCTGAGAGCTCTTTGAAACCGGGTGGTGCCCTGCGGAAACCGGGTGACCCCCCGCGCCTGAACCGGAGACAGTCCATCATGTCTGCAGCCGCTCGCCCCCTGTTTTTCGCCCTTGGCGCCCTCCTTCTGGCCTGGCCGCTCCTGACCCAGCCGCTGCTGGCCCAGGAACGGGAGATCGAGGAGGCCGGCCTTCCCCGAGTCACCACGGACCGACTTGTGGCCGTGGCCACAGATCCCGCCACCGTCCAGCTTCCGGCTGACAGCCACGTGGGGGCCGACAGCGTCCTTGCCGGAGACGTGGTGGTCATGGGAGATCTCCTCCTGGAGGGCAGGGTCGAGGGAGACCTCATCGTGGTCCACGGCGACCTGGAGATGGCCTCGGGCTCCACGGTGCTGGGCGACATCACCGTGGTGGACGGCGAGGTGAGGGGATCCGAGGTGGCCCGGATCGGCGGGACGCTCATCGCCTACCAGAGAGGCGCCCGGTTCGTGCAACGGGGTGATCGGGCCCGGGAGGTGGTGGAGCCGGAGCTGAAGCTGGGCCACGAGGTGGGCACGGGCTCCTGGTTCCGCTTTGCGGTTCGGGCCGAAGAATACAACCGGGTCGAGGGGCTTCCGGTGCACGTGGGTCCGGTCTTCGACACCGGGGGCCGGACGCCTTTCCGGGGGAGGGCCCAGCTCATTCCTCGGACCCAGAGTGCTCCGTTCGCTGCAGATCGGGTGGGTTACCGGGTGGTGGGAGAGCAGTTCGTGGGGTCGGGCCGCGCATTCCGGGTGGGAGTGGGCCTCCACTCGGTCATCGATCCCATCGAGGATCGGGGCCTGAGCGACCGAGAGAACTCCTGGTCCACCTTCCTCCTGACCAGTGACCAGCGGGACCACTTCGAGCGGCGGGGCTGGAGCGCCCACCTTCGGGCCACACCCCGGGCCTGGCCCCTGGATGCCACCCTGGAGTACCGCAACGAGCGACACGGAATCGTGGGGGTCACCGACCCATGGACCGTCTTCCGGAGCAGTCGGGAGTGGCGCTCGCAGCCCCTGGTTGCCGAGGGCTCGCTGGAGACGCTGGGGGCGGCGCTGGAGCTGGACACCCGGGACGACGGCGCCGATCCGGCGGCGGGATGGCTGGTGCGAGCACAGTGGCGGGAGGGGGTAGGCGGACGGCTGGCCCTTCCGGCCACCGACCGCGCTTCCGCAGCTATCCAGGTGGATTCCCGCTTCTCCAGCGCTCTCCTCGACCTTCGGCGCTACCAGCCCGTGGGACGCTCCGGAACGCTGGCCATGCGCGGCGTCCTGGCGGGGGCTCCCGACGGCGGCTCCCTCCCGCCCCAGTATCAACATGCCCTGGGCGGGGTGGGATCCCTTCCCGGGCACTCCCGTTTCGCCGCGGACTGCGGGGCTCGCGCCACCCAGGTCGAGGTGCACCGTGACGACCGGGAGCAGGTCATGTTTCCGGCCTACGGATGCGATCGGGTGGCGCTGGCGCAGTTCGAATACCGGGGCCCGCTCAACCTGGACATCGGATTCGGCTCGCCCCGGGGCGGAGATGCGAACCGAGGCTCGGGCCACGGCCGGAAGAGCTGGGCCGTCTTTTTCAACGCCGGACGGGGCTGGGCCGGGGGAGACGACGGGGCCGGTCCCGCCCTGGAGTCCCAGACGCTATACGACGCGGGACTGGGGCTCCTCATGAGGCAGGCCGGTATCTACTGGGCGGTCCCCTTCCGGGACGGAATGAGCGGGAGCACCTTTACCTTCAGACTCGAGCGCAGGTTCTGACCGGCCGTCCGCCCGGAGCTGCTTGTCAGAGCTGTTTGCCCTCGAGGCTGGGCTCCTTGTCCGTCTGGGTGCTCAGCTTGAGGGCGGTGGAGAGCCGGACGACCCCTTCAGCGTGCAGGGTCTCGTGAATCATCTGCACAGCCGCCAGGATCTCTGACATCTCTCCCTCGACGTTGGTCCCGTTGGCATGGGTCTCGACGCCCAGGTCGGTCCGGTCCAGGAGCTCGCGGACGCGTCGGATCTCGTCGCGCACCGAGACGTCCCTGCCGATGGGGATGACCTGGATCTCCGCGATGGCCTTCACATGTCCTCCTTGCTTCGGTGGAGAGTGGAAGTCGGGTTCCGGGATTGATGCCGTACCCCGCTCCGGCCACGATGGTTGGCCCGGTCAGTCGGAGGGCTCGGAAGGCGCTTCAACCACCGCCCCCAGGAAGAGAGTGGTTCCGGAAAGGCGCTCGCGGATGGCGAAGAGGAAGGGACGGTCGGCCCGGACCTCCGGCGGCGCCGAGTCCACCATGTCGACGGAGGTGACGGCGGCAGCCTCGGTGCCTTCCTCGTCCACACGCACGAAGCTCTTCTGACGCACCGCGTCGATCCAGGGGGCCGAGTCCTCGAACATGCGGGTGAAGTCGGCCGCTCCCGACTCGAAGGCGATCCCCATGCCCATGGCCGTCAGATCG
>PWLA01000336.1 GCA_003559555.1 Gemmatimonadota bacterium | reverse complement strand
GGCCGCACGGTGATCCTGGCCGATCTGGTGCCTGCCTTTCAGGTGTCACTCCCCGGGTTCGTGTTAGACGGACGCTCCCTTCCCCTGGAGAATCGATCGGTGGACACGGTGGTCCTCTCGCTGGTGCTCCACCATGCCCGGGAACCGAGGCACCTCCTGGCCGAGGCGCTGCGGGTGGCACGCCATCGGGTCATCATCACCGAGTCCACCTTCCGCTGGCGCTGGGAACGCCGGTTGCTGGAGGTGGTGGACCGACAGGTCAACCGGAAACGGGGAGGGGGAACGATGGACCGGGAGCCTCTCCACTTCGACACGGCCCGGAATTGGGAAGCGCGGGCAGAGGCCGCAGGAGGCCGGGTCCTCCTCTCCCGACGCCTGAACCGGGTGGGGCACCGGCATCACCTTCTGGTGGTGGAGCCGATGGCGAGCGCCGAACCCCGGCGAGCCAACCCTCCGGGCTGACCCGGAAAGCCTGCATGCCCCCCAGTCAGCCTTCGCCGAACCGCAGGAAGAGCTCCGCCCGGAGGCCATCGGCAGAGGGAACGCCTCCGCCCCGGGAGCGATCCAGCGCCCCGAAGACCCGATCCAGGGCCCACTCCACGTCCCGGCGCACATCGCCCTCCGGAATCACCGCCTCCAGAATCGGATCGGCCGAGACCCCGCTCCCCACGGCCGGCGAATAGGCGATCTCGCTCTGGTGCGTCTGCAGGACCTGGTGGAGTTGGATCGCCGCCCGGGAGGTCGAGGCCAGGTGTTCGTAGCGAGCCTCGCGGTAGTCCCGCTGCCTCTCGTAACGGACCCGGAAGTACTCGTCCAGCTGTTCCCGGTCTTCCTCGCCCAGGGTGTCCAGACCGTCAAGCGTTTCCGCCACCGCTCCCAGGTAGAGGGTCTCGTCACGGGGGCGCAGTCGATCCAGAAACTCCAGGTAGTCCTCCCAGAACCCGGCGATCCGTGGAAACTGGCCTGCGTTGGCCAGATAGAAGCCGCTGAGCCACGTTCGGGGTGGAACTCCCTCCAGACCGATCTCGTTCCGGAGCGAGTCCGAAGCGACTTCGAAGACCTCTCCGACCCGGGCCAGAACCTGCTCACCCTGGGCTTCGAGGCCGTCCGGAAACGGGGGAAGATCCGGGGCGGGAACCGTCTCGGCCGTGACCTCCTCCTCCTCGAATCCGGGATCCCGCTCGTCCGGAAGAAGAGCGAGCCAGGCGGCAACCCCCACCACCAGGATCAGCAGCCCCACCACCCAGGCCCGGGGGCGGTACGGCGTCCGCTGGATGAGGGGCGCCCTGCGGGTGGGATCGGGCTCGTCGGCTCCGGGCTTCCAGGTCTCGGCCTCGTGGTCGGGCTCATCGGCAACCCGATGGAGGTCAGGGAGAACCATTCCCCCTTCTTCGTGGGGCGTGAACCAGTCCTGCTCCTCGTCGTCCTCATCGCCTTCCGACGGTCGGTCGGGCTTCGGGGTCGAGGCTCGTTCCGAGATGCCCTTCGGAGCAGATTCGCCCCGAGGGGGCTGCCGGGAGGCATCGTCCGCTCGGGCCGGCTCTGCCTCCGGGTCCGCAGTCCCGGGGGTGGCGCCGGGATCCACATCGTCCCAGTCGAATTCGGCAGAGCTTCCCAGGCGAAGTTCAAAGTCTTCCAGCTCGTCCGACTCGCCTTCGTCGGTTCCGGACTCCGTCCGGGAGGATCGGTCCCCTGGCCCGGACGCATGGGACGGCAGACCGAAGGGATCGGCGTCCACCAGCTCCAGCTCGAAGTCCAGCGGGTCGTCCTCCTCTTCCGGCTCGTCCTCGACGGGCACCAGATGCTCGTCGTCGATGAGGAGGGCATCGTCGGGGTCCGACAGGGAACCCGGATCCTTCGGCAAGTCCGGTTCGGCCTTCAACTGGCCGTCCTCGTCGACCCGGCCTTCCAGCGCCTCCCTCAGCGCCGCTCTGAGCGACTCCGGAAGCTCGTCGTCCCGCTCCAGCTCCTCAATGATGAAGCGGTAGAGGGTAACCTTCCATGCCGGCGCCCACGCGCCGGTGCCGGCGTCGTAGAGCTCGTCCCCCGGTCGGATTTCGCCGGCCCGTACCCGTTCTTCCAGCTCGGAGACCGAAGCCAGTGGGATCTCCTCGCCGGAACTCCCGCGGACGAGAAACCGGGGGGTCTTGCCATCGCTCAAGGGCTCACCCATGGGTTGAGGCGAAGGCAACCGGGCGCCATCCCGTGAACCCGATCCGGAGCGATCCGCCCCAGGGTTGCAACGCCCGGGACACCGATGGGTTCACCGGGATATGCCGAGGGCTCGGGTGCGATGACTGGCATTGGGTTCCACCCTCTGTGGAAAGGTCTCCGCCGGTCCGGACGCGGGGGAACGACCCCTTCGGTCCGGGGTGATTCATGTATCGGTTGTATACACAGACGGGTCCGCCGTTCAACGGTCCCGTACCAATCTCAGCATACAGGCAAGGGAACGACCCCGACAACCCCACGGCGGAAAAGTCCCGGTTGGGGACGCCCCAGGCCGGCCCCGCTCGCTGCATTCCATTTTGAAACCTCACGTCTCGGAGCATGGCCCAAGGCATGACCGCCATCCCATTTCGCCCCCTGCGGGTTCGCCCCCTTCTTGCCGCCGCTCTGCTCTCAGCCGTCCTGGTCGCCTG
Organism: Gemmatimonadota bacterium; assembly: GCA_003559555.1. Taxonomy (GTDB): domain Bacteria; phylum Gemmatimonadota; class Gemmatimonadetes; order Longimicrobiales; family Gaopeijiaceae; genus PWLA01. The sequence continues at coordinate 3,150 of PWLA01000336.1, read as the reverse complement.
CGGGGAAGATGATCGGGGGGTGGAGACGGTTCGCTCGAGCATCCAGGCCCATGGCGGCGATCTCTTCGAGGCCATGGAAGCCCGCTTCACCTTCCGCGATGCCCACTTCACCATCATGCGGGAGGACGACGCCTTCCGGTACGAACGGATCTACTCCGATGACCAGGGCGCCATGGTCCGGGAGTGGATGACCAACGAGGAGACGGGACGGGAGGTGAACGGGGAACCCCGGACCCTGACCACCGACGAACGGCAAGCGGTGGAGACGGCGGTACACTCGGTGGTCTATTTCTCCTTCCTTCCCTTCCGACTCCTGGATGACGCTGCGCGGCACCGGGACCTGGGCACCGCCGAGGTGGAGGGCCGAACCTACCGGAAGGTGGAGGTGACCTTCGACGAGGAGGGGGGCGGCGCCGACTGGGAGGACCGCTTCGTGTACTGGTTCGATGCCGAGAGCCACGTCCTGGACTACATGGCCTACCGATATCATCGGGACGGAGGGGGGACCCGCTTTCGCCGCGCCATGAATCGGCGAGACGTGGGTGGACTTCTTCTGCAGGATTACGAAAATTACACTGCAGTCGGGGAGTTGGAAGATGTCGCCGATTACGACCGGCTCCTGGCTGCAGGCGAACTGGTGCCCGTGTCGCTCATCGTGTTGGAGGACGTGGAGGTGCGAGACCTGCGCTGATCCTTCGGGACACTGATGCATGCTTCTCCCGATCCCCCTCAAACCCCTTGAACACCATGCGACGCTTCCCATTGCACGATCTCACAGCCACCGTCCCTCTCATGCCCGGCACATCCCGGGGCTCCCGCAGGTGGCTTCCCCGTCTGGCCCTGGTGGCGGCCCTTGCCCTGGGCGGTTGCGGTAACGACGCCCCGCCTCCGGTGTCGGACACCGATCCCGACGCCTCCGCAGCGACCCCCGGCGAGGAGGTGCCGGACGAGGGGATTGAACTCCTGCTGGCGGTGGATCAGATGACCTACTCCCCGGGAGAGAGCGTGCAGGTCTTCCTGCAGCTCTCCAACCGCTCGGACCAGTCCAGAACCCTCAGCTTCCGGACTGGACAGCGGTACGATCTCGTCATCCTGGACAGCGCTGGCACCGAGCTCCATCGGTGGTCCGACGACCGATCCTTTACCCAGGCCCTGGGCCAGGAGGAACTGGAAGCGGGCCAGGAGGGGCCGGCCTGGGAAGAGACGCTGACTGCGCCCGATACACCAGGAGAATACCGGCTTCGGGCCACGGTCCCAGCCGAGGGAGCCGACCTCCGGACCGAACTTCCCTTCGAGGTGTCGGAGGAAGGCCCGTAGGAACCCGAACCTGACATTCCGACCCTCAACACCAATGGAGGGCAACCCACCCGTGTCGCCCAGAACGGACGATCCCATCGCCTTCCCGGGCGCTCCTGGCGCCCACAGCGAGCGGGCCATTCGGACCATTTTCGGCCCGGACCCTGAGACCCTCCCCTCACCTGGCTTCACCGACGTGGCCGATGCAGTCCTCTCGGGTCGAGCCCGCATGGGAATCCTTCCCATGGAGATCACCCTGGCCGGAAATCTCTCCGAGGCCTACGACGCCCTCGGCCACGAGCGGATCACCGTGCTGGCGGAGGTGGCGATCCCGGTCAAGCATAGCCTCGTGGGGCTTCCCGCCGCCCAGGTCGATGGTCTCACCAAGGTCCTGTCACACCCCATCGCCCTGGCTCAGTGCCAGCGCTTCTTCAGGGAAAACCCCACCCTGGAGGCCTCTGCTACATGGGACGCCGGAGGAGCGGCCCGCAAGGTGGCCGAGCGGGGCGATCCCCGGTTGGCGGCCCTGGCGCCCCCGGAGGCGGCAGAGGTCTACGGCCTGCGGGTCCTGGCCAAAGACCTACAGGACCGGGTCCAGGCGCAGGCTCGATACTTTCTGATCGGCCGCACCGGCGAGCCGCCACCATCCCTGCCCGGCGCCGGCGGCGAACAAACCGCCCTCGTGGTGGAGATCGCCGATCGACCGGGAAGCCTGGTGGCGGTGCTGACCCCGTTTGCGCGGCACGGGGTGAACCTGGGTCGCATCCAGGCTCGGCCATCTCCGGAAACCGGAGGCTACCGATTCTTCCTGGAGCTCGATGCGGGAGCCTCGGGTGGGGCCACAGCGAAGGCGATCCAGGAGACCCGCGCCCTTGCCCGGGAGCTTCGGATCCTGGGCTCGTACCCGAGCTGGAAGGCGGAGTGAGGTGCTCCTCTACATTCTGGACCTGTTGGGGGTGGCGGTCTTCGCCGTAAGCGGAGCCCTGGCAGCACGCCACAAGGGGATGGATCTGCTGGGGGTATTCGTTCTGGCCATGGCCACCGGGGTGGGAGGGGGGACCCTTCGGGACCTCCTGGTGGGACGGGACTTCGTCTTCTGGGTGATGGATCCCACGTACGTGGGGGTCATCGCCCTGGCCACCGCCTTCACCGTGCTGGCCGCCCGGTGGGACCGGCTCCCCGGGCCTTCGCTCCAGGTGGCCGATGCCCTCGGCCTGGGCCTCTTCGCCATCAGTGGCGCCCAGGTGGCCGAGGCGCAGGGGCTCTCGCCCACCATCGTCATCATGATGGGAGCCGTCACCGGCACGGCCGGAGGAGTAATCCGCGACGTCCTCCGCGCCGAAGTTCCCCTGGTGCTTCGACGGGAGATCTACGCCACGGCCGCCCTGGTGGGTGTGGCCCTCTACCTGGGGCTGGATGCTCTGGGGCTTTCCCGGGACGTTGCAGCCGTCATCGGTGCCCTGACGGTCATCGGCATCCGACTCACCGCCATGGCCCGGGGACTCCACCTCCCGGGATTTCCCGACATCCGCGCTCCTCTGTCCTGAGCCGGACCCAGACGGACTCCGGCCTCCCGTCCTCCGGCGTTGCCGCCACGTCGGTATTGACTACTTGGCCTTCTCATGGAAGCCTTCTATAAGGCCGTTGAAGAAGGGCAGGGACCACCGGGACGGGGTCTTGCGGTGTCAGGGTAGGAGGAGTGTCGAAAGCGATGCCCCAGTGCATCGGTGAGGCGCTCCGACGCCGCCTGACGCCGCAACCCCCCGTCCCCCTTCGGGTTCTCCTGCGCAGTGCTCGGAGGTCTCGCGGAGGACGCGCTCTGAACGCCTTGCGCGACTACGGGGTCAGCCGCTC
>PWLA01000109.1 GCA_003559555.1 Gemmatimonadota bacterium | reverse complement strand
GAGGGGTGATCGATCAGGGGGTGACATGCCAGGGGCGAGCGGCCAGGGGGGTGATCCGCCAGGGGGGTGACCTGCCAGGAGGCGAGCGGCCAGGGGGCGAGCGGCCAGGGGGCTGATCGGCCCCGGCCCGGAGGGGCCGGACCGCCATCCATTCCTTCCCCGAAAGCTGGATCGTCAGCCCTTCGGGAGATCGCATTCTGGCTATTTATGATGAAAACATCATATAAACGGACGGGAGGCTGGTGAAATATGATGACAACCTCATAAGGCGCTGCCGGCGATCCCCGAGCCCGTCCGGACGATGCCGGAAGAGCTCCGGTGCTCCTGGACCAGGGAGATCGGGAGTCTGATGCAATGGGCCGAGGGCAGATCGTATCGAAGGAAGGACTGCGAGGGGCAGCAGCACGCGGCGCGCCGGCTCTGGTGGCTCGCCAATCCCCTCTACATGGAACCCGGAAACGACCGACGGACCGAGCACCTCTCCCGCCTCGTACAGCTTCGCCTTCATGACGAGCCCCTGGCCCTCGAGGCCAGGGGCTGCCAGCCGCGCCACCGCCGGTCCCTCCTGGCGCTGGGCTACTACGAGCTCCACTCGGCCGAGATCGACGCTTGGCTCCAGAGGGAAGCGGAATGGACGCCGGAGCGGGTGCGGGCGGAGCCTCCCTTCTTCGCTCGACAGGACCTCACCGATTCTCCAGCACCCGTTCGCTCGCCCGGACAAAGACTCGGGCCAGGTCCCGATGATAGGCTTCGGACTGGAGAAAGCGCTGCTCCACCGGATGGGTCAGGAAGCCCGCCTCGATCATCACCGTGGGCACGGTGGGTGAGGCCAGGGGGGCCCAGCTCCTTGGCTCCAGGACCACGAACACCCCGTCCTCCTCCAGTGTGTCCCCGAAGATGCGGGCGGCGAGGGCGCTGGCCGGTTCGTCTTCGTAGTAGTAGATCTCGGCCCCGTGCCGTGTGGGATCGTCGCTCTGGATCATGTGAAGCATGATGAGCAGGGAGGCGCCGGCCCCTTCGGCATGGCTCCGCCGGTCGGCCATGGGAACCTCGTAGTCCCCGGTCCGGGTGAGCCGCACGTCGTAACCCTCCCGGATGAACTCCGCCGCCGTGGTGAAGGCCAGGCGAAGGACCAGATCCTTCTCCACCAGGTCTCCCACCACGACCCCGGCTTCCGAGCCGCCATGGCCCGGGTCGATCACGATGATGGGGCGATCCTGGGCCACCAGCCCCGAGGGCATGAACGAGAGCGCGGCGAGCAGGGCCAGGCCCGGGATCAGGCCGGAGCGGAGAAATCCGGGGCGACGCTGGGGCATGGGGTCGTTCTCCTTGGAAGTCGAAGGGTCTCGGGTGCAGGCGGCGCACTTCCGCACTCCCTGTCCCGTCAGGGCGGTGGAGGGTTGACGGACTCCGACCCTGCGGGTGTCGGAAAGGCTGCGGGTGCGCATGCCAAGGAAGGTACACCTGGCGATCGACCGTGCGAAATCCACACTCGGTCCCCACCGCCGCAGATACGGGGGAAAGGGGCGCTGTGCAGCTCCTGACCGGCCCGGTTTCACAGGAGCGGCATCGCCCGAGTTCACCAAGCTCGCGCCCCGCCGTGCCCGATGCCGGTTGAACGCCGCTCGATCCTGGAGCAGTCCTTGCACAGTAAGGAACCCATCAGGGCCGCCTTGTGGGCAGATGGCTGCGCCCAACCGCTGGGGGGAGTCTGCACGGTCCCCCTGCCGGGCGGCCCGGAAGGACTGTCGTGTGCCAGTGTTGACCTCCGCTCGCTCCATGCGACCGGGGCTCGAGAAGGAGATGAGTTGATGAAAGGGCCGCCGGACGAACACCTGGGTGATGTGCAAGACGCAGTGCAGTTTGCGGCAATGGTGGAGGATGAGCCCGCATGGCGCGAGGGGCTCGAGCGGGTGGCCAGGCTGGCGTGCGAGCTCCTGGACGTGCCGGTGGCGCAGGTGAACGTGGTCCTCCCGGATCGGCAGCGGTCCCTGGTCTCGGTGGGGGACGGCGAAGGCCACGAGGAGTGGTCTGGCCCCAGAGATGTCCCGCTCGAGGGCACGTATTGCAGGTACGTGGTGCAGAGCGGCGAGCCCCTGGAAATTCACGACGCCGAAACCAACCCCCGGGTGAAGGACAACCCGGCCACCACCGAAGGGGGCGTCCGCGCCTACCTGGCGATTCCGCTCAAGAACGCCGCGGGCAAGACCCTGGCCACCCTGTGCGTGGTGGACTTCCGGCCCCGGGACTGGGCACCCGCCAGCACCGCAACCCTTCGCTCTCTGGCCGAGCTCCTGATGCGAGAGATCCGGAGCCGTGTCCGTGCCGAGCGGGAGCTGGAGCGGGGCGAGGCTCGCTTCCGTGCCCTCATCGAGCAGGGCGGAGACCTGATCACGATCCTGGGGCCGGAGGGCACGATCCGGTACCAGAGCCCGGCGTACGAGCGGATCCTGGGCTACCCGGAGGAGGGGCTCCTGGACCGACCCTTCGCCGAACTCGTCCATCCGGCGGATCGGGCCCGGTGGTCGGACCGGTTCATGGCGGCGCTGAAGGAGCCTGGGAGTCGCGCCCGGGACGAGTGGCGGATGGCCCACCGGGACGGATCGTGGCGGACGATGAAGGTCAAGGGAGCGAATCTCCTCCATGACCGGGCGGTGCGCGGGATCGTGCTCAACATGCTGGACGTTTCCAAGGAAAAGCGCATCCAGCTCGAGCTCCAGCAGGCCCAGAAGATGGAGGCGGTGGGACGGCTCGCCGGCGGGGTGGCCCACGACTTCAACAACCTGCTCACGGCCATCGAGGGGAACACGACCTTTCTCCTGGAACGGGGCGACCTGTCGGCCGAGGCCGAGGAAGACGTCCGCGAGATGCTGGATGCTGCGGAACGGGCCGGGGGCCTCACCCGGCAGCTCCTGTCGTTCAGTCGCGACCAGGTGCTGGAGGTGAAGGTCCGGGACCTGGGGGTGGTGGCGAAGAACATCCTCCCCCTCCTCAAGCGTCTGCTGGGGACGAACGTGACCCTGAAGACGGACCTGCGGGAGGACCTTCCCATCGAGGCCGACGAGGGCCAGCTCGGCCAGGTGATCATGAACCTGGCGGTGAACGCCCGGGACGCCATGCCGGGCGGGGGCACCCTTCGTCTGGAGACCCGGCTCGCGGAGGTGACCCAGGAGCAGGCCGGAAGCCACGGCGCCATCCACCCGGGACGCTACGCCCAGCTCGTGGTGGCCGACAACGGCCAGGGCATGAGTCGCCAGGTGCAGGAGAAGGTCTTCGAGCCCTTCTTCACCACCAAGGCCAGGGGCCAGGGCACCGGGCTGGGGCTGTCCCTGTCGTGGGGGGTGGTCCGCCAGATGGACGGACACATCCACCTCTACAGCGAGCCCGAAAAGGGAACCACCTTCCGTCTCTATTTTCCGTGGGCGGAGGGCGTCGCCGACGAGGACGACGACGGACCCAGCGTGGATGAAACACCTGCACTGCCCGTGTCCCCGGGAAGGATCCTGGTGGTGGAGGATCAGCCGGAGGTGGAGCGGATCATGACGAGGGTGCTGGAGGCGGACGGCCACGAGGTCATCACAGCCGAGTCCGGCGAGCTCGCCCTGGATGCGGCGGCGACGCTGGCCCCGCCCCCCGATCTCCTCCTGTCGGATGTGCTCCTGCCCGGCATGACCGGACCCGAGGTGGCGTGGCGGCTCCGGGAGAAGTGGCCGCACCTGGCGCTGATCTTCACCTCGGGCTTCACCCGGGGAGAGCTTCTGAACCAGGACGTGGACCTGGGCGAGGCCGCCTTCCTGCCCAAGCCCTTTGGTCCCAGGGAGCTCTCCGAGGCGGTGGCCGACGTGCTGAGGGACGCGCCGTCAAGGCTGAAGGGGGGCCAGGAAGTGGGGTGCTCGAAGGAAGAGGAACCTCGGTCCATGACGGGGGTCCCCAGCTCCCAGGTACCCGGCTGAGTCGTGGCAGGGACCTTGATCTGCAACCCGGGGCGCCCCAGCGGAAGATCCTGCATCGGTCCCAAGCATCCTTCGGCGGCCGAGGAGGCATGCCGGAGCCGAGCCAGGGATCCCCACACTCGCCGGTTGGAGGTGGATGGTGGAATCCCACAGCGACGATCCCCGGCCCAGGGTCTACATCGTGGGCGGCGGCTTTGCCGGCCTGGAGGCGGCCCGCCAACTGGCCGGGGCTCCGGTTCAGGTCACCCTCCTGGACCGGCGGAACCACCACGTCTTCCAGCCCCTCCTCTATCAGGTGGCCACAGCCTCCCTTTCGCCCGGCGACATCAGCGCACCAATCCGAACCGTCCTCCGGGGGCAGGCGAATTGCGACGTGGCCCTGGCGGGGGTGACGGGGGTGGATCTGGAGGGGCGCCGCCTCTTTGTGGAGGGAGGCTACGTTCAGTACGACTTCCTGGTCCTGGCCGCCGGAGCCACTCACGCATATTTCGGTAACGACCAGTGGGCCTCGGTTGCGCCGGGTCTGAAGAGTCTGGAGGACGCCATCGATCTCCGTCGTCGGATCCTCCTGGCCTTCGAGTCGGCCGAGTACGAAGGGAGCCTCCGGGCACGGCAAGCTGCCCTCACCTTCGGCATTGTCGGCGCCGGACCCACGGGGGTAGAGCTGGCGGGGGCCATCAAGGAGATCGCCGGGAAGACGATCCCTGAGGACTACCGACACATCGATACCCGGACCACCCGGGTCATCCTCTTCGAGGCCGGTGACCGGGTCCTTCCCACCTTCCCCGAGAAGCTGAGCCAACGGGCCCAGCGGGACCTGGAGCGATTGGGGGTGGAGGTTCGACTGAACGCTGCCGTCACCGACATCCATCCGGGTGAGGTCCACATCTCCGACGAGGTGATCCCGGTCCGGAACGTTTTCTGGGCCGCCGGAGTGAAGGCCAGTCCCATCGGCCAGTCCCTGGGTGTGCCCCTGGACCGCTCGGGGCGGGTCCAGGTGGGCCCGGACCTCACGGTGCCCGGTCATCCGGAGGTCTTCGTGGCAGGCGATATGGCTGCCGCCACCTCCGCCGACTCGGGAGAGCCGGTCCCAGGAGTGGCTCCAGCGGCTCTCCAGATGGGCCGGTATGCCGGCAAGGTCATCGCCCGGGAGGTGGCCGGCTCCGGCAAGGCGGGGGGAACGGGTCCGGACCGGACGCCCTTCGTCTATCGAGACAAGGGGATGATGGCCATCATCGGAAAGGCCCGGGCCGTGGCTACTGTGGGACCCCTGAAGGCCGGGGGTTTTCTGGCGTGGCTCCTCTGGGGCGGGATACACATCGCCTTCCTCATCGGGTTTCGCAACCGTGTCCAGGTGCTCCTGAGTTGGTTCTGGAGCTGGCTCCTCAACGCCCGGGACGTCCGTCTCATCACCGGCGAGGCCACGCTGGAGCTGGAGTCGCCTCGCCCCCCCGATTTCGTTCCCATGCCGGGCAACGCCGAGACCGGGCCAGAAAACCACTCGAGTCCGGACCGAGCGACGCCTCCCGAGGGGACTGGGGCTTCCCCTGACGATACCCGAACCGCAGGTGCTGAATACTCCGAATCGGACTCCCCTCCATCGGAGTCCCCTCCGTAGAAGGTCGTGGACGGAGTGAGGTCGAGTTCCGCAGCCCCATCCCCTTCGGTTGAGGGAGCCTCCTGGACGGCTCCTTCGCCGAGCGCCCGGTGGTTACGGCATGCTCCCGGTGGTTGCGGCATGCTCCCGGTGGCTACGGCACGCGCACCGGGCGACTACGGGGTCACTCGTCGCGGCCGGGCGGGCCTCCATCGCTGGCCTCACATGGATGTGCGATGGTGCGGTGGGAATCGGGCAGAAAGATTGCTTGCAAGGAGCTTCCG
>PWLA01000340.1 GCA_003559555.1 Gemmatimonadota bacterium | reverse complement strand
GCTGGGTTCCCCCGTTCGCTCCTCCACGGCCATCGACCGTCCGATACGTGCCTGCGGCGTGCCACGCCATGCGGATCATGAGGGGCCCATAATGGCCATAGTCGGCGGGCCACCAGTCCTGCGACGTCGTCAGCACCTCTTCGAGGTCGGCCTTCACCTCGGCCAGGTCCAGGGAATTGAACGCCTCGGCGTAGTCGAAGTCGTCGCCCGTGGGGTCCAGGTGCGGCGAGTTCTGCTCCAGAACCGACAGGGGCAGCTTGTTGGGCCACCACTCCTGGTTCCGGGCCGTGGCATCCTCGACGCCCTGGTTGTCGGACCCGCCCGTGACCGGGCACTCAGTGATCTCAGCCTTCGATTTTCTAGCCTTCTCTTCCGACATGTGTGTCACTCCCAAAGCAAGACGTGATGCGGCGACGATGAAGCGGATCCGGAGCCCCGACCCGCAGCAAGGGTAACCAACAAAACACCAGGGGTTTCATAAGTCAAATAGATTAGTTTTATTGATGCATTGATGCTGACAATACCCGTTCCGGGCGTGAGTCCCCAGGAGTGAGAAGAGACCCGTGAACCTGGCCCAGCTCAGGTACGTCGTGGCGCTGGACGAGCACCGTCACTTTTCCCGCGCGGCTCGCTCGTGCGGGGTCACCCAGCCGACCCTGAGCACGCAGCTCGCCAAGCTGGAGCATGAGCTCGGGATCGAGATCTTCAACCGCGACCGACGGCCGGTGGAGCCCACGGACCTGGGCCGACGGATCGTGGACCAGGCCCGGCGGGTGCTACGGGAGGCGGGACGGTTCGAGGAGTTGATCCTGGAAGCCCGGGAGGTGGTGGCCGGCGACCTCCGGGTGGGGGTTCTTCCGACGCTGGCCCCGTACCTGCTCCCCCGTTTCGTCTCGGATCTCTCCCGGCGGCATCCGGGGATCTCCCTGGCGGTGGAGGAGCTCGTCACCGAACAGATCCTGGAGGGCCTGGAAGCGGAACGCCTCGACATCGGCGTCGTCGCCACCTCGGAAGGCAAGCGAGGGTGGATCGAGCGGGAACTCTTCCAGGAACCGTTCGTCGGCTACATGGCACCAGGGCATCCGCTCCTGGAGCGCGATCGCCTGCGCCGCGAAGACCTGCGGATCGAAGACCTCTGGATCCTCCACGAGGGGCACTGCCTCCGGGACCAGATCCTGGAGCTGTGCGAAGACCTGCACAGTGAGGGGGCCGGGCGTCGGTCCGTCACGTTCCGGAGCGGGAACCTGGAGACGCTCAAGCAGATGGTGGATTCGAGCGGGGGCATGACCCTTCTTCCGGGCCTGGCCCTCGACAGGCTGCAGGGGGCCGAGCGGAATCGGGTGCGTCACTTCGTGGAACCCGCTCCCGCCCGCATCGTCCGCCTGGTGCAGCGAAAGACATATCTGAAGCGTTCTCTGATCGAAGCCTTCACCGCTGTTCTTCTCCAGGCGCTGCCGGCGGATGGGGTCCGGTCGCTCGAAGCTCGCTGAAGGGGCACAGGGCGCCGGGTGGCACGGAGAGTGCAAAGTCTACGTTACACTGACGCAGGCCAGCTTTACATAGGGCGGGAGTTGGTTGCTTCCCGGCCCGAATCTGAATACGAGCCTGTGGGTCGTTGCAGGAGCGGCCCCGAAAGGAGCGAGCATGCCGCCGAAGACACTGGAGTACGAGACCCAGGTGGACTGGACCGGCAACCGGGGTCAGGGGACGAGGACCTACGTGGCCTACAGTCGGGATCACCGGATCCTGGCCCCGGGACGTCCTTCAATCGAGGCCTCCGCAGACCCGGATTTCCGGGGCGACCCCCGGCGCTACTCCCCGGAGGACCTCCTGGTGGCGTCCGTCTCGGCGTGCCACATGCTCTGGTACCTCCACCTGTGTGCCGACGCCGGTGTGGTGGTGACGGGATACCGGGACCGGGCCCGGGGTCGCATGGAGCTGGATCCGGGGGGTGGCGGACGGTTTCGAGAGGTCGTGCTCCGTCCGGAGGTGACGCTGGGACCGGACTCCGACGTCGACACGGCACGCCGACTCCACGCCGAGGCGCACGGGAAGTGCTTCATCGCCAACTCGATGAGCTTCCCGGTGACCTGTGAGCCGCAGTTCGAGGTGCGCGAGTCCGTCCGGCGAGCCGAGGTGCAGGTGCTGCCCATGGAGGAGGGCCACTGGGAGGCCGTCCGGCGCATCTACGCCCAGGGCATCGACACCGGGGTCGCCACCTTCGAGACCGAGGTCCCGGAGTGGGACGCGTGGGACGCGGCGCACATGCCCGCTCCCCGACTGGTGGCGGTGGAGGACGACGCGGTGACGGGATGGGCTGCTCTCAGCCCGGTGTCCAGCCGGTGCGTCTACGGGGGAGTAGCCGAGGTCAGCGTCTACGTCGGCGAGGACCACCGGGGGAAGGGAGTCGGATCGACCCTCCTCCGTCGCCTGGTGGACGCCTCCGAGGCGGAGGGGATCTGGACCCTTCAGGCGGGGATCTTTCCAGAGAACGAGGCCAGCATCGAGCTCCATCGCCGAGCAGGGTTCCGGGAGGTGGGTCGGCGGGAGAAGCTGGGAAAGCTGGATGGCGCCTGGCGAGACGTGATCCTCCTGGAACGCCGGTGCCCCGACTGACCCGTCAGCGGCAGGCCCCCTGCACGGGGGGGGCGCACGGGATCGCCGGCGATGCCTACGGGTACCGGATTTCTCCGAGGACCTCTCACTCACTGAAGCGGCGCCGGAGGGCGCGAGGAGACGAGCCATGCGACACCTGATCCTGGGTGGAACCGGAACGGTAGGAAGCCAGATCGTGGAGGGACTCAGGGAGAGAGGCGAGTCGGTGCGGGTGCTGACTCGTTCCCGGGAGCGAGCCCAGGAACTTCCCGATGGGGTGGACGCCGTCATCGGCGATCTCATGGAGCCGAGCACCTACGGCGAGGTGTTCCGGGACTTCGACCGCCTCTTCATCCTGAACGCCGTGGCCCCCACCGAGCTCCACGAGGGACTGGTGGCTCTGAACGAAGGGGTGCGGGCCGGCGCCGAGCGCATCGTCTACCTCTCGGTCCAGGGCGCCGACACTGTGCCGCACGTGCCCCACTTCGCCGCCAAGGTGGAGATCGAGAAGGCCATCCGCGAGAGCGGCGTTCCCTTCACAATCCTGCGCCCCAGCAACTTCTATCAGAACGATCACTGGTTCCAGGGGCCCATCATGGAGCACGGGGTCTACCCTCAGCCCCTGGGTGACGTGGGGGTGTCCCGGGTCGACGTGGGTGACATCGCCCAGGCAGCGGTGCGGGCCCTGACGGAGCCGGGTTTCGAGGGCCGGACCTACAACCTGGTGGGGCCCGATCCCCTCACCGGAGAGGACTGCGCCGATGCGTATGGCCGGGTCCTGGATCGAGCGGTCAAGTACGGCGGCAACGACCTGGACGCCTGGGAGGAGCAGGCGCTGGCAATGCTCCCGGCCTGGATGGCCTGGGACTTCAAGGTCATGTACGCCGCCTTCCAGAAGGACGGCCTGGTGGCCGACGAGGAGGACCTGGCGCAGACCCGGACCATCGTGGGCCGGGACCCCCGTCCCTTCGAGGACTTCGTCCGGGAGACGGTAGAGCAGTGGCGGGGCTGAGGCGCCGGCGTTCGGACGCCGAGGCGAGCGGGAGGGATGGGCACCGGTGGGTCGTTCTCACCGGAGTGCTGCTTCTGCTGGGTGCGGCCACGCCTCACGGACTCGAGGCGCAGGCCCCGGCCGAGGGCGGGGAGGAGGCGGTGCTCCAGGTGGTGCAGGGCCTCTTCGACGCCATGGCCGCCCGGAACCCGGATGCGGCCCGGGAGCTCCTCCTGGCGGACGGCTACTTCACCTCCCACCGCCAGGAGAACGGAGAGCGGGTGATCAGCACCGTGAGCCACCAGGAGTTCCTGGAGTCCATGGCGACCTGGGAGGAAGCCCCGCTGGAGCGTATCTGGGAGCCCGATGTCGTGATCCGCGGGGGCGTGGCCATGGCCTGGACCCCCTACGATTTCTGGTGGGGTGGGGAGTTCAGCCACTGCGGGGTGAACGTCTTCTCGCTGGTGGAGACGCCGGAGGGCTGGAAGATCGCCTCCATTGTCTACACGGTGGAGCGCACCGGATGCGAGCCCAGTCCGCTGGGGCCTCCCACGTCGTCCCCTGACCGGCGCTGAGGTTCCAGGCGACTCATGGATCGGACGCTCCCTGGAGCGTGTCGTGGAGCCAGGCCCGGGCCAGGGCCCAGTCTCCCTTCACGGTGCGAGGCGACACCTCCAGCGACTGGGCCGTCTCCTCCACGCTGAGTCCTCCAAAGAATCGAAGCTCCACGACCCGGGCCAACCGAGGACTCTCCGACTCCAGGAGTGTGAGGGCCCGGTCCAGGTCCAGGAGGTCCGAGGCGTAGGCGTCCACCGCAAGGTGGCCCTCGCCGAGGGTGACCCGGGCCCGATCCCCTCCCCGCTTCGCGGCTCCGCGGCGGCGAGCCGCATCCACCAGGACCCGCCGCATGGCCTGGGCCGCCGCCCCGAAGAAGTAGGCGCGTCCCCGCTGGCTGACCTCGTCGCTGTCGGCCAGGCGAAGGTAGGCCTCGTGAACCAGCTCGGTGGTGTGGAGCGAGACCTGGCCGCCCTCCCTGGCGAGCTCGCGGTGGGCCAGGGAGCGGAGTTCGTCGTACAGGAGCGCGACGGTGGCGGAGTCGTCCGAGTATTCGCTGCTCATAGGCAGGGGCCTGGTCCGTGACTTGGAGTGCCGCCCGGAGCGGCTGCGTTCTCGTCAGGGGTCGAATGCCGCATCATGGCAGGGCGGTGCCGGTCTGTCCAGCTCGTCGCCAGGCGGTACGGGGTGTGAGTCCCGGTGGACAGGTGGCCCGGTTCGTTGTATCGTATAAATTCGATTAAGTACGGACTCGAGGAGGGTTTGATGCTCACGAAGGCAACCGAATTCGACACGGAGCTGAAGGAGTTGGCCGACCAGGCCAAGGCCCTCTCCCACCCGGCTCGCCTGACGATTCTCCGCTTCCTGGCCGCCCAGGACACCTGCATCTGCGGCGAGATCGTAGAAGCGCTTCCCCTGGCTCAGGCCACCGTCTCCAGGCACCTGAAGGTGCTCCTGGAGGCCGGCCTCATCGACGTGACGCAGCGGGGGACCAGCTCCTGCTACTGCGTCGCGCCGGATGCGGTGGGCAAGCTGCACCTCCGCTTGCGTGGATTCTTCAACGAGGTGGAGGAAGGCGGGAGGACGGCGGCGTGCTGACGCCGGCCTCTGTCCCGCCCCAGATCGATCCTGACCGATCCTCACGGCCCCGGACCTGAATCCCATGCTCTCCTTCATCGGCCAGCCCACCCGACACCTCTTCTTTACTGGGAAGGGAGGCGTGGGCAAGACCTCGCTGGCCACCGCCACCGCCGTCGCCCTGGCCGACCAGGGGCGACGGGTGCTGCTGGTCAGTACCGATCCGGCCTCCAACCTGGGTCAGGTCCTGGAGTGCGAGGTGGCCCGTGAGGTGACGCCGGTGGAGACGGTGCCCGGGCTCTTCACCCTGGACATCGACCCGGAGGCGGCGGCCGAGGCCTACCGGAAGCGTGTCCTGGATCCGGTGCGGGAGCGGCTTTCCGACACCGAGGTGCGCAGGGTGGAGGAGCAGCTCTCCGGCGCCTGCACCACCGAGATCGCCTCCTTCGACGAGTTCACCCAGCTCCTGACCCATCCGGGCCACCAGGGGCGGTTCGACCACATCGTCTTCGACACCGCCCCCACCGGGCACACCCTTCTCCTGCTGGATCAGACCGGCGCGTACCACCGGGAGGTGCGGCGACACACCCAGGGGATGGGCGGGAAGGTCACCACCTCGCTCATGAGGCTCCAGGACCCGGACTACACCCGGCTTCTGGTGGTGACCCTGCCGGAGACCACGCCGGTGCTGG
>PWLA01000141.1 GCA_003559555.1 Gemmatimonadota bacterium | reverse complement strand
GAATGGCGACGGTTACCGAACAAGAACGAGGAGCGCAGACCCACCCCGACGTGCGTTCGTACGGGGAGGTCAACGAAGACATCCTCCAGATGCTTTCCCGTCCGGGGAAGTGGTGGTGGATCCTCCTTGGGATGTCCATTGCCGGGATCGGGCTGCTGGCCTTCTCCTGGGGCAATCAGATCATCCAGGGGATCGGGTTGACGGGCCTGAACACCCCGGTGGGGTGGGGCGCCTACATCACCACCTTCGTCTTCTGGGTGGGGATCGCCCACTCCGGGACGCTGATTTCGGCCATCCTCTTCCTCTTCCGGGCCCGGTGGCGACAGTCCATCTACCGGGCCGCGGAGGCCATGACGGTCTTCGCTGTGATGACGGCAGGGCTCTATCCGCTGATCCACCTGGGACGGGTGTGGCACGCCTACTGGCTCTTCCCCTACCCGAACCAGCGGATGCTGTGGCCCAACTTCAGCTCGCCCCTGGTCTGGGATGTCTTCGCGGTGACCACCTACTTCACCGTCTCGTCCCTCTTCTTCCTGCTGGGGCTCCTGCCGGACGTGGCGGCGGCCCGGGACCAGTCGCCGAAGGGGAGTCTCCGTCACAAGCTCTATACCTTCACCTCCTTCGGCTGGCGGGGAACGGACCGGCAGTGGCACCACTTCGGGAAGGCCTACCTGTACCTGGCGGCCCTGGCCACCCCGCTGGTCCTGTCGGTGCACTCGGTGGTGTCGTGGGACTTCGCCATGGCCATCGTGCCGGGCTGGCACGCCACCATCTTCGCCCCCTACTTCGTGGCTGGCGCCATCTTCTCGGGCGTGGCCATGGTGATCACCATCCTGGTGCCCATACGAAAGGCGTTCGGGCTGGAGAAGTACCTGACGACGAGGCACTTCGACGCCATGGCAAAACTCTGCCTGGTGACGGGGCTCATCGTCTTCTACGCCTACCTCACCGAGTTCTTCATGGCGTGGTACTCCGGTGAGGATCCCGAACGCCGGGTCTTCTGGAACCGGGCCTTCGGGCATTACTGGTGGGCCACCTGGATCATGCTCACCTGCAACGGGCTGATCCCCATCATGCTCTGGTTCAAGAGGGTGCGCTATTCGATCCCGGCCCTCTTCGTGATCTCGCTGTTCATCAACATCGGGATGTGGTTCGAGCGCTTCGTGATCATCGTGACGTCGCTGTCCCACGAGTACATCCCCTTTGCCTGGAACGTGTACCGGCCCAGCCTCACCGAGATGGGGATCGTCATCGGAACCTTCGGCTGGTTCTTCTTCTGGATCCTCATCTTCATCCGGCTCTTCCCGCCGGTGGCCATTGCCGAGATCAAGGAGGTCCTGCCTCCACCCATGAGGAAGCAGAGGGAGGAGGTGAAGCCATGAGCGCGGCAAACGAGGTGGGCGGTGGCCGGGAAGGGCTCCTGGCGTCGTACGACTACCTGGACGTGACGGTCCAGGCCATCAAGCGGCTCCGCAGCGAGGGCTTCGAAGAGATCACCGCCTTCGCTCCCTTTCCGGAGCACCACATCGAGGAGGCGTTGGGATACTCGGCCAGCCCGGTTCGGCTTTTCACCCTGGCGGGAGGGCTCACGGGCGCGGCCACGGGCTTCGCCTTCACGATCTTCACCAGCATGGACTGGCCCCTGGTCACCGGGGGCAAGCCCATCGTGGCCATCCCGGCGTACATCATCCCGGTCTTCGAGTTGACGATCCTCTTCGGGGCGTTCGCCACCGTGATCGGCGTCCTCTGGAACATGCGGGTGCCGGATCTGAAGGGGGATGTGGTCTACGACCCCGAGTTCTCCGCCGGCAAGTTCGGCGTCTACGTCACCGCCCCCTCCGAGCGAATGGACACGGTCAAGCGAATCCTCGAGGAATTCGAGCCTTCGAACCTGCAGGACGATCCGCAGGGGAGGGCCCATGGCTGAATCAGGGGCTGAATCAGGAGCGGGTATGGCGAAGGTACGGATCTGGCTGGCTGGCGCCCTGGTAGCCCTCATGGCTGCCGGCTGCACGCCCATGGACGATCTCCTGGTCGCCGTCTTCGGACGGAGCATGAGGGAGCAGCCCTCCTTCAACCCGTACGAGAACCCCCAGCCGCCGCCGGAGGGCTCGGTGCCCTTCGCCTCGGGCAATTTTCCGGTAGGGCCGGGCCAGGTGAATCTGGGCCAGGCCGAGGGCACGCCGGTGCCTGCGCCGGTGCAGCCCGCGGATATGCTTCGGGCTCTCACCGCCCCCGACGAGGTGCCGCAGGTCACCGGGTTGGAGAATCCGCTGGCCGCCAACGAGGAATCGCTGGAACGGGGACAGGTGGTCTTCGAGCGAGCGTGCGCTCCATGCCATGGCGTGGAGGGGCAGGGGGACGGACTGGTGAGCGAGGTGGCGCCTGTATTCGGAGTCTCGCTCATGAGCGACCAGGCGTTGGGGCTGCCCGACGGCTACATCTACAGCATGATCCGGATCGGGCGGGGTGCCATGCCCGCCCTGGGACATCAGATCACACACTATGACCGGTGGCACGTGGTGAACTACGTGCGTGAGCTTCAAGGGGAGGTCTCCAACGAGGACGCCCCTGACGCCGAGTCTTCGGAGAACTGAGGGAAGCCCGCGATGCATGACATCCACGTCCCCTCGGACATTCCGGCCCGCTACCTCTCCCGACGGCGAGGTGTGAGCCTGATCATCGGAGCCTTCACCCTCCTGGGCTTTCTGGCCTTCGTGGTGCTGCTCCAGACCGACCCGGACCGGGCGTGGGAGGCGTATGTCTCCCACTGGCTCTTTTTTGTCAGCGTGGCCCAGGGCGCCATCATGCTGGGGGTCGCCACCACCATCACCAAGGCCAAGTGGAACTGGTCGGTGCGGCGGGTCTCGCTGGCCTTCGGGGCCTTCCTTCCGCTGGCTTTCCTCCTCCTGATCCCCATGCTTCTCGGTCTCCGGGAGAACTACTTCCCCTGGATCGAGCAGATGGCGTACGACGAGATCGTCCAGAAGAAGGAGGCCTACCTCAACATTCCGTTCCTGGTGGCCCGGAACGTGGTGGGGGCGATGCTCCTCTTCGGACTGAGCCTGATCTTCATCTACTTCGCGGTGCGGCCCGATCTGGGACCGGACCGGAGCCGGGACGAGGACGGGGACGCCGGGCGGGCCCGCTGGCGGGAGCGGATCGCTGCCGGCTGGATGGGACAGGCCCAGGAGGAGGAGCGGAGCTGGCGAAAGATGAAGGTCCTGGCTCCTGCCCTGGCCCTGGTCTTCGCACTGGTCATGAGCATATTTGCCATCGACTGGGCCATGTCACTGGAGTCCCACTGGTTCTCCATGCTCTTCCCGGCCTGGTATTTCATGGGCGGGTTCTGGGGTGGGATCGCCCTCACGGCGCTGGCGGTGGTGCTTCTCAAGAAGCTGGCGCCGGACTTCAACGAGTCCATGGGTCCGCAACAGCTTCACGACCTGGGGAAGCTGGTTTTCGCCTTCTCCATCTTCTGGGCCTACCTGGTGTTCAGCCAGTACATCGTGATCTGGTACGGAAAGCTCCCATGGGAGCAGGTCTGGATCATCGATCGTTCCGGCGCCGACTGGGGGTACCTCTCCCTCTCGGTGATCATCCTCTGCTTCGTGGTGCCCTTCGTTGGGCTCATCGGGCGCAACCCGAAGATGGTGCCGGGGTGGCTGGGTGCCATCTCCTTCATCGCCCTCCTGGGGCTCTGGTTGGAGCGATTCCTCCTGGTGGCGCCCTCCCTGCACGAGCCCGGGACCGCCACGATCACGGCGTGGGAGCCCCTCATCGGATTTGGATTCCTGGGGCTCTTCGTGGCCAGTGCCCGTTGGTTCCTCACCACCTTTCCGGTGATCCAGATCTGGCAGCCGCCCCAGGAGCCGGAATCGCTGGAGGCCGAGTTGCCCAGGGAGGAGGCCCGGGAGGCCCAGGAGGCCCGGCTTCAGGCCTGACCGGAGTTCAGAAGCTCCAGAACACGGTCGTGCAGGATCCCATTGGTGGAGAGGCCCGAGCCGCCGTGGATGGTGGCCTGGCCGTCCACGCTGGTGAAGCGACCGCCGGATTCAGCGAGAATGGGAAGGAGGGGCGCGGCGTCCCAGGGGGCCAGCCCCGGTGGATCCAGCATGATCTCGGCCCGGCCGGTGGCGACCATGGCGTGGCCGTAGGCGTCGCCCCAGCTCCGGGTGTAATCGACCCGGGCCGTGAGCGCTTCCCAGCCGGGCCCCACCTCTCCGTGCAGCGTCAGGGCTGGGTCCGAGGTGAGGGCCACCGCATCAGCCAGTTCGGCCACCCGGTTCGCCTGGCAGCGTACGCCGTCACGGTAGCATCCCTGGTCCGTGGCTGCCGACACCGTCTCGTCCAGGGCAGGGAGGTGGATGACGCCGAGGGAGGGTTCTCCCCCTCGCTCGAGCCCGACAAGGACGGCATAGAGCGGGACGCCCCGCATGAAGGAGCGGGTGCCGTCGATGGGATCCAGGATCCAGCGGTACCCTGAGGTTCCGGGTTCCTCGCCTTCCTCCTCCCCCAGAATCCCATCGTGGGGAAATCGCCGGCGGATTCCCTCTCGCAGGAGTGCTTCCGCGGCTGCGTCGGCCAGGGTGACCGGTGTGCCGTCGCTCTTGCTCTGATCGGCCACCCGCCCGCCGAAGTGCCGGAGGGTGGCGTCGCCGGCCTCACGGGCCAGCCTCACGGCGAAATCCAGGAGGTCGGCAAGGTTTCGGGCTTCGATGGACTGTGCTTCCATCGGGGTCCACTCCTGGGCTCGGGTTCAGCTTGCGTTGCGGGCCCGGGCCTTGGAGCGATACATGTCCTCGTCGGCGACCCGGATCAGGTCTTCCACCCGCTGCATGTCTTCGGAGAAGGTAGCCGCACCGGAGCTCATGGTCAGGCCCTCGGCACGAAGGCCGGGGTGGGCGGCGATGCGAGCGTGGACCCGGCCGGCGTGCTGCTCGGCCCCTTCGGGGTCCGTGTCGGAGAGGATGGCCAGAAACTCGTCGCCGCCGTACCGGGCCACCAGGTTCATGGCACGGGTCTCGTCGGCCAGGATGCGGGCCAGAGTCCGGAGCGCCTGGTCACCGGCCACGTGGCCCCGGGAGTCGTTGTACTCCTTGAAGTGATCCACATCGAAGAGGACCACCGACAGGGGCCGGCCCCGTCGGGCAGCGGCGAACTCCCGTTCCAGGTGGACCTCGAGCTGTCGACGGTTGGGCAGGCCGGTGAGGGGATCGGTGAGGGAGAGGGTCTCCAGGGCCGAGTGGAGCCGGGCGTTCTCCAGAGCCACCGAGGCGTGGCCGGCCAGGCGCTGGAGCAACTGGCTCTCCTCTTCGGTGAACGGGCCCTCCCGGGGCGTGGTGACGACCAGGGCGCCGATGGCGCCTTCGGCTCCGGAAAGGGGCAGGAGGATGGCGGAACGGGCCGGCGGTGGGCAGTACAGGCCCTCCGGGAGGAGCGGCGAGTCCTGGAGTCGTTCCACTACCATGGGCCCCGGGTTCGCCCGCATCTGTTTCACCAGCGTCGCCTCTGACGGGATCTCGGTCCCCACATGGGGAGCGGAACCGCCCCGGGCTGCGCCCACCCGAACCACGTCGTCCTCCAGCAGCCAGACCATGGCGCCGTCACCCTTGAGGAGGTCCAGGGCCGCCTCGACGACCCGGTTCAAGACCTGCTCCGAATCCAGGGAGCTGGCCAGGATCCGACTGATCTGCTCCATCCGTTCCGCTTCTCGCCGTCGGTGATCCAGCTCCTGGACGTGGCGGACGTTCTCCACAGCCACGGCGGCCACATCGGCGATTCCCTGCAGCAGTTCCAGGTCGGAGCGGGTGTAGGCATCGGGATTGTAGCTCTGGGCGCTGATGACTCCCAGCAGCCGTCCCCGGCTCCGGAGGGGAGCCGAGACGGCGGAGCGGGTGCCCGGTGCGTCGTCCTCGCCGAGCACCAAGCGGGCCCGCGCCTCCAGCCCGTCGTGCACCAGAGTGCCCCGCCCGGTGCGGAGGACCTCGCTGTCGGAGCCGTCGTAGGGGATGCTGGCGAAGCGGCCTCGGCCCCGGTCCGCCCAGAAGACCACTCTGGCCAGGTCGAAATCCGCATCGTAGAGGGAGACGTAGAAGCCGTCGGCCTCCATGATCTGCGCCGTCTCCCGGTAAATGGCCGTATACAGCTCCGCCTCGCCCTCGATGGTGCCGGTGAGGGCTCTGCCGATCTCCAGGAGCACGCGGTAGCGCTCCGCGGGAGTTGCCGGAGCCGTCGGGGTCTCGAGAGCGATCATGTCACAAATGCAGTGCAAGCGGCGTGCCCCGAGCCCAGGCGGGTAGCCACAGGTGTCGGGCGAGTGCTCCCCCCAGGGCCTGGGGGCCCTCTCGTCAGTCTTCCGCGAACTGACCGGAAGCCCCGGAATCACGGCCTTTCCCGGGGTCCTGCGAATCCGTCGAACTCCGGTTGGACTCCCCCTCAACCCGGTCCAGGTAGTTCTGGATCTCGAACCCCAGCGCCTGCATGAGCCCGGCCTCCTGTCGCTCCGGCTCGGCTCTCGAGAGGAGAGTGCGGAAGGTCCGCATCACATTCTCTGGTGCACGGGCGTTGAAGAAGTCGATGCGGCGGAGCCCCCCTTCCAGTGCCTGGAACATGAGCTCCATCTCCTGTCGGTCCGCCGGCCCGGTGTATCGCTTTCCCCGTGGAAGGTCCCGTTCACCCTCGCCGGCGGCCAGGAAGAGCTCGTAGGCCAGCAGCAGGCATGCCTGGGCCAGGTTCAGGCTCGAGTAGTCCGGGTCGGTGGGGACCAGCGCCACGCCGTCGCAGCGGTCCAGGGCCTCGTTGGAGAGTCCCCGGTCCTCCCGGCCGAAGACCAGGGCCACCGGGCCGTCCTGGGCTCGCTCCAGGATCCGGGGTGCCCACGCCCGGGCCCAGTCGTAATTACGCTGGGCGGTTCGGGGCCGGGCCGAGGTGCCCACCACCAGCACGCAGTCGGCCACCGCGGCCTCCAGGGTGTGATGGTGCTCGGTAGACTCCACGATGTCCTCGGTGCGGTGGGCGATGCCCGTGATCCTCCAGGCGTCCCATTCGGCGGGATTCACCACCCGAAGCCGGAAGAGCCCCATGTTCTTCATGGCCCGGATGACTCCGGCCACGTTCACCAGGTTCTGGGGTTCGTCCAGGACGATGACGACGTTGGAAAGTGGCGAGTTGGACATGGCATCAGGATGGCAGAATGGGACGGCCGGTTCAACTCCCGACGGGAGCTTCGGCCTCTCGATCCAGATCGGCGGCATCCTCCCCTCCCGGCTCCGGAAGCCGGAGCATGAGGAGGGCACCCAGAGCGGCGAGGATGGCCCCGGCCACGAAGGGGCTCGACGGCCCTGTCAGGTCCCAGGCCAGGCCCCCGGTGAGGGGACCGACGATCCGGGCCAACGCTCCCACACTCTGGCCCACCCCGAGGGAGCCGCCCTGAACTTCGTCGGGGGATGCCCTGGAGAGGAGGCTCACCAGCGAGGGGAGCGTGCCCCCGAAACCCACCGCCAGCAGGGCCAGCGCCACCAGAAGGACGGGCAGGCTCTGGGCCAGGGCGATGAGGAGGAGTCCGGCCACGAAGGGTACCGAACAGAGGCGAATCAGGCCCCGTTCGCCGATCCGAGGCGCCAGGAACCGGACCACCCCACCCTGCATGATGGCCGACACCGTTCCCAGGTACGTGAAGATCCATCCCACCCCCCGCTCGTCGATCCCGAACCGGTCGGAAGCGAAGAGCGGAAAGACCGGATGCATGGCCGAGAAGGCCGCAGTGAAGAGGAAGGAGAGGAGGAGGATCTGGAAGAAGACGGGATTCCGGAGGATGGCCCGGAGCTCTGCCAGTCGGGAAATGCGCTGGGGATCGCGCAGGCGCACCCGATCCGCCCGCTCCTCGGGTGAGAGGGACTCGGGGAGGAGGAACATGGCCAGGATGGCGTTGGCGAAACAGAGCCCTGCCGCGGCCAGTCCGGGGGCTTCCGGGGCCACCGGAGCCAGGAGGCCCCCGATGGCCGGACCGAAGATGAACCCCAGGCCGAAGGCGGCTCCGATGAGCCCCATTCCGCCGGCCCGCTTGGCCGGCGGGGTGATGTCAGCGATGTAGGCCTGGGCAACCGGGATGTTGGCGCCGCCCACCCCGGCCATGATCCGGGAGACCAGGAGGGCCAGGATGGAGCCGGCGAAGGCGAAGACCACGTAGGAGGCGGCCGAGCCCAGGAGCCCCACGATGAGAATCGGCCGGCGTCCGAAACGGTCGGACAGCCGACCCCAGACCGGGGCCAGGAGGAGCTGGGCCACCGAGTAGGAGAAGACCAGGACGGCGATCTGGACGCCGCTGGCCCCGAAGCGGTCGGCGTAGAAGGGGAGCAGGGGGAGGATGATCCCGAACCCCACCAGGTCCACGAAGACGGTGAGGAAGAGGATCGTGAGCCGGATCCAGGTTGGACTTCCTCCGGATGTGGGGGAGTCCGGGTCAGCGCCCTTCGTGGTTCTCCTCCCTGGAGTCGTCCTCACTCTCCTCGAGCTGCTCGGGGTCCTTCAGGTCGGACTTGAAGTTGCGGATTCCCCGGCCCAGACCGCGGGCGATCTCGGGGATCCGTCGGGACCCGAAGAGGAGGAGCACCAGTAGCGCGATGATGGCCAGTTCCCCGACCCCCAGGCCTCCGATGAAGAGCCCGAAGAGGGGGGAGGTGGCCCAGATGGCGGTCCCAGCGCCGAGCCCCATCACCGAAGCAGCAGCTTGGCGATGGTCTGGAGCTGCATGTTGGTGGTGCCCTCGTAGATGGTCCCGATCTTGGCATCGCGGTACAGCTTCTCCACCGGGTACTCCCGGGTGAAGCCGTAGCCGCCGTGGAGGTCGATGCAGGTGGAGGCCACCGTCTGGGCGATCCGGGAGCTGTGGAGCTTGGCCATGGCCGCCGGGACCAGAAACTCCTCGCCGGCGTCCTTCAGCCGGGCGGCGTTGTAGACCAGGAGCCGGGCGGCCTCGATGTCGGTGGCCATGTCGGCGAGCTGGAACTGTACGCCCTGAAACTTCCCGATGGGACGACCGAACTGCTCTCGTTCCTGCACGTAGCGGAGAGTGTGGTCCAGGGCGCCCTGAGCCAGGCCCACCATCTGGGCCCCGATGCCGATGCGTCCCTCGTTGAGGGTCTCGATGGCCACCTTGTAACCCTGCCCCACCTCTCCCAGGACGCTGGCCGCCGGCAGACGACAGTTCTCCAGGACGACCTCTGTGGTGGAAGAGGCCCGGATCCCCAGCTTGTCTTCCTTCTTCCCCACGGTGAAGCCCTCGGTGTCACCTTCCACCAGAAAGGCGGTGATCCCCTTGTAACCGGCCTCCGGGTCCACCGTGGCAAACACGATGAAGAGCTCGGCCTCGGCTCCGTTGGTGATCCAGAGCTTCTGGCCGTTGAGGATCCACTCGTCGCCGTCCTGTTCGGCGCGGCAGGCAAGGGCGAAGGCGTCGGATCCCGAGCCGGCCTCGGAGAGGGCATACGCACCGACGGTCTCCCGGGCCAACGCGGGAAAGAACCGCTCCTTCTGCTCGTCCGAGCCCCAGCGGGCCAGGGCGTTGATCACCAGGGTGTTCTGGACGTCCACCAGGACCGCCACGGCCGGATCGACCCTGGAGAGTTCCTCCACTACCAGCACCGAGGTGAAGAAGGAGCTCTCGGTCCCTCCGTACCGCTCCGGAATCTCGATGCCCATGAGGCCCAGTTCGAAGAGCTGGGGAATCAGGTCGGCGTCCATCTCCTGAGCCTCATCCATCCGGCTCACCCGGGGAGCGATCTCGGAGGTGGCGAAGTCCCGAACCGCCTCCCGGAACATCTGCTCTTCCTCGGAAAGTATGGTGAGGGGCGGGTGGGTTCCGTCGGTCAGGATCGTGGACATCGGGGGCGCCTCCGGCGCTCGGGTTACGGTCCGAGATGGAGTGGACAGGGTCGGATGGCTCTCAGGGGCAGAACCGTCCGACAACCTGTAAATCTGGTCAATCGGCCTCTGGAAATCCAGCCGGGGCCGGCGCCGTCGCTTGACGACTCCCCCGGGAAAAACTCTATTCCGGGACCACCCCGACCCGTTGTAGGGAGGGTGGCGATCCACAACTTGATCCTCGGTTTCCACAGAATCAGCCCGATCCCAGACATTCATGCGGGGGAGGGGAGGTCGCCTGGGCGACATCCCTGTTCTCCGACCCATTCCCTTCCGGAGGCGCCATGTCAGACGTTCCCGCCGGCCTGTTCTACAGCGAAGAGCACGAGTACCTGAAGCCCACCGATGAGGAGGGGGTCTACCTCATCGGAGTCACCGATTACGCGCAGGGGGAGCTGGGGGACGTGGTCTTCCTGGAGCTTCCGTCCGAAGGAGAGTCGTTCGGCGCCGGCGACGTTTTCGGGACCATCGAGGCGGTGAAGGCCGTCAGCGATCTGTACGCCCCGGTGGGAGGAGAGGTGGTGGATGTGAACACCTCCCTGGACGACGATCCCGCCCTGGTGAACTCGGATCCCTACGGTGAGGGATGGATGATCCGCCTCAAGGTGTCTGATGAGAGCGAGTTGGAGGACCTTCTGGACGACTCGGGGTACACCAAGCTCATCGGGGAGGACTGAGCACTCAGCGCCTCTCCAGGTGAGGCTCCGCTCCGGGGATCCACATCCTGTTCCCATGCCGCGGCGTCATCGCCGGACATCCTCCTGAGGGGGGTCTCCGGCGATCGCTCGTTGGGGACGGTTGGCCTCCTTCGGCTTCATTCCATCGAATCGACCAGAACTCACATGACCTCGCAGACGGATTCCGGCGCAACCACCCCCCTCCACTCACCCCTGGCCCGAACCGACCGCTTCGTAGATCGCCACCTGGGCCCCGACGATGCCCAGATCGAGGCGATGCTCGGGGTACTGGGCTACGATTCCCTGGAGGCGCTGGCCGACGACGCCATCCCGGCGGCGATCCGGTCCGACGAGTTGCCGGGCCTCCCGGACGAGCCCCTCTCGGAGCTGCGCCTCCTGGACCGGTTGGAGGAGATCGCCCAGGGCAATCCGCCGGCACGGTCGTACATCGGGATGGGTTACCACGACACGGTGGTCCCCCCGGTGATCCTCCGCAATGTGCTGGAAAACCCAGGCTGGTATACCCAGTACACGCCCTATCAGGCCGAGATCTCCCAGGGCCGCCTCGAGGCGCTCCTGAACTTCCAGACCGCGGTGATGGACCTGACGGGACTGGAGATTGCCAACGCCTCGCTCCTGGACGAGGGCACGGCGGCTGCCGAGGCCATGGGCCTCCTTCTGGACGCGGCCAAAGACGAACGAAACGCCTTCCTGGTGGACGCGGGCTGCCATCCCCAGACCATCGAGGTGGTCCGGACCCGGGCCAGGCCCCTGGGGATCGAGGTGCGGGTGGTGGACTTCTTTGGTGAGGAGAATGGCGAGATCGACGAATCGGTCTTCGGCGTCCTCGTGGCTCAGTTGGCCAGCGCAGGCGAGGTCCGCGACCTGGAACCGGTGGTGGCGGCGGCCCGGGAGGCCGGTGCCCGGGTGGCGGTGGTCTCCGACCTCCTGGCCCTGGCGCTGCTCACCCCTCCAGGCGAGGTGGGCGCCGACGTGGTGGTGGGCAACAGTCAGCGGTTCGGGGTCCCCCTGGGATACGGCGGTCCCCACGCCGCCTTCATGGCCGCTCGGGAGGAGTTCAAGCGGCGCATGCCGGGGCGGATCATCGGGGTCTCGGTGGATGCCGACGGGAACCCGGCGCTCCGGATGGCCCTTCAGACCCGGGAGCAGCACATTCGACGGGAGCGGGCCACCTCCAACATCTGCACGGCCCAGGTGCTCCTGGCCATCATGGCGGCCATGTACGCCGTCTACCACGGTCCCGAGGGCGTTCGGAAGATCGCCCGGCGGGTCCACGACCTGACCCGACTCCTGGCTGATGGCCTGGAGGCCATGGGTCACCGGATTCTGACCCGCCACTACTTCGATACCCTGCGGATCCGGCCCGAGTCGCCGGACGCCGCTACGGTGCTGGCTCGCGGGCGGGAAGCCCGGATCAACCTCCGGGACTTCGGTGACGGCACCGTGGGGGTCGCCCTGGACGAAGCGGTGGAGTCGGAAGATCTGGCCGAGCTCCTGGCCCTCTTCGCCCCGGAGGGGGACGAAGCGCCGGAGCCGGCGGAGCTGGCGGCGGGTCTGGCCGACGAAGTCGCGTTCCCCGGGAAGCTGGCCCGGGCGACCCCCTTCATGGAGCACCCGGTCTTCAACCGGTATCACTCCGAGACCGAGATGCTGCGCTACATGCGACGGCTGGAGTCCCGGGACCTTTCGCTGAACACCAGCATGATCCCCCTGGGGTCGTGCACCATGAAGTTGAACGCCGCCGTCCAGATGATGGCGCTGAGCTGGCCTGCCTTCTCCCGGGTACACCCCTTCGCCCCGGCCGATCAGGCCGAAGGGTACAGGGTCATCACCGGGGATCTGGAGCGCTGGCTGGGCGGGATCACCGGGCTCCCCGCCGTCTCGCTCCAGCCCAACTCCGGGGCCCAGGGCGAATACGCCGGGCTCCTGGTGATCCGGGCCTACCACGAGGACCGGGGGGAGGAGGAGCGGAACATCTGTCTGATTCCCTCGTCGGCCCACGGCACCAACCCGGCCTCGGCGGTGATGGCCGGCATGAAGGTGGTGGTGGTCAAGTGCGACGAGAACGGAAACATCGATCTGGCCGACCTGGAGGCAAAAGCGGAGAAGCACAGCGACCGCCTGGCGGCCCTCATGATCACCTATCCGTCGACCCACGGGGTCTTCGAGGCCCACGTCCGTGACGTGTGCCAGGTGATCCACGACCACGGCGGACAGGTCTACCTGGACGGAGCGAACCTGAACGCCCATGTCGGGCTCTGCCGTCCCGCCGACTACGGTGCCGACGTCTGCCACATCAACCTGCACAAGACCTTCGCCATCCCCCACGGGGGTGGCGGCCCCGGAATGGGGCCCATCTGCGCTGCCGAGCACCTGCGGCCCTTCCTGCCTGGCCACCCGCTGGCGGAGGTTGGGGGCGAGCGGGCCATCGGCCCTGTGGCGGCGGCGCCGTGGGGAAGCGCTTCGATCCTCCTGATCTCCTGGGCCTACATGGCGTTGTTGGGGAAGGAAGGCCTCCGCCGAGCCAGCCAGGTGGCCATTCTGAACGCCAACTACATGGCCAAGCGGCTGGAAGATCGGTTCGATGTCCTGTACAGGGGTCGCAACGGTCGAGTGGCACACGAGTTCATACTGGACCTGAGGCCCTTCCGGAAGGCCACCGGGATCACCGAGGAGGACGTGGCCAAGCGGCTCATGGATTACGGCTTCCACGCTCCCACCATGTCGTGGCCGGTGGCCGGCACCATCATGGTGGAGCCCACCGAGTCGGAATCCCGTCCCGAGCTGGACCGCTTCTGCGATGCCCTGATCTCCATCGCGGCGGAGATCCAGCAGGTTGAGATGGGAGTCATGGACTCGGACGACAACCCCCTCCGCAACGCCCCCCACACCGCGGCTTCGGTGGTGGCCGAGGACTGGGACCATCCGTATACCCGGGAGCAGGCCGCCTTCCCGGCGGCGTGGACCCGGGAGCACAAGTTCTGGCCTGCGGTGCGGCGGGTGGACAACGCCCACGGAGATCGGAATCTGGTGTGCGCCTGTCCGCCCATGGAGGCCTATGCCGGCGTGGAAGGCTGAGGGCGGCCTTCCCGAAGTCAACTCATCTGATCAGGAGCAAGGAGACACCATGGCGAAGCTGACCTACCACGGGCATTCCACCTTTTCCGTCGTCACCGATGACGGCACGCGGATCGTCATCGATCCCTGGTTCGAAGAGAACCCCCATACCGAGCTGGGCGTGGACGACTTCCCGGAGGTGGACTACATCTTCTGCACCCATGGTCACTCGGACCATTTTGCCGACGCCCTCCCCCTGGCCCGGAAGACCGGGGCCACCCTGGTCTCCACCTTCGAGATCGCCATGTTCGCCGGCGAGCAGGGGATCGAGAACGTCCACCCCATGCACATCGGCGGAGGATTCGACTTCCCCTTCGGCCGGGTCAAGATGACTGCGGCCCTTCACGGCGGACAGGTCCACGGTGACGAGAGCGGCCGGTGGACCACCGTGCCGGCGGGGTTCGTCTTCCATCTGGACGGCACTCACGTCTACCATGCCGGCGACACCGCCCTCCTGAGCGACATGCGGTTCCTTGAGGGAATGGTGGACGTGGCCCTGCTCCCCATCGGTGACAACTTCACCATGGGGCCCGACGACGCGGTTCGGGCGTTGGAGCTCATCAACCCCCGGGTGGTGGTTCCCATCCACTACGACACCTTTGAGCTCATTGCCCAGGACACCGACGAGTTCCGCCGGAAGGTGGGCAACCGGGCCCGGGTGCACGTCATGAAGGCCGGCGAGACCCTGGACCTGGATTGAGCCGTCGCCAGAGCGGAGCCGACCGGGAGGTCCCGGAGGCGTCACTCCCTGATCGCTGGAGGATCCTCCGGGACCCACCGGCGAGTGCGGCGTGGAACATGGCGGTGGACGAGGCGCTGGCTCGGCGACGGCTGGAGGGAGAGGGGACGCTTCGGATCTACCGGTGGGCCCGGCCCTCCCTTTCTCTGGGCCGAAACCAGCGGGCCCGGGGCACCTACGACCCCATGGCCTTTCAGTCGCTGGGCGCCGATGTGGTTCGCCGGCCCACCGGAGGCCGCGAGGTGCTCCACGACCGGGAGCTGACCTACACCCTGGTGCTTCCCCTCTGGACCCCCGGCGGACTTCGAGGCGTCTATCAGATGGTGAACCAGGCGCTGGTGCAGGCCCTCCGGTCGCTGGGGGTGACGGCTACCACCGCTGCGGGCCGAGGCCGAACTCCTCCGCCGGATGCCGGTGCCTGCTTCCGTGTTCCCGCCGCCGGCGAGGTGGAGGTGGAGGGGCGGAAGCTGGCCGGTAGCGCCCAGGTGCGGATGGGCGACACCCTTCTCCAGCACGGCTCCCTCCTCCTGGGGCCGGCCTCGATCCGGCTCTCGGCGCTGGCCGGCGAGGGACAGCTGGATGACGAGACCCGGGAGCAGGTGGGAGTGACCCTGGCGGAGTTGATGGATTCGCCGGTCTCCTTCCCCGCCGTGGCGGCGGCGGTGGAGGCTGCGGTGGCGGGTTCGCTGGGGGGACGATGGCGTCGGGACGAGCGCCGGTCCGACGAGACAAGGACGGCCGAATCGTTGCTGGAGCACTACGAATCGTGGGATTGGACCTGGCGCCGCTGAGGTCTGCTTTACCGGGCCGCTTGCATCCTCTCCACCCCAGCACCCATCCTCTCTGGAAGTCTCCCGTGCATCCCCCGGCATGCCGGCGTCGTCCCCCGGCCCGGAGAACTCGACAAGGAGTGGTTCATGCGGCTCGTGTCTCCTCGCTTTCAGGCCCTGGCCCTCGCACTTCTGGGGTGCGGCTTCGTGGTGGCGTGCGGGGATGCCGACCGACGGGCGCTCCAGGAGATGCCCCCCTTCTGCCAGGAGGTCCTCCCGGCGGTTGATGCGCACATGGCCCAGTTCGAGGAGCCCTCGGGAGAGGAGTACGGGGGCACGGCGGTGGTGGGCGGGCTGGGCGAGCTGAGCGGGGGCATGAACAGCCTGGTCACCCCCGAGCACATGGCCCGGCAGCACCAGGAATTCGTGAACTTGATGACGCTGGTTCAGGTGGAGGCCGACCTGGAGTACCGGCCCCACCTGGCCCGGCAGTGGGAGTTCGACCCCGGGGCCGGGGAGCTGACCTTTCATCTGCGGGACGACGTCTACTGGCACGACGGCCAGCCCACCACGGCCCACGACGTGGCCTTCACCTACCGCCGGGCCAGCGATCCGGCCACCGGCTTCTTCTCCATGTCGTCGTGGGAGCCCTACGTGGACGGCCCCGACGCGGTGGAGGTCCTGGACGACCACACGGTCCGCTTCCGGGTGGAGCCCCACGCCGAGCCCCTGGAGATCTGGCGCCTACTGGCCATCATGCCCGGGCATCTTCTGGAGGATGTGCCGCCGGAGGAACTGCGGAACCATCCCTACGGGACCCGGTGTCCGGTGGGCAACGGACCCTTCGTCTTCCAGGAGCACCGCCCCGGCGCGTCCTGGAGCTTTGTCCGGAACCCCGGCTTTCCCGAGGGACTGGGAGGGCCGCCCCGACTGGACCGCTACGTGTACCGGGTCATCCCGGAGCAGGGGACGCTCCTCACCGAGCTCCTGACGGGCTCCGTGGATGTGTACCTGGCCCCGAACCCCGACGTGGCGTCCCGGATCGACACGGAAGAGGGGGCCCGGCTCCTGGACTTCACCTTCCGGGAGTATGTGGCGGTGGTGTGGAACACCCGGCGGGCCGAGCTGGCGGATCGACGGGTGCGGCGGGCCCTGACCCTGGGTGTCAACCGGCAGGAGATCATCGACGCCACCCTGGGCGGCTTTGGCGAGGTGGCCAACGCCGGAGTGCCTCCCTTCCACTGGGCCCACCACCCCGGATTGGCCGATTCCCTCCGCCACGACCCGGACGAGGCCCGGCGACTGCTGGACGAGGCCGGCTGGGTGGAGCGGGGGCAGGACGGCGTCCGTGAGAACGAGGACGGCATCCCCCTGAACATCACCGTCTCGTACAACATGGGGAACCAGCAGCGACAGGACATCGCCCAGATCATGCAGGCCCAACTGGCAGAGATCGGGGTCGGGCTGCAGCCCGAGGGCGTGGAGTGGGGAGCCTTCGTGGGCGAGATGACCTCGGCGGATCGGCGCAACTTCGACGGGGCTGTCCTCTCCATCATCACGGCGCTCCACGTCTCCGACTACGACCAGTTCCACTCCACCAGCGTCGATCAGCCCATGGGGCTCTCCGGGGTGGTGGACGACGAGATGGATCACCTCCTGGACACGCTGCAGGTGGTGGTGGATCGGCATGAGGCGATCCCCCTCTGGCACCGCTACCAGGAGCGGGTGGTGGCGCTCCAGCCGTATACCTACTTCTTCTTTCCCCGGCGCCTGGCCGGGGTGGGAGAGCGGCTCCAGGGGGTGGAGATGGATGTCCGGGGCGACCTGATGAGCGTCTCCCAGTGGTGGATTCCGGCCCAGGAGCGGAGGCGGCCATGACCGGGGTGGAGGCCGTCCGCCGCTGCCTCCCCGCCCTGTGGCTGGTCCTGGCCGTGGGTCTGGCCGGGTGCACCGACCCCCCTCCGGGAGAGCGGGCCCTCCGGGGGCTCCCGGAGTTCTGCCAGGAGGTGCTCCCCCGGGTGGATGCCCACCTGGCGGGCCTGCAGCAGCCCTCCGGGGAGCGCTACGGAGGGACGGCGGTGGTGGGGTGGGTGGGTGAGCTGGTGGACGGGATGAACGCGCTGGTCTCGGCGGATCACGGGGCTGCCCAGCACCAGACCTTCGTGAACCTCATGACCCTGATCCAGTTCGACGAGGCGTTGGAGCCCCGACCCTACCTGGCCCGGGAGTGGGAGTTGAGCGATGACGCCACCCGGCTCACCTTCCACCTCCGGGACGATGTGCGCTGGCACGACGGCGAGCCCACCACCGCCCACGACGTGGCCTTCACCTACCTTCGGGCCACCGACCCGGCGACGGCGTTTCCCAATGCGGCGTTCTGGGAGCGATACGTGGCCGGAGAGGAGGGGGTGGAGGTGCTGGACGATCACACCGTCCGCTTCCACCTGGAGCCCCACGCCGAACCCCTGGACCCGTGGCGGGCGTTGGCCATCATGCCCCGTCACCTCCTGGGCGACGTGCCGCCGGCGGAGCTGGGCGACCACCCCTTCGGGACCCGGTGTCCGGTGGGGAACGGCCCCTTCGTCTTCCACGAGCACCGGCCCGACGCCTCCTGGAGTTTCGTGCGCAATCCCGATTTTCCGGAGGCGCTCGGGGGACCGCCTTACCTGGACCGCTACGTCTACCGGATCGTACCGGAGGAGATCACCCTTCTCACCGAACTCCTCACCGAGAACCTGGACCTGGTGCTGACTCCGAGTCCGGACCAGGCTGCGCGGATCGCCGAAGCGGAGCACCTGGAGCTGCTGGCCTTCCCCTTCCGAAGTTACCTCTTCGTGGGGTGGAACGCCCGCAGGCCGCAGTTGGCCGATGCCCGGGTGCGTCGCGCCCTGACCCGGGCAACGAACCGGCGCCAGGTGCTGGATGCCGTTCTCCAGGGATACGGCCAGGTGGCGAACGCCGGTGTTCCCCCCTTCCACTGGGGCTACCACTCCGGAATCGAGGACGCGCTCCCCTACGATCCGGAAGGGGCCCGGGCCCTCCTGACCGAGGCCGGGTGGGTGGACCGGAGCGGCGACGGGATCCGCCAGAACGTCGACGGAGAGCCCCTGGAGATCACCCTCACCTACAACACGGGGAACCAGCAACGGAGGGACGTGGCCGAGATCATGCAGGCCCAGCTTCGGGAGGTGGGTGTGGCGGTGCAGACCCAGGCGCTGGAATGGGCCGCCCTGGTGGAACGGGTCACCACCCCCGGGGACCGGAACTTCGACGGAGTGGTCATGTCGTGGGTGACCGAGTTCAAGGTGGACGACCGCGACCTCCTTCATTCGGACAACGCGGATCAGCCCTACGGTTGGGCTGGGGTCCGGAGTCCTGGACTGGACGCTCTCCTGGACACCCTCCAGGTCATGGTGGATCGGGAAGAGGCGCTCCCCTACTGGCATCGCTACCAGGAGCGGGTGGTGGAGGAGCAGCCCTACACCTACTTCTTCTTTCCGGAGCGGTTGGCCGGGGTGAATCGCCGGGTCCAGGGGGTGGAGATGGACGCCCGGGGAGAGTGGGTGAGTATCGCCGACTGGTGGATTCCGGCGGAGTCCCGACGGGGGCGGTGAATGGTCGGCTATATCGTCCGACGGCTCCTGGCTGCGATTCCCCTGGTCCTGGGGGTCGCCACCATCGTCTTCTTCGTGGTGAATCTGGCTCCGGGAGATCCGGCCTCCATCTACTCCGCCCCCGGCGTCTCGCCCCAGGCGGTGGAGCAGATGCGGCAGAACATGGGTCTGGACCGGCCCATCCACGAGCGTTACGTCCGGTGGATGGGAGCCATGCTCCAGGGCGACTTCGGGATCTCCTTCTCCCGGAATCAGCCGGTGCGGGACGTGATCGCCCAGATCCTGCCGAACACCCTCATCCTTTCCGCGTCGGCGCTGCTGCTGGCTTTCGGAGCGGGCATCCTCATCGGCGTGGTGCAGGCGGTGCGGCAGAACACCTTCACCGACGGGGCCCTGAGCGTGGGCACCCTCTTCTTCTATTCCATGCCCTCGTTCTGGCTCGCATTGATGCTGATCCTGATCTTCAGCCTCTATGCCCGAAACGTCTGGGGCTGGCCCCTGTGGCTTCCGGCCTCGGGAATGGTCTCGGTGGACCACAACGCCATGGGACCGTGGGAGCAGGTGCTGGACCGGCTGCGCCACCTGGTGCTCCCGTCGGCGTCGCTGGCATTGGTCCTGGCGGCGGGTGTGGCCCGGTACATGCGCGGAAGCATGCTGGAAGTGATCCGACAGGACTACATTCGAACGGCCCGGGCCAAGGGGCTCCCGGAGCGCACCGTGATCCTGAAACACGCGGTCCGCAACGCCCTGATTCCGGTGGTGACCCTTCTGGGCCTCTATCTTCCGGTGCTCTTCAGCGGCACGGTGGTCATCGAGACGGTCTTCGCCTGGCCGGGCATGGGCAAGCTCATGGTGGATTCCATCTTCCAACGGGATTACCCGGTGGTCATGGCCGGCGCCTTCGTCTTTGCGGTCATGGTGGTGGTGGGGAACCTGGTGGCGGACCTTCTCTACGCGGCGGTGGACCCCAGGATCCGCTATGAATGAGCGGCGACGGGGTCCGGGGAACGACAAGGGGAGCCGGGACGGGGAGTGGAGTCGCACCGTCCTGCTACCGCCCGATGACGCGGGCGGTGCAGGTGAAGGCACGCCGGAGGGGCCGTGGGCGGGGGTGGAGTCTCCATCGGACCGGACCGGTGGGCAGAAGGGTCGCCACCGGGGCGGATGGTGGCTCTCTGTGGTCGTTCCCGGCCTTCCCCAGCTCCTGGCCGGGCGGGTGGTGACGGGAGGGTACGTCCTCCTGCTCTGGATCGGGGGGCTGGGCCTGGGGGCCCTGCGGTGGGGGCGTGTGCTGGCGGCGCCCACGGGACCTCTGGAGGAGCAGGTGGCGCTGGCCGGCCTGATGCTGGCCCTGGTGGGCCTCTGGGGGTGGTCCCTCCGGGACGTGCGGCGCGGCTCCCCGGATCCGGACCAGCGGCCGAGTCAGTGGGCGCTGGCGCTTCGTTCCTTTCGGCGGAATCGGCTGGCGGTCTGCGGGGCGCTGGCGGTGGCGACCCTCTCCCTGTTGGCTCTGCTGGCGCCACTGGTGGCGCCCTTCGACCCCACCCTGCAGGGAGACCTGATGACGAGGCGGCTGGTGGGGCCGTCGCCGGAACACCTCCTGGGGACCGATCAGTATGCCCGGGACATCTTCTCGCGGCTGTTGTACGGTGCCCGGATCTCGCTGGCCATCGGTTTTCTGGCGGTGGGGATCGCCGTGAGCATCGGTACCCTGGTGGGATCGGTGGCGGCCTTTGCAGGGGGACGGGTGGACGAGGTGGTGATGCGGTTCGTGGACATGGTGATCGCCTTTCCTCGCCTGGTGCTCCTCATTGCCGTCATCGCCCTCTTTCGGCCGTCCATGGTGGTGATCGTGGTGGTCCTGGGGCTCACCCAGTGGCCCCAGGTGGCCCGGATCGTCCGCGGCGAGGTGCTCAGCGTGCGGGAGCGGGAGTTCGTGGAGGCGGCTCGGGCCCTGGGGTTCTCCCGGACCCGGATCGTGGTCCGGCACATCCTTCCCAACATCATGGCCCCGGTCGTGGTGGTGGCGACGCTGGGGATCGGCGACACCATCATTCTGGAAGCCGTTCTCTCCTTCCTGGGCCTGGGGATCCAGGCTCCGACGCCGTCGTGGGGGATGATGGTGGCCGAGGGCCGCTCCCATCTTCTGGGGGCGTGGTGGATCTCCACCTTCTCCGGGCTGGCCATCGTGGCCACGGTCCTCTCCTTCAACCTGGCCGGCGACGGGCTTCGGGATGCCCTGGATCCGCGCCTCCGTCGCTGAGTTCTCGCCATGGCACTGCTCGAGGTGAAGGAGCTGAGGACCTGGTTCGAGGGAGAGGCCGGGACGGTCCGGGCCGTGGACGGCGTCTCCTTCTCCGTAGGGGAAGGGGAGGTGGTGGGGCTGGTGGGTGGGTCCGGATGTGGGAAGACCGTGACGGCCCTCTCCGTTCTGGGGCTGGTTCCCCAGCCTCCGGGGCGGATCCAGGCCGGCAGCTCCATCCGGCTCGGAGACCTGGAGCTGGTGGGCGCGTCGCCCCGGGAGCTGCGAGCCGTCCGGGGGCGTAGGGTGGGGATGATCTTCCAGGAGCCCATGAGCTCGCTGAATCCGGTCTACACGGTGGGCGAGCAGATCGGGGAATCCCTTCGGCTCCACCGTGGGGTGGGTCGCCGGGAAGCTCGCCGTCTCTGTGTGGGCCTGCTGGAGGAGGTGGGCATCCCAGAGCCGGAGCGGCGCCGGCGGCAGTACCCGCACGAGCTCTCCGGGGGGATGCAGCAGCGGGTCATGATCGCCATGGCGCTGGCAGCCGAACCCGAGCTTCTCATCGCCGACGAGCCCACCACGGCCCTGGACGTCACCACGCAGGCCCAGATCCTGGCCCTCCTGGCTCGTCTCCGGGAGTCCAGGGGCATGGCCCTGCTCCTGATCACCCATGACCTGGCTGTAGTGGCCGAAACCTGTCACCGGGTCCTGGTCATGCACCGCGGACGGATCGTGGAGGCGGATTCGGTGGAAGCCGTCTTCCATCGACCCCGACATCCCCATACGCGGAGTCTGCTGGACTCGCTGTCTCCCCTGAAGGGGGAGACCGGCCAGGGGGAAGCCGATCTGGAAGGAGGGACTGGAGACGGCACTCCGGTCGGGTCCGACGGGTCGGGGTCATGAGTCGGACACGGGAGGACGACGTGGAGCCCCTGGTCAGGGTCCGGGGACTGAAGAAGCACTTCTCCCTCCGCTCCGGGTGGCTTGCCTGGAAGCGGGAGCAGCTCCGAGCCGTGGACGGGGTGTCCTTTGATCTGGCCCGGGGCGAGACCCTGGGGTTGGTGGGTGAGTCGGGATGCGGAAAATCCACGACGGCCCGGGCCCTCCTTCGCCTGGTGGAACCCACCGCAGGCGAGATCCACTTCGATGGCCGGGATGTGCTGGCCATGGGACCCCGGGACTTGCGAGGTCTCCGGCAGCGTGCGCAGATCATCTTCCAGGACCCCCTCTCCTCGCTGAACCCCCGGATGCGGGTGGCCACCACCCTGGCGGAGGTGCTGAAGGTGCACCGCCTTGCCGGTGACGCCACCGGCCGTCGCCGGCGGGTTCGGGAGCTTCTGGATACGGTGGAGCTGAGTCCGGAGCACGGGGAGCGCTATCCACACCAGCTGTCCGGGGGCCAGCGGCAACGGGTGGGGATCGCTCGGGCGCTGGCGGTGGAGCCGGACCTTCTGGTGTGCGATGAGCCTGTGTCGGCGCTGGACGTTCCGGTGCGGGCCCAGATCCTGAGGCTGATCCGGGAGCTGCAGCGGGAGTTCGGGCTGACCTGCCTCTTCATTGCCCATGACCTGAGCGTGGTAGAGCAGATCTCGGACCGGGTGGCGGTGATGTACCTGGGCCGGATCGTGGAGACGGCTCCCACCCCGGTCCTCTTCCGGAGCCCGGCCCACCCCTACACCCGGGCGCTGTTGGCGGCAGCGCCCCGGCCGGATCCCGGCGGACGAGCCGGAACGGAGCGGCTGCTCCTGGAGGGGGATGTCCCCAGTCCGGTGGCGCCACCGGCAGGGTGTCCCTTCCATCCCCGGTGTCCCCACCCGGACCGGGACGATGAGTGCCGGAGGGTCGTGCCCTGCCTTGAAACAAGGGGAAAGGCATGGCGGGTGGCGTGTATCAAGGTGGAGTCG
Organism: Gemmatimonadota bacterium; assembly: GCA_003559555.1. Taxonomy (GTDB): domain Bacteria; phylum Gemmatimonadota; class Gemmatimonadetes; order Longimicrobiales; family Gaopeijiaceae; genus PWLA01. Next base: position 35,021 of record PWLA01000141.1, on the reverse strand, counting down.
CCTCGGAGTAGCCGCTCTTGACAGGTTGGAGCGGGTGGCACATTATGCGACCTTCCAAACAAAGCGGTTGAAGTTCGAGGTAAATCGAAGTCAATCCGGTCCGAAACCGGAAAACACGTTCATCTGGTCGCCACATTTCCAGGCGGGAGGTCCTCTTGGTCGGTCTCATGCATCTCTACAGCGCATTGCTCCAGATTCCCGGGGTCGATGCCCCCGACATGACGTTTACGGAGCAGATGGTATTCGTCTGGGACGAGATGGGCTTCATGCGCTGGCCGCTCGGCCTGTGTGTGGTCATCGCCATCATCGTGATCATCTGGAAGTTCTTCGACCTCATGGCCAAGACCGGCCGGACCAAGAAGATCCTTGGCGAGGTCAACCAGTTGCTCAGCGAGCAGAAGATCGAGGAGGCCATGGAGGTGTGTCGGGAGTCCGACTCTCCGGCAGCCAACATTCTCTTCGCCGGTCTGGAACGTCGCAGCGATGGGACGGACCGGGTCATGAAGGCCATCGAGAACCAGGGCCTCCTGGAGCTCTCCAAGCTGGAAAAGGGCCTGGTGATCCTGGCGACCCTCATGAACGTGGCGCCCCTCCTGGGCTTCCTTGGGACCGTGATCGGGATGATCATCGCCTTCCAGGCCATCGAGGTGGCCGGTGAGGTAGAGGCCACCCTGGTGGCTGGCGGGATCAAGGTGGCGCTTCTCACCACGGCCACGGGTCTGGCCATCGCAATCCCGGTGAGCATCGCCCACAACTACTTCGTGTCGCGGATCGACTCCCTGGTCATCGACATGGAGGAGTCCGCCCAGAAGATGATCGACACCCTGCACGCCATGGAGAGGGGTCAGACGGTCTGACCTCCGGGGTGTTCCCCGGTCGTTACAGGGACTGCGGGGGGTCGCTCCAGTGTGGGGCGGCCCCCCGTTTGTCGTGGAAGTCATCCGGCAGTCCCCTTCCCACCCCCCTGAAGCCCACGCCTCTCCATGGTCGAGATCCCGCCAAAGACCGCGCCCCGGCTCTTCTTGATTGATGGGTACGCCCTGATCTACCGAGCCTACTTCGCCTTCATCAATCGGCCCCTCACCAACTCCCGGGGAGAGAACACCTCGGCGACCTGGGGCTTCGTGAACTTCTTGCTCAGGGTGCGGGAGCAGTACGAGCCGGATTACCTGGCCGTGGTCTTCGATTCGGGAATGAGTCATCGGGAGAAGGAATTTCCCGAGTACAAAGCCACTCGCGAGAAGATGCCCGACGAGCTCCGGGCCTCGCTGCCCCGGATCCGGGAGTTGGTGGAGGCCTTCCACGATCCGGTGGTGGAGCTGGAGGGCTACGAGGCCGACGACGTCATCGGAACCCTGGCCCGGAAGGCCCGGGAGGAGGGGGTGGAGGCCGTGGTGGTTTCGGGGGACAAGGACTTTCACCAGCTCGTGGGTGACGGGATCAAACTTCTGAATCCGGGACGAGGTGGGCCTACCGGGGTCGAGGCCGAGTGGGTGGGTGAGTCCAACGCCGCCGAGCGGATGGGGGTACCGCCGGAGCAGGTGGTGGACTACCTGGCCCTCATCGGTGACTCCTCGGACAATGTGCCGGGGGCGCCGGGGATCGGCCCCAAGACGGCGGTGAAGCTTCTGAAGGAGTATGGCTCCCTCGATGCCATGCTGGAGAATCGGGACCAGATCTCCGGGAAGCGGGCCCGGACCGCGTTGCAGGAGCACGCCGACCAGGTGCTCCTCTCCCGCCGGCTGGTGACCATCATGGACGACCTTCCGGTGGAGCTGGATCTGGACGCCTGGAAGGTGCAGGAACCGGACGTGGAACGGCTCCGGGAGCTCTTCGTGGAGCTGGAGTTCCGTTCCCTCATCGAGCGCTTTTCCGACGGTGACGAGGGTCCCGGGGCCCCCGGCGGAGGCGAGGCCCGGTATCGGGCCGTGACACGGACCGACGAGATCGCCGACCTGGTGGACGAGATCCGGCAAGCAGGGCTGGTCGCCGTGGACACCGAGACCACCTCCCTCAGGCCCATGGAGGCGGAGCTGGTGGGGATCTCGCTCTCGTGGCGGCCCGGAGAGGGGGTCTACCTCCCCCTGGGGCACGAAGCCCCAGAGGCGAGCCTCCTGGACACGGAGGATGTGGGGCCGCCTCCCAACCTGCCCGCCCTGGAGGATCCCGCCATGGCCCCCCTGGTGGATCTGCTGGCCGATCCCGAGCTTCCGAAGGTGGGGCAGAACCTGAAATACGACCTCCTGGTGCTCCGGCGGGCGGGGGTGGAGCTGGGCGGAGTCGCCTTCGACACCATGGTGGCCTCCTACGTGCTGGATCCCGGGCGCCGCCAGCACTCGTTGGACGCCCTCTCCACCGACCTCCTGGGCTATGCCCCCACCACGTACCAGGATGTTGCGGGGAAGGGGAAGAACCAGGTCCCCTTCTCCCAGGTGTCCCTGGAGGCGGCGGTGGACTACGCCTGCGAGGACGCGGACCTCACGCTACGGCTCCGAGAGCGGTTCCTGCCCCAGCTCCAGGAGCAGAAGCTGGAGCGCCTCTTCCGGGAACTGGAGATGCCCCTGGTGCCGGTGCTGGCTGAAATGGAGTGGAACGGCATCCGGATCGACGCCACCTTCTTCCGAGAGATGAGTGCCCGTCTGGGGCGTGAACTGGAGCTCCTTCAGGAGGAGATCTGGAAGGAGGCCGGCCGGGAGTTCAACATCAACTCCAACCCCCAGCTCCGGGAGATCCTCTTCCAGGAGCTGGAGCTGCCGGTGATCAAGCGGACCAAGACCGGCCCTTCCACCGATGCGTCGGTGCTGGAGGAGCTTGCCGCCCAGGGATTCGCCATTCCCCGGCACCTGCTGGAGTATCGCCAACTTGAGAAGCTCCGCTCCACCTACATTGACGCCTTTCCGCGCCTGGTGAATCCCCGGACCGGTCGGATTCACGCCTCGTTCAACCAGACGGTGGCGGCGACGGGACGGCTCTCGTCGTCCGACCCCAACCTTCAGAACATTCCCATTCGGACCCAGCTTGGGCGGGAGGTGAGAAAGGGGTTCGTGGCGCAGGAAGGGTGGAGCTTCCTGGCCGCCGACTACTCGCAGATCGAGCTGCGGATCCTGGCCCACTTCTCCGGCGACGAGGCGTTCGTCACCGCTTTTCGGAAGGGAATCGACGTACACCGACAGACTGCCTCGGTGATCTTCGACATTCCCATCGACGAGGTGAGTGGCGAGCAGCGGGCTCGTGCCAAGACCATCAACTTCGCCACCCTCTACGGCCAGGGCGCCTTTTCGCTGGGACGCCAGCTGGACATTCCCCGAGATGAGGCCGAGGAGTTCATCGAGGAGTACTTCCGACGCTTTGAAGGGGTGCGACGATTCCTGGACGAGCAGGTGGAGGCAGCCCGGGAGCGAGGATACGTGGAGACGCTGGTGGGCCGTCGCCGCTACGTTCCGGAACTGCAGTCCCGGAACTGGAATGTGCGGCAGTTCGGAGAGCGGGTGGCGCAGAACACCCCCATCCAGGGGACGGCGGCCGACCTCATCAAGGAGGCCATGCTGCGAATCCATGACGGGCTGGACCGGCGAGGACTCGAGGCTCGCCTCCTGGTCCAGGTCCACGACGAGCTGGTCTTCGAGGTGCCCGACCCGGAGCTGGAGGAGATCCGGGAGTTCGTGGTGAGCGAGATGGAGGGGGCCATGGAGCTGGACGTGCCTCTGCGAGTGGACGTGGGTGTGGGCCGCACCTGGTATGACTGCAAGGGCTGACGGCGCCGGCCCTGCCGGCGGCTGCCCGGCGACCCGTTTGCCCATGACGGGTGCCCGACCCCGGGCCCCGTCCGCCATGGAGAGGTCCCACCCTCCGGGCGATCTTCCTCTCGCACGGTGGCCGGGACCCCGAGACCAGCGCCTGGCCCCATCACCCCGGGAAGGAGAGATGCGTCATGAGTCGTTCGGTGAACAAGATCATCCTGGTGGGCCACATGGGTCGCGATCCTGAGGTGCGGGAGACGGCCTCCGGGAAAAAGGTGGCCAATGTCTCCATCGCCACGAACCACAGGATCGGGACGGGCGCCGAGGCCGAGGAGCGAACCAACTGGCACCGCCTCACCCTCTGGAACCATCTGGCCCAGTTCGCCGAGGAGTACGTGCGGAAGGGCGATCGGGTCTACGTGGAGGGCCGCCTGGAGTATGACTCCTACGAGCGGGATGGGGTGACGATTCCCACCGCCGAGGTCACCGTTCGGGAGCTGGTGCTCCTCTCGCCTCGGCGAGACGAGGTGGAGGCGGCGGCGTAGCCCCCATGGCCCGGACGCACAGCGCCCCTCTCCGGCGACGCAGGTGCCGGAGAGGGGCGGGCGGGGGAAGACGCTCAGCCGGCTGGCCGGCGGTGGGCTCAGTTCACGGTCCAGAAGCCCGAGAGAGATTCTCCCTGGGGACTTTCCCGAAGTTTTTCAAACGCCCGATTGCGGATCTGCCGAATTCGCTCCCGGGTCACCCCCAGGAGTGAGCCGATCTCCTCCAGGGTGCGTTCCTCCCCGTCGTCCAGCCCGTAGTACAGGTAGAGGATCTTCCGCTCCCGCTCGGTGAGGTAGTCCTCGAACATGCTCTCGAGGAAGTCCCGTCGAGCCAGCGCCTCCACATCTTCCTCGATGTCCTCCGAGTTGAGACCGGCGAAACGCTCTCCGAAGGAGGCGCTGTCCCGGTCGCTCCGGTCGATGGGCGCGTCCAGCGAGAGCTCGCTTGCGGCCACCCGCCGGAGTGCCCGGATGGTGTCCACGGGCTCGTCCATCTCCTCAGCGATCTCCTGATCGGTGGGCGAGCGGCCCAGTTGCTGGGTCAGGGCGGTATCGGTCCGGGAGAGGCGGGCCAGGTTGGAGTTCTGGTTCAGGGGGATGCGCACGGAGCGGGTCTGTTCGGCCAGGGCCTGAAGCACGGTCTGGCGGATCCACCATACCGCATAGGAGATGAACTTCACTCCCTTCTCCGGATCGAACTTCTTGACGGCCTTGAGGAGTCCTTCGTTGCCGATGCAGACCAGCTCGGCCAACCCGAGGCCCCGACCCTGGTACTTCTTCACGTACGAGATGACGAACCTGAGATTGGCCGTCACCAGCCGCTCGGCCGCCTCCTTGTCGCCGGCCCGGGCCCGGCGGGCCAGGGCCCGCTCCTCCTCGGGATCCTGAATGAGGGGGTATTTCTCGACATCCTGCAGGTACTGGTCGAAAGAATCCAAACCGCGAGAAGAGGAGAACATGCGTTCTGCGCTACTCGTGTGAGAGGGGGAAGGTGGAGATCATGAACAACCGCTTTGATTCAAGGATCTATTCGGCCCGTCGGGCCGGATTGAAACGGCGCAACGACGGGGGAAGCGCCGGATTCTTTCAACAGAAACGTAAAAAAGTATAAACCCGAAGCTGAAAGAGTCAAAGGTTTCCCGTCTCGGAAACCACCGGGAACTCGGCTCGGATCCGGTCCGCCGGCGGGCCACCCCGGGAGGTGGCCAGCACCACCTCCCGATCCTGATGGCGGAGCGGGAGGCGCTGGAGCAGGCGGCCGGTCCCCTGCGAGCCATCGGCGGCGTCCCGGACCGGAACGGCTTCTTTCAGCGAGACTTCCCAGACTCGGGCGGGGCTCCGGAAGAGGAAGGCTGGCGTGCCCCTGTCGATGATCAGCCATCCGGATCGGAATCCGCCGCCGTCCCCTCCCGAGTACAGGATCGCCGGAGTACCCCTGAGGTCGGGGCCCGGGTTCCATTCCTCGTCCGGGCCTCCCCGAAGCCACCGGGGCAGTGCGTCGCCGGTACGCCACCCCTGACCTCCGCCCAGGGCCACGGCCAGGCCCCGGAGCAGTCCAGGAGCCATGGGTGCCACTCTCAGGGCCGGGCGACTCAGCGCGGCGGCGGTTCCCAGGAGGAGCAGCGCCACGGCTCCGGTGGGGACGGCCTGGAGCATGAGGGCCAGGGTAAGACCGGCAGCGCCCAGGGCCAGAAGCGCTGCGCCTCCCATGCCCCCGTGGGGTGGGCGGCGCCCCATGGTCTCACACGAGATGGTCCATCCACAGCGCAGCATCAGAACCAGGACGGAGACGGCCAGGGCCAGGAGCAGGGCCCCGCCCAGGTCCAGAGCTCTGGCCCGGGGGTCTCCCGGCGGGCCACTCAGGGCCAGAAGGAGTAGAAGGGCCGGAAGGACCAGGCGAACCGGGGTGTGCAGAAGCTCCCAGATGCTCCATCCTATCGGTCGAGCGTGGATGAGGACATGGAGGACGACCAGGGCGAGGGTGGGCCCCAGCACCCAGAGCGAGCCCAGTCCCTGGAGATCGCCGGGGACGTCCACCAGTCCGGTGGCCACGGCCGCCAGAACGGACAGGGTCAGAACCGTGGCCCACGGAGCCACGGAAGCCGCGAGGCCGAGTCCTGCAGCCAGGGCCCAGGGTTCGAGCTGGGTCACGAACGCCCTGTCTCGTCCCGGGGTGTCGCCTCCCGGTCCTGCGACAGCACCAGGCTGGCGTTGATGCCTCCAAACCCGAAGGAGTTGGAGAGGGCGTGCCGCACCCGGTGCCGGCGCCCTTCGGGTTCCCGTACGTAGTCCAGTTCGCAGTCCTCCCCCGGTGTGTCCAGGTTGAGATTGGGCGGGATCCATCCCTCGGCGATGGCAAGAGCGCAGATTCCGGCCTCGATGGCGCCGGATGCGCCCAGGGCGTGACCGTAGAAGGGCTTGGTGCCCGACACCGGAACGTAGGGAGCCCGGTCGCCCAATATCCGTCGGATCGCCACGGACTCGGTGCCGTCGTTCAGGGGGGTGGACGAGCCGTGTGCATTCACGTAATCCACCGCCTCCGGGCCCAGCCGGGCCGAGGCCAATGCCTCGGTCATGGCCCGGGCGGCCTCGCTGGCGTCGGGACGAGGGGCGGTCATGTGGTGCGCGTCATTGGTGGTTCCGTAGCCCGAGATCCGGGCGTAGATCCGGGCCCCCCTGGCCAGTGCATGCTCCCGCTCCTCCAGGATCAGGATGCCGGCGCCCTCGCCCATGATGAAGCCGTCCCGGTCGGCGTCGAAGGGCCGGTAGGCCCGGGCGGGGTCGTCGTTTCGGGTGCTCATGGCCCGGATCAGGGCGAAGGAGCCGAAGGTGAGCGGGGCCAGGGGAGCCTCCACGCCACCAGACACGACCACGTCCGCCGCCCCCTCCCGGATGAGCCGGAAGCCGTCGCCCACCGCGATGGTGCCCGAAGCGCAGCTCATGGCGTTGGTGGAATTGGGTCCCCGGAAATCGAACTCGATGGCCACATTGCAGCTCCCGGCTCCGCAGAATACGGTGAGGGCGAGGCGGGGATCCACCCCCCTGAGCCCCCGCTCCAGAAACCGGCCCGTCTGGATCTCCGCATGGGCGATCCCGCCCAGCGCCGACCCCATCTGTACGCCCACTCGTTCGGGGCGCACGTTTTCGGGCTCCAGCCCGGCATCGTCCAGGGCCAGGCGGGTGGTGGCCAGGGTCAATTGCCCGAATCGGTCCAGCCGTCGAGCCCGGTTCCGCTCCATGTAGTCCCGGGGCTCGAACTCGGGGATTTCCACCGCGATGCGGGAGCCGAAGTCGGAGGCGTCGAAGCGGGTCACGGGACCCACTGGCGAGACGCCCTTCTTCAGGTTTGCCCAGAAGGCTTCCCGGCCCGTTCCCGAGGCGGTGATGATTCCAACGCCGGTGACCACCACCTCCCGGCCAGGAGGCCGGAGGGACGAGAGATTCATGACCGGGCTCTCCGTTCCGCCTCACGAACCACACCAGCCAGGGTTCTGCCGGCGATGTGGGAGATGAACGCGGGACCGATGACCATATTCGCCGCGATGCCACCGATGAGGGGCCAGCGCGGGCCGTCCCATTCGTGGACGATGCGAAGATGACTGCGCCCCTGGTCCATGGCGTTGACCTCCCAGACCACGTCCATTTCCCGGGTGATGCCATCGATGTGACGGTAGGTCACCGTCCGGGCGTCCGGGTCGTGCTCCATTTCGGATACCCACCAGGTGGGATATCGGAAGAAGGGGAAGGGCCGCCATGCCGCCATTTCCACGACGCCTGAAGCGAACCCCTCCTTCTCGTGGAAACGCACCCACCGATAGTGGGGAAGGATTCGGGGCCAGTCCTCCACATCGGCAGCCACCTCGAAGCAGATGTCGGGAGGCGCTTCAGCTACGTGCTCATCGATGGTCTTCATGAATCTTCCTGTGATGGGTGCAGAGGCCCGGACGGGGCGTGGCCCGGGAGGAGGCTCGGGGGGCGGTCGCCGGTGAGGTGAATGAGCCAGCTCGAGGCCCGGGGCAGGTACCGGAGTCCCCCGAGGCAGAGCTGGCGGAAGAACGATCGGGACACCACCCCCTCCACCGTCTTCTGCAACCATCTCCCCGTCCGGAGAGAAGAGACAAGGCGGGGCCCGTACGGGGCAAGGGCGGCCACGTCGGCTCTTCTCATGGCGCCACCTGTCAGACCCCGGTCGATGGTCATGGCGGCCAGTCGAGCCCCCAGAAGTGCCCGATAGATCCCCTGGCCCGTGAGCGGGTCGAAGTAGCCGGCGGCGTCGCCCACCAGAAGGGTGCGGTGGCGGTGAGCTGCCGAGACCGGGCGATGGAAGCTCCCGGAGCCCCAGGGACCGGCCACCACCGCCGGCTCCTCAGTCCAGCCCCCTGGGACGCCCTGCAGCGCGTCCGCCATCCGGGGCCAGCCCGAGCGGTGAAGATCCTGCCGGTCTGCCTCGCCGGTCACCACCAGGGTGGCGTTCCAGTGCACCTGGTCGGGTCCCGGCACCGGCGCCAGCCCCACGGTGAAGTGTGGACCCAGGAGGAGGCGGCCCTGCGCCCGGGTCGGGCCCCGTCCACGGATTCGCCACGTGAGGGAGGCCTTGGGAGGGGGCACCACCGGCCGGGCCAGCCCCACGGCGGTTCGGACCCTGGAGTTCAGGCCGTCGGCTCCGATGAGGACCCTCGCCCGTCGCCACTCCCGGGTCTCCCCGGACTGGACCAGTGCAACGGCGGCGGCTCGGTCCGGAGCCCCGGGCCGCACATCCACCACCCGGACGCCCTCCCGGACCCGGACCCCTGCGACCCGAGCCTGCTGGAGGAGGGCGGCATCGAAGGTCCTGCGGCAGATCCCCAGACCCCGATGGCCACCCCGGAACCTGCCCCGGGCCGGCGGTTGCCAGCGCCCGTTGCCGGGGAGGGCCAGATCCCAGCCCTCCAGGACGGCGGGGGAGGTGGCCAGGACCGGCTCGAGCAGATCCAGTTCCGCCAGGAGTTCCACGCCCCCAGGGTTCAGGCATTCGCCACAGGCCTTGCTCCGGGGAAATCGAGCCCGGTCCACCAGCTCCACTTCCCACCCAAGGCGAGCCAGGAGGAGGGCGGTGACGGCACCGGCGGGCCCTCCACCCACGATCATGACCTGGGCATCGAGAGCCGTATCCGTCCGGCGCAGGCCACTCAATCCGTCCTCCCCACCAGGACCAGGCGGAAGGGGAGGTGACGGTGGACCGACACCTGGCGGAAGGGTGCGGTGCGGGCCCGGGCCAGGAGCTCGTCCCGGCTGAAGGAGCGCAGGACCGAAACCGGCCCGTCGTAGCGGGTGATGGGATCCTGCCGCCAGAGAGTGAGTCCCAGGATCCGGGCGCCCAGGTAGTTGGCGGGGTGCCGCTCAAGGTCGGACATGACGACGGCCCGACGGGCCACCCGGGCCGCCTCCGCCAGAAGCGCCTCGGCCTGCGCGCCGGAGAGGTGGTGCAGGGTGAGGCTCGAGGTAACGACGTCGAAGCTTTCGGTCGGAAAGGGCAGAGTGAGCCCATCAGCTTGCACCAGATCAGTGGCTCTTCCACTCTCCTGTTGGGCAATCCGGAGCACCGGCCGGCTCCGGTCCACCCCCACCCAGCTCAACTCCACGCCCTCCCGGGCGAGGCGCTCCTGGAGGGTCCGGGGGACCTGGGCATTGCCCACTCCCACGTCCAGAAGAGAGAGGGTTCGAAGCCCGTGGGACCGGACCAGGCGACGGAGGTGCCCGAGGAGCGGACCGGTTCCGCCGAGCCAGTGGTTCACCGTGGTCATAGCAGCCAGGCTTCGGGCCAATTGGTCTGGCGAGACCCCCACCTGCTCATCCAGGATCTCGGCGCGATCCAGGCGTTGCGGGAGACGCTGAAAGGGGTGGGGCAGGGGCGGCGGAGCCGGTGGGGTCATCCCGGCGGCCTCCGGTTCTGAACCACCCCACTGTAGTCCGGGGTCAGCCCGCTACGGCGACTCCGGAGGAGCTGACGGCTCCGGGTGTCGTCCAGGAGTCCCAGCCATTCCCGGGCCGAGATCCTCACGATGGGGGAACGCGGGCCGGCGCCATCGGTGGGGATGGCCACGTCCACCCGGATGACCGAGGCGCTCCCGGCGGGGAATCCGACCCGGAGGCCGGCTCCCACCGAACTCCTCCATCCCGTGTCGGTCCCGAATGGAACGTCGCCGGCCCACATCCGGCCGGTGTCTCCGAAGACGGTCATCCCCAGATCCATGAAATCCGCCAGGGGGTTGGGGAGTTTCCAGCGGCCCTCGGCGGAGGCCACCGCCCGCCGTGCTCCCGGAAGAGCGGTGTCGGAGTAGCCGCGTATGCCATCGGGCCCCCCCAGGGTGAGCTGGAAGGGTGCGTCGGTCCTCCAGCCTCCCTGAGCCGCCACCCGGAGGAGCACCGTGGGAGAGCCGGGGCCCTCGGGGTGCCAGTAGTTGTGAGTCTGAAACTCCAGCAGCGTGTCCCGCCATCCCCGGGTGCCGCCTACGCCGGCCTCCCGCCGCGCTTCGCCGGCCAGGGTGGCGAAGGAGAGGATGGGGCCCAACTCTCCGCCCCGGAAGAGGTTCACCCTGGCCAGGAGATCGGGCGGGCGATCCGGGCCAGTGGAGCCCACGCTCCGGCCCAGGGTGAGGATCGCCTCCCGCCCCAGGGGGAGATCCTGGACGCCGTCCACCGTGTCCAGCCCCCGCCGCTCGGCGAAACGGATCTGCCGGACTCCACCTCGAAGGTTGATTCGAAAGGCCCTGCGGGCGTGGAGCTGCGAGGCCAGCGGCGCGGCCAGCGCGGCGTCCACCGGGACATGCTCGGCGAACTCCCGCCCCCGAACGGCCCGGACCGACTCCAGGCCGCTGGGGTGGATCCGCTCATAGGAGACGCCCCCGCCGGCGATGAGAAAGCTCCCGGGCTCGCCGAAGCGATGGCTCATCCCAACCTGCAGCCTCTGCTCCACCACGGGCAGGAGAAAATGCGAGAGGAGGTCCCCGTCAGCGTTGCGGGTCTCGGCGGGGAGGACGTAGCTGAAGAGGTCCCGCCGATGCGACACCTCCTGGCGAAAGGCCGTTCCCACCCGTTCCCCTTGAAAGGGGTAGATGACGGCCTGATCCAGCATTTCACCGATCCGGGTGCTGGCCACTGCGGCCCGCACGTCCCAGTTCGTCTGGGCCACCCGGGGGATCTCGGCCAACGCTCCCACGCTCCGTTGTTGCTCCCTGGAGATCCAGAACGCCCCTGCGCTGATCCCCCGGCCCATGAGATTCTCCTCGACCAGGGACCCTCCCTCCAGGCGGAGCCCCTCGTCGAAACGAACCGAGAGGGCCAACTTGGTGCTCCATTCGTCCCGGGTGTCCACGACGACGTGGCTCGACCCGTCGGGCTGTTCCACATCGAAGACATCGGCGCCGGCGATGAAGCGGAACTCCCGGAGCACGCGGGCCGTCTCCCGGATGGCCTCCGGGTCCAGGCAGTCTCCCTCCCTGAAGAGGAGTTCATCGCGGATGAAGTCGGCACGGGTACGCATGTGGATCCGGTTGGCCAGGACGTAGGCCCAGCGGATCCGATCGTCGTCGGGCAGCCTCGCCGGATCGAAGATCGAATGGTTGTCGATGAAGATGTGGGAGATCTCACCCTGGGGACAGGGATCGGCAGGTGGCACCGGATCGGGTCCGTCAAGGGAGTCGGCCGGGAGGGCCTGGACCAGGAAAAGGAGGGAGAAGATCAGGCTCATGCTGGCAGAACGGGAGTACGGTGGACCCGGGAGGGTCGCCCGGAGTTGCCCTGAGGCAACCTGATACCCCCAGGGCCCAGGGGGTGGTCCGGGGTTTGACACTCCCCTTCCGCTCGGATACCCTATCCTACCTTCATCCCACCTCCCCAGCGAGCCATCGTTCAACATCCGACCCGCTGGTTTCCCGATCCTCCATCAGCCGACGGATCATGAGCCAAAGCCGACAGGACGCCCTCGACTACCACGCCCGGGACCGGCCCGGAAAGATCGAGGTGGTTGCCACCAAGCCGTTGGCCACCCAGCAGGAACTGGCTCTGGCATACAGCCCTGGAGTGGCCGAGCCGTGTCGGGAGATCGAGAAGGACCCGAACGCCGCATTTCTCTACACCGCTCGAGGGAACCTGGTGGCCGTGGTATCCAACGGAACCGCCGTGCTGGGTCTGGGCAACATCGGAGCTCTGGCGTCCAAGCCGGTGATGGAGGGCAAGGGCGTCCTCTTCAAACGGTTTGCCGGGATCGACGTCTTCGACATCGAGGTGGATACCGAGGACCCGGACGAGCTCATCCGCTTCTGCCAGCTCCTGGAGCCCACCGTGGGAGGGATCAACCTGGAGGACATCCGGGCCCCGGACTGCTTCAGGGTTGAGGAGGAGCTCAAGCGAACGCTGGACATCCCCGTCTTCCACGACGACCAGCACGGCACCGCCATCATTGCCGGGGCGGGTCTCCTGAACGCCCTCCGCCTGGTCGAAAAGGAGCTGGACGAGATCCGGGTGGTCTTTGCCGGCGCAGGAGCCGCGGCCCTCTCCACCGCCGGGCACCTGGTCCGTTTGGGCGTGCCCCGGGAGCAGATCTTCCAGGTGGATTCCGACGGGGTGATCCACGCCGGGCGCACCGACGGCATGAACGAGTACAAGGCCCGCTTCGCCCACGACACCCCCTACCGAACCCTGGACGACGTCATGGAGGGAGCCGATGTCTTCGTGGGCCTCTCGGTGCAGGGCGCGGTGACACCTGACCAGATCGCGAGCATGGGGCCCCGGCCCATCATCTTCGCCCTGGCCAACCCCGACCCGGAGATCCTCCCCGAGGAAGTGGCCAGAATCCGGGATGACGCCATCATGGCGACGGGTCGGTCCGACTACCCCAACCAGGTGAACAATGTCCTGGGCTTCCCCTTCCTCTTCAGGGGTGCCCTGGATGTCCGGGCCCGGGAGATCAATGCCGAGATGATGATGGCGGCCACCGAGGCGCTGGCCGAGCTGGCCCGCTCGGAGGTGCCCGAGTCGGTGGCCTCGGCCTACGCCGACGAGGAGTTTCGCTTCGGTCCCGACTACATCATCCCCAAGCCCTTCGACCCCCGGGTTCTCTTCTACGTGGCACCGGCGGTGGCCCGAGCGGCCATGGAGACCGGCGTGGCCCGGACCGAGCTGGAGATGGACGGATACCGGGATCGCCTCATGGCCTCGCTGGGGCCGGGGCGCGAGGTCATGCGTTGGCTCACGTCCCAGGCTCGGGCGAACCCCGGGCGGGTGGTCCTGGTGGATGGACAGACCGACCGGGTCATCCGGGCCGCGGCCCAGATCGTGGAGGAGGGTGTGGCCCACCCGGTCCTCATCGGGAAGCCTCAGAAGATCGAGCCCCAGGCCCGGGAGCTTGGTGTGGATCTCTCCGGAGTTGAGATCGTCCACCCGGCCCTGGAGGACGAGAAGCGATACGCCTACGCGGACGAGCTCTACGAGCTGCGAAAGCGGAAGGGGCTTACGCTGGCCGAAGCTCGCTCCAACCTGTACAAGCCCATCTACTTTGCCAGCATGATGGTGCGACGGGGTGACGCCGACGCCCTGGTGGGTGGCGTGGACTCGAACTACCCCGAGGTGATTCGACCTTCCCTGGAGGTGGTGGGGACCGCCGAAGGGGTGAACCGGGTGGCGGGGCTCCACATGATCGCCCGGCGGGATCAGGATCTCCTCTTCTTTGCCGATACCACGGTGAACATCGATCCCACCCATGAGACGCTGGCCGAGGTGGCCCTGCTCACCGCTCGCTTCGTGCGGGGGTTGGGCCTGGAGCCCCGGATCGCCATGCTCTCCTTCTCCAACTTCGGATCGGCCCGGAGCGACGCCTCCCAGAACGTCCGTCGGGCGGTGAGACGGATCAAGGAACTGGCGCCGGAGCTGCAGGTGGACGGCGAGATGCAGGCCGACACCGCGGTGGACGCACGCATCCTCGCGGGGACGTATCCGTTCAGCGACCTGAAGGAGCCGGCGAACATCCTGGTGTTTCCGAACCTGAGCGCTGCCAACACAGCCTACAAGCTGGTGGGAAAGCTCAGCGACGCAGAGGTCATCGGGCCTGTGCTTCTGGGCATGGCCCGGCCGGTCCAGGTCCTCCAGCGCGGCAGCACCACGCAGGACGTGTTGAACCTCACGACCATCGCGTCGGTGGACGCACAGCAGCGTTCTGGCCAGACTTAGACTTAGAGGCCCGTCGCGGCTCGGGGTCGTCGACGGACCGAACGAAAAAGACCCAATCCATGAGGATCTGACATCATGACGATAGAGAAGGATTCCCCCTCCGGAGCCAACGGGGGTGTGGCCAGTCGCCACGGCCTCGACCTTCACGGGCTGGCACCATCCCATTCCGTGCACTGGAATCTGTCTCCGGCGGAGCTCTACGAGGCCGCCCTCCAGCGGGGGGAAGGCCGGCTCGCGCACATGGGGGGGTTCACCACGCTCACCGCGCCCCATACCGGGCGCTCGCCCAATGACAAGTACACGGTCAGGGACGAAACCACCGAAGCGCCGGTGGACTGGGGCCGGGTGAACGTTCCCATGGACCCGGAGGCCTATCGCGAGCTCCGGGAGCTGGTGGTGGAGCACCTGAACCAGCGGGAGCTCTTCGTTCGGGATGCCCGGGCGGGCGAGGATCCGGAGGCAGGGCTCGGCGTTCGGGTGGTGACGCCCAGCGCATGGCACAACCTGTTTGCATACAACATGTTCCTGCGGTTGACTCCGGAGGAGCTGGCCGAGGCCCGACCGGACTTCACCGTGCTGCACGCGCCAGAGCTGTCGGCGGATCCGGACGTGCACGGAACCCGTTCCGGAACCTTCGTGGTGGTGAACTTCACCGAACGGGAGGTTCTCATCGGGGGCACCCGGTACGCGGGAGAGATCAAGAAGTCCATCTTCTCGGTGCTCAACTACCTCCTTCCGGAACAGGGCATTCTCCCCATGCACTGCTCCGCGAACGTGGGCGAAGGCGATGACGTGGCCCTCTTCTTCGGCCTGTCCGGTACCGGGAAGACGACCCTCTCCGCCGATCCGTCCCGGGGGCTCATCGGTGATGACGAGCACGGCTGGGGCCCCGACGGAGTGTTCAACTTCGAGGGGGGCTGCTACGCCAAGGTGATCAACCTCTCGCCCGAAGCCGAACCCGAGATTTTCCAGGCCACCCGCATGTTCGGGACCATCCTGGAGAACGTGGTCCTGGCTCCCCTGACCCGGGAGGTGAGCTACTCTGAGGAGAGCATCACCGAGAATACCCGAGCCTCGTACCCCATCCACTACATCCCCAATGCCGTGATTCCCGGACGGGGTGGCCACCCGGAGCACGTGGTCTTCCTGACCTGCGATGCCTTCGGGGTCCTTCCTCCCATCTCCCGACTCACCCCGACCCAGGCCATGTACCACTTCCTTTCGGGCTATACCGCCAAGGTAGCCGGGACGGAGCGGGGTGTGACCGAGCCCAAAGCGGCCTTTTCGGCCTGCTTCGGGGCGCCCTTCCTGCCGCGCCATCCCGGCGACTACGCCAAGATGCTGGGGGCCAAGCTCCGTGAGCACGGATCGGCAGTCTGGCTGGTGAACACCGGATGGTCCGGTGGAGGCTACGGGGTGGGAAACCGGATCAAGCTTCCTTACACCCGCCGCATGGTCGAGGCGGCGCTGAATGGAGAGCTCACCGACGCGGAGACCCGGACGGATCCCATCTTCGGCCTCCACGTGCCGGTTCGGGTGGAAGGGGTGCCGGATGAGCTCCTGCACCCCCGGAAGACCTGGGGCGACGCCGATGCCTACGACGCGGCAGCCCGTAAGCTTGCCGACATGTTCCGGGACAACTTCCGCAAGTACGCAGGGGAGGTCCCAGAGGAGATCCAGGAGGCCGGCCCCACTCACTGAGGCCAGCTGCCGGGGCCCTGTCCACCCTGCCCGATTGGAGGCTCGCATGCCCTCGTCTATTGTCACGCCTGTAGCCGCAGTGCTTCTGACACTGGTGGTATGGGCCCTGCCGGGGACCGCTGAGGCCCAGGCGCCGGCCCAGGTCCCGGACGAGGCGCTGGCGCCGGCTCGGTACCACGCCTTCCCTTCGCTCAGGGAGCAGGCCGCCGAACAACAGCGGTGGGTGGAGGAGCGGGTCACCCGGGTGCTGCCCGAGCTCATGCGGGAGTACGGGGTGGAGATGTGGATCATCTCCCAGCGGGAGTACGCCGAGGATCCGGTCTTCTTCGCCATCACCTCGCCCACCACCTTCGCCGCCCGGCGACGTTCCATCTACGTGTTTCATGACAGGGGGCCGGAGCTGGGGGTGGAGCGTCTGGCGCTGGGCGGGACGACCCAGGGCGGCCTCTACACCATGTACCGCTCGGAGCGTCCCGCCCCCACCGGCGAAGAAGCCGAGCTCTGGGGAGACGAGCAGTGGCGCCTTTTCCGGGAGCTCATCGAGGAGCGGGATCCGGAGAACATCGTCCTGAACATCCACGAAGAACACGCCTTCGCCGACGGGCTCCACGCAGGCGAGCGGGAGGCGCTGGAGCGGGCCCTGGGACCGTACGTGGACCGGGTCAAGACCGAACCGCGACTCGCCATCGACTATCTGGCTATCCGGATTCCCGAGATGATGCCCCGCTACCGGCAGATGATGGAGACGGTCCACGCCATGATCTCCGAAGCCTTCTCCAACGCGGTCATCGAACCGGGCGTGACCACCACCCAGGACGTGGTCTGGTGGTTCCGGGAAAAGATCCGGGAGATGGGCATGGCGACGTGGTTTCAGCCTTCGGTGGCGGTGCAGCGCGCCGGGGAGGTCCCCACCTCGGGCCCGGTGGTGATCCAGCGGGGAGACCTGATCTGGACCGACGTGGGGCTCGACTTCATGGGGCTCACCACCGACACCCAGCACAACGGGTACGTCCTACGGGAGGGTGAGCGCGAGGTGCCCGAGGGACTCCGGCGCTGCCTGGCCACCTCGAACCGCATGCAGGACCTGCTCCTTGAGGAGATGGAGCCGGGCCGGACCGGCAACGAGATCCTGGCCGCCACCCTGGCCCGGTTGGAGGAGGAGGGGATCGACGGCACGGTCTATACGCATCCCATCGGGGATCATGGACACGGCGCCGGCCCCCTCATCGGTCGTTGGGACGCCCAGGAAGGAGTCCCGGTGCGGGGGGATGTGGCCTTGAGAGCGTCCACCTGGCATTCCATCGAGCTGCAGGCCACCGTCCCCATCCCCGAGTGGGACGACACCCCGGTGCAGTGTCGCCAGGAGGAGGAGGCCTACCTGGACGAAGCCGGCCAGCGACACTGGGTCTTCCGAAGACAGGAGCAGTTCCACCTCATCTGGTAGCCGGGCCTGACACCGGCCGAGGGGCTTCAGCCCCTCGAATTCCACGAGATCGACCCCCACGACCAACCACGAGGAGTGTGCATGACGGCCCGGAAGTACTGGCTCATGAAGAGCGAGGAGGACGAGTATTCCATCAGGGATCTGGAGCGAGACGGAACGACCCGGTGGGTCGGGGTGCGGAACTACGAGGCCCGCAACCACATGCGAGACGGGATGAGCCCCGGCGACCTCGTCCTCTACTACCATTCCAACGCCCGTCCGTCCGGCGTGGTAGGTGTGGCCCGGGTGGCATCGGAGCCCTATCCGGATCCCACCCAGTTCGACCCGGAAAGCCGCTACTTCGACCAGAAGGCCACCCGCGAGGAACCCCGCTGGTTCCTGGTGGACGTGCAGTTCGTGGAGGAGTTCCCCCGGCTCGTTCCCCTGAAGGAGATCAAGGATCACCCGGAGCTGGAAGACATGGTGCTGGTGCGGCGCATGAGGCTGTCCGTTCAGCCGGTGCGGGAGAAGGAATACCGGATCATCCGGGAGTTGGCGGGGGCTGACGGCTGAGCTCGGAACGGGCGTCGATCAGACTGCTTTCCAGGGGATGGGTGCGGGCCAGCTCCTCCGGATGCCGGCGAAACCAGCGGATGACCAGGAAGAGCTCCTCGCGCTGGGTGGCTGAGAGGCTCCAGGGATGGATGGGGGGCTCCTGCATGATGCCGCGGATCCGTCGGAGCGCCGGCTCCTGGAGCCCCTGATCCGGCCCCTCCCGGTCCCGGAAGGTGTGGCGCACCCGTCCCTCCACGATGAGGTAGTCCCGGTCCTCCCCGGGCCCCTGGCCGGGAACATGGTAGATAAAGGAGAGCCTCTCCAGGTAGTGGCGAAACTCCACCACTCGCTCCTGCAGTTCCTCCAGCCGCTGGGCCCGGTCCCGGAGCCGGGCGGCTCGCTCGAACTCCCGGGCTCGGGCTGCGCTCTCCATCCGGGTTCGAATCAGGCGCACCGGCTCGTCCGATTCCCCGGCCAGGAAGGCTTCGGCTCGCTGGACACCTTCCCGGTACTCCGCCCGCGTGCAGAGCGCTGCGCAGGGAGCGGGACAGCTGCCCACCTCTCCCCGGATGCAGGCGGGTGTTCGGAGCGCGCCCAGGAGATCCAGCTGGTCGGCGAAGTGGATGGGGGTGGTGTCGGGACAGTCCCGGAGGCCGATGGCGTGGGCCAGCTCTCCCAGGGTTCGGGGGAGCTGGCGAGATGCGGGGAAGGGGCCGAAATACCGGCTTCCGTCCGCTCGGGGAGACCGGGTGGCCGCCAGCCGAGGGGCCGGACCCGGGGTGATCCGGATCCACGAGAACCTTCGGCGCCGGCGGTGCCGCACGTTGAAGCGGGGTCTGAACGACTGGATCAGTCGCAGCTCCCGGAGCAGTGCCTCGAATTCGTTGGGGGCGTAGTCCCATTCCACATCCCGTGCGGTGCGGAGGAGCTCGGCTTCCTTCCCACCCTTCTCCCCCCGGAAATACGAGAGGAGGCGGGTACGAACCCGGACCGACTTTCCGATGTAGAGGACCTCACCTCGAGGCCCCAGAAACCGGTAGACGCCCGGCCGATTCTCGGCGTCGGAGGTCACCCTCCGGCGGAGGTCGGGGCGGAGGATCTGGAGTGAAGAGGCCATCGCGGAGGTTCGCCTTCTGTTCGGGTGCGAATACAAGTATAGGGCCCGGTCCCCGACCCGTACAGCTCCATGAGCGGGGTCGCCGCCGCGGATCCTCCCGAATTGCCATTGCTGCGGCTCTTTCAGACAGATAGACTCGGTTCATGAGCCCGGACGAGAAATTCCGTATCGTGCGCGACCCCATGTGGAACACCATCCGGTTGGACCCGGTGGCCGTCCGCATCGTGGATACACCCGCCTTCCAGCGACTGCGCTACATTCGCCAGCTCGGGTTCGGGCACCTGGTCTACCCCGGGGCCACCCACACCCGCTTCGACCACGCCCTGGGGGTCTACCATCTGGCTCGCACCGCCCTTCGCCTGCTGGCGGAGCGGGACCAGCGGGTGCGGGAACGGGATCCGGAGACCGAGCTCATTCCTTATGCGGCCCTCCTCCACGACATCGGCCACTACGCCTTCTCCCACGCCCTCGAGGAGCTGGAAGCCGACCGCCTCCCGGGTGACCACGAGGCGGTGAGCGCCCAGTTCTTTCAGTCCCAGGAGCTCCAGGAGGCCATGGCTCCCCTGGGGCCGGATGCGGCGGGCCGGATCTACGACCTCATCCTGGGCAAGGGCGAAGACCCCCTGCAGGGACTGGTGAGCGGAAGCCTGGACCTGGACAAGATGGAGTACCTTCGGCGCGACGCCCGCTTCTGCGGGGTCCCGTACGGTGAGGTGGATGTGGACCGGCTCCTGCAGGGTCTCGTTCTCCTTGAAGATCCGCAGACGGGCCGGCTGGAGGTGGGGGGTCAGGAGAAGGCCATCAGCGCCCTGGAGTCCCTTCTCTTCGCCAAGTACCAGATGTTCAGAAACGTGTACTGGCATCACGCGGTGCGCGCTGCCACCGCGCTCTACAAGCGGATCGTGGGGGAGGCCGTCCGGGAGGGCCTCCTGACGCCTGCCGAGCTGGTGGGACCCACCGACGAGGAGCTTCTCCACGACATCCGTCGGCGGAGCCTGGCCTCGGAGGGTGACGCGGCCCGCCGCATCGGCGAACGATGGATCCCGGCGCTGCGAAACCGAAAGCTTCCCAAGCGAGCCCTGGAGCTCACCGCGCCGGAGCTGGAGGGAGTGGAGATTCCGGAGTGGGTCTCCTGGGAGGGGGAGCGACGGCGGGCCATGGAGGACGAGCTGGCCCTGGAGCTGGCGTTGGCCCGGGGCGAGGTCATGATCGACTTTCCCACCAAGCGCCGGATGCTCGAGCTGGATCTCCTGGTGGAGCGCCGGGGCGGACGGGTGCAGCGTCTGGGGGAGCGGGGCCTGCCCGGGGTCATCGACCTTCCCCTGGTGGCGCGGGAGCTCTACGGTACCACCAGGGTCTTGAGGATCTTCACCCTCGAGAGACGTCGACTGGACCCTCGACAGGTACTGCAGCGCCTGCAGCAATAGGGGTCCCGGGTCGAAGGAGGAGGGAGAGTTGGATGGACCTCGTGCGGCGCTCTGGAATGCACACCCGGACCGTGGGGAACTCGGGTCAGTGGAAGGGTTACGATGCGTCCTTCGGCGAGGTGCCGACGCGTGGAAGGGCTTGAACTGGAGAGTCGGGTCCGAAGCGACCCACACACCCGGCAAATTCGGGCCAGAGTGGGCCCATGCCCTGGACTTCAAGAAGGTCCACTGATACCTTAAAGGGCTCTGGACCTGCGGGCCGGGGGCGGGGTAGAACCAGATCTGAGACGCGGGAGAGAGACGTAACGTCTCGCCCCGAACTTGAGCACCCGGAACACGAACTTCCTGCCCAGGCGGGCCGGAGTCCACTGGAAACGGGACGAGAAGGAGAATAGATAAAGCGATGGCGACCAGCACAAAGAGCCGCCGGAAGGGCAAAAAGAAAAAGAAGGGGCTCGGAGGCTTCGACGGGAGCGTCGAGGAGCAGACCGCCCTGGATCAGTACCTCCGGGACGTAAGCCGGCACGAACTCATCACTCCCGACCGGGAGAAGGAGCTGGGTGCCCGTGCGCAGGCCGGAGACGAGGACGCGGTCCAGGAGCTGGCCCGCGCCAACCTCCGTTTTGTGATCAGTGTGGCAAAGAAGTACCAGAATCGCGGCGTGTCCCTCACCGACCTGATCCAGGAGGGGAACGTGGGTCTGGTGACGGCCGCCCGGAAGTTCGATCCAGAGCAGGGTGTCAAGTTCATCTCCTACGCGGTCTGGTGGATCCGGCAGGCCATTCTGGCGGCTCTGGCCAACCACGGACGCTCCGTCCGGGTTCCGCTGAACCGGGCGTCGGATCTGGCCCGCATCTTCCGCGAGAAGGAGCGCCTCAAGCAGGAGCTGGGTCGGGACCCCAATCCCGAGGAGTTGAGTGCGGCCACCGACCTCACCCCCGAGCTCATCGAGTCGCTTCAGACGCTGAATGCAGCTGAGATCCGTCTCGATGCGCCCATCGGAGACTCGGAGGACTCGCAGCTCGTGGAGCGCTTCATC
The DNA here is from genome assembly GCA_003559555.1 of Gemmatimonadota bacterium. Lineage (GTDB taxonomy): Bacteria > Gemmatimonadota > Gemmatimonadetes > Longimicrobiales > Gaopeijiaceae > PWLA01. Next base: position 13,268 of record PWLA01000141.1, on the reverse strand, counting down.
AACGAGGAGGCGGCCGAGCCGGAGCAGGATGTGGAGTCGCGTCTCCTCACCGAGGCCGTCACATCGGCCCTGGATACCCTGGAACCCCGTGACGCCAAGGTCCTGCGCCTCTACTTTGGACTGGACGGCGAGCGCGAACACACCCTGGAGGAGATCGGCAACATGCTGGGTGTCACCCGGGAGCGGATTCGTCAGCTCCGGGATCGGGCCCTGCGCAGGCTTCGCGAGGGTGGAAAGGGTGACGCCCTGGAGTCCTTCGCCGCCTGAGGATGCCAGAGTGACCCGCATTCACCGCTGAATGTCAGGAGAGGCGGACCACTCCACGCCCCGTCCTGCCCCGGATGCCCAGCGCACCGAGGTGGGTCGGGGCGTTTTGCGTTCAGGAGCCGCCGAGTCCAGTGCCCAGTCCGGCGCCCAGTCCAGCGCCGCGGCCAGTGCCGGGAAGGGGATGGTGCTGGAGGCCGTGGGGGGCCGCTACCGAATTCTCCTGGACGCCGGCCAGCGGATCACGGCATTCCTCCGGGGCCGGATCAAGCAGGAGGCCCGCACGGGCGATCGGGTGGTGGCCGGTGATCGGGTGCATGTGGAGCCGGTTGACGACGATGAAGGGTGGGTCATCGAGTCGGTGATGGAGCGGGAGCGGGAGTTGATTCGGGCCGGGCCCCGGGGACGGCGGCCCCGGGTGGTGGCCGCCAACATCGATCAGGTGGTCGTGGTCATGTCCGCCGCCGAGCCCCCCTTCCAGCACGAGATCTCCGACCGATTCCTGGTCCTGGCCGAGAGCTGCTTCATCGATCCTCTGCTGGTCATCAACAAGATGGACCTGGAGAACGGCAGCTCGTTGGTGGCCCCGGCGGTGCAGATGTACCGGGAGATCGGGTACCCGGTGGTGCTCTGCTCGGCGGCGACCGGAGAGGGCCTGGATGACCTGATCCGGGCTCTGGAGGGTCGGCTCAGCGCGCTGGTGGGCCCCTCAGGGGTGGGCAAGTCGAGCCTCCTGAACGCCCTGGACCCGAGCCTGGAACTGCCTACCCGGACGGTGAGCCGTCGGCAGGGCCGGGGTCGGCACACCACTGTGGCGGCCCGACTCCTGATCCTCGACACCGACATCCGGATCATCGACACCCCGGGGTTCTCCGAGGTGACGGCGTGGGGGATCGAGCCAGAGGACATGGACGCGAACTTCCCCGAATTCCGACAGGTGGAGGGGAGCTGCCGGTTCAGGCGCTGCTCACACGTCCACGAGCCCGACTGCGCCGTGAAGTCGGCCCTGGAGGCCGGAGCCATCCCGCAGGAGCGCTACGAGAGCTACCGGCGGCTCCTGGAGGAGTGATCATCCAGGGGCGTCACCATGGGGCTCCCGCTCACCGGATCGCGGGTCACTGAGAGAGGCCATCCGTAGACCTTCTCCAGGACCGGGGCCCGGAAGACCTCGGCTACGGTTCCCTCGGCAGCGACCCGCCCCTCTCCCAGGAGGAGGAGCCGGTCCGCGAATCGGGCCGCCAGGTTCAGGTGATGGGTCACCAGGACGACGGTGACGCCCTCGTCGGCGGAGCGCCGGAGCAGACCCAGGATCCCCATCTCGTGCCGGATGTCCAGCGAGGCGGTGGGCTCGTCCAGGACCAGCGCCGAGGGAGTCTGAGCCAGGGCTCGGGCGATTCGGGTTCGCTGGAATTCCCCCCCCGATAGGGTGCCCACCGGGCGATCCGCCAGATCCCGGATGAGGCATCGCTCCAGGGCGGCGTCCACAGCCGCCCGGTCCTCCCCGGTCATGGAGCGCAGCGGTCCCAGGTGGGGGTAGCGACCCATCTCCACCAGGCCCCGGACGCTGATGGGGAAGGCGGTGGATTCCCGCTGGCTCACCGCGCCCACGGCCCGGGCCAGCTCCCGTCGCTTCCACTGGCCCACCGGCCGGTCTCCCACCCGGGCCTCGCCCGCTTCCGGCTTGACCGTGCCCAGCAGGGCCCTCATGAGCGTCGACTTGCCGGACCCGTTGGGTCCCAGGACGGCGTACAGGGTTCCGTCGGGGACGTGCATGGACACTTCGTCCAGGGCCCGGGCTGCGTCGGGCCGGTAGCGCACCGAGAGGGAGCGGGTTTCGAACGTCATGAAATCATGCCCTCAGACTCCGGCGCAACAGCACCAGAAAGAAGGGCACCCCCACGAAGGCGGTGACCACACCGATGGGGATCTCGGCCGGTGACAGCAGCACCCGGGCCAGCAGATCGGCCAGGGTCAGAAAGGCGCCGCCGGCCAGAAACGAGAGGGGGAGGAGAATCCGGTGGTCCGATCCCATGACCAACCGGACGCCGTGGGGAATCACCAGCCCCACGAAGCCGATGACCCCTGCGAAGGCCACCCCGGCGGCCGCCACCATCGAGGCCACCCCATAGGCCAGGCGCTTCACCGTCTCCACCTCGGTGCCCAGATAACTGGCCGTTTCCTCGCCAATGGACATGAGGTTCAGCGCCCGGGCCAGGGCCAGAAGGAGGAGACAGGCCGGAAGGGTGTAGGCGGCCACGACCCCGACGCTTCGCCAGGTGGCCCCGGCCAGGCTCCCCATCATCCAGAGTACGGCGCTCCGGACCATCTCGGCTTCCGCCAGGGCCAGGATCAGGGCAATGCAGGCCGAGAAGAAAGCGCCCACCACCACCCCCGAGAGGAGAAGGACCCGGACGTCGAGGCGCCGGTCTGCCGAGATGGCGACACCGAAGACCAGGGCGATGGCCAGGAGGGCTCCGGCGAAGGCCGCCCCTGGAAGCAGCCACGAGACAGCCGAAGTCAGCCCTAGCGCCAGGGCCAGGACCGCGCCTGCCGCCGCGCCACCGGAGATGCCCAGAATGTAGGGTTCGGCCAGGGGGTTTCGGAGAAGGGCCTGGAAGACGGCCCCGGCCAGCGCCAGCCCTCCTCCCACCAGGACGCCCAGGAGGGCACGGGGGAGGAGGTGTTCCAGGACGATGAAGCTCTCCGTGGCTCCTCCCTCCCCCAGGAGTGACTGAAGGACATCGTGGGTGCTCAGGTGCACTGCGCCGTATCGCACCGAGAAGAAGACGGCCAGGACGACGGCGACCAGGAGAATTGCTCCGGCCACGAGACCTCTCACCGCCACTCCTCCGGGTGTAGTTTTCGGCTGATCTCCCGGGCGGACCGTCCGATGTCCACTCCTGGCGACTGTACACCCTCAGGCAACTGGACCAGGGGCAGCCGGCGGAGTGCCGAGGGGATCTGAGCGCCCTCCAGCGCCAGGATCAGGTCGACCTCCTGACGCAGGATCTCCTCCACCGAGACGGGGGCGTAGAGGGGCGCTTCCAACTCTGCCAGCGCGTTCTCCCCGCCGGCGATCTCCAGGAGCTCGTGCAGGAAGGTGCCCGGCCCCACCACCCAGGGCGGATCGCCCCCCAGGAGGAAGGCCACCCGGGGCCGGGGAGCGTGGGCCACCCGGTCCCGTACCTCCTCCAGCTCCTGGTCCATCCGAGTCAGGAGTTCTCGGGCCCGCTCCATCCGTCCCAGGGCCCGACCCAGGAGGAGGGCCATCTCCCTGATGTCGTCGATCCCATCGGGGCGGACGGCCAGGTGGGTGATGCCGGCCCGGTCCAGTGCCCGGGGGGTGGCCCGGTCCTGTTGCCCTTCGAAGCGGACCACGAGCTCCGGCTCAAGGACCACCAGACGCTCGATGCTGGGATTCAGCCCGCCTCCCACCGATGGCACGTCCTCCAGGGTGGGCGCATCGTCGTAATCGGTCCGGCCCACCAGCCTGTCCGTGGCTCCCAGCTCCAGGAGGATGGCGGTGGCTGCGGGGACCAGCGAGACGATCCGAGTGGGAGGGTGGGTCAGCTCCAGGGTTCGTCCGGCCTGATCCTGGAGGGTCCGCGGCCAGCCCTCCTCCTCGGGAGTCGTGGTGGGATCCTGGCGGTCTGGGGGCGTGTGGGCCTCGGGGGGCGTCATCTCCCGGTCGTCCTGTCCGGCAGACGGATCGGGGTCCTGGCATCCCACCAGCAGGAGGATCGCTACCAGGCCCAGGGGCAGACCGGGCGAAAGGAAGTCGCGCAGAGGGTTCATCAGGGGTGATCCTGCAGGGCACCCGCCACCGGGTCCACCCCACAGGGGTCCTGGTACACCAGCTGTCGCGCTTCGCCCTCCCACCCCAGGAAGGCGAGCCAACGGGCCTCCTGGCCGAAGACCTCCAGGAGGATATCGGGCTCGCCCATCTGCCGAAGGTCGGCGGCTGCCAGAAACCCCGGGAAGGCTTTTGGCCCGGCATCGGCGCTTTGGTACCAGGAGAAGACGGGGCTGAACTCGTCGTCCTCCTCGGCGGCGATCAGAAACAGGGAGTACCCGGTGGGCTGCGGGGAGCCCACCTGCAGGTCGTCGCCGAACACGAAGGACGCCGCCACGGCTCGACGGGACTCACCGGCGGTGAATGCGTCGATCCGGCGGCGGATCCCCAGGACCGAGGGGGGCCACGGAACGCCCAGACGGGGGATGAGGGTGCGAGCGGCGTCCAGCGACCGATTCCGGAACTCGTCGGTGACCTCGAAGCCCGGGTGCGGCGTCAGGGCGGAGGGGACGTCCGGAAGGTCATCCCGGCGAAGGGCCAGGAACCGTTCCTCGCTCGCGGCCCCCGGCCGGACGTGGAGGATCCCCGAGCCCCGGGCCCGGGCCAGGCAGAAGGTCTCGTCGAGCCGGCTGGATCCGTCGGCGATGAAGCGGCCCACCGGTGCACCCTGACTGAAGACGACGAACTCGGTTTCCGGCTCCCATCGCTCCAGCGGGAAGCGCTCCACGAGATCGGGGGTCTCGGCCGGGTCCGGGAGGGGCGAGTAGCCGTTTCCGGTAAGCTGCGCCACCGGAAGGAGGGTGGCGTCACGGGCAGACGTCGCCCCGTCTCCGGTCTCCGGAGGCTCGCCAGGGTCCGTCCGCTGCACCAGATAGACCAGGGGGGAGAGGGAGACGGGCTCCAGCATCTCCTCCTCCTCCTCTTCGGCCTCCGCTCGTTCGGCCTCCAGGGTTGCGGGGGAGGGCGGCGGCGGCTCGATACGGATCTCGGTGCCATCCCATTCCACGTTGTCGCACCCTGCGGACGCGGTTATGATCAGCACGAGGATGAGGGGCAAGAAACCCTTGGCACGCATGGTGTTTCAGTTGGGGGTCGAATGCAGGTGGGCGGGGTGCGAAAAACGAGTCCCCGGGCCAGCGAAGGCCACTCCAGAAGCTACCCACGACCGAGGGGTAACGCAAAGCGGAGAACCGACGATGGAACGGATGGGATGACCGACCAAGAGCGCTTCCGGCAGGTCATGGGACACTTCGCTACCGGCGTGGCGGTGGTGACGGGCCGTGATGGGGACGGCCAGACGCTGGGATTTACCGCCAATGCGGTGGTTTCGGTCTCCCTGGATCCGCTTCTGGTCCTGGTCGGTGTGGACCATGCCTCCTCCTCCCTCCCGGCGCTTCGGGAGAGCGGCGTCTTCGCCCTTTCCTTTCTGGGCGCCTCGCAGAAAGGTCTGGCCCGCCGATTCGCCGCCGAGACCAGGGCCGAGCGCTTTGCCGGCGTGCCCATCCGGACGGAAGAAACCGGGGCGCCGATTCTGGAGGAGGCGCTGGCGTGGTTGGATTGCCGGGTCTGGAAGGAGGTGGAGGCCGGTGACCACCTGCTCCTCATCGGGGAGGTTGAGCGCTGCGGCGGCGGAGAGGGAGAGGAGCCGCTCGTCTTCTATCGGGGAGCGTACGGGACCGTGTGTCCATGAGGGGAGGCCGATGGATCCGCGGGGTCTCCCCCTTCCTCCTGGGGGTGGCCATGGGGATCGTCGCCCTCATGGCGGCAGGCCTTCTCCTCTACAGCGGCCCTGGCTTTCTCTCGGCGCTGGTGGTGGTTCTGGCGACCCAACTGGGATCCATGGCCCTGGGGGTGGTCTACGGCATCCGGTCGCCGGAGACCGATCCCGTGGAATCGCTGCGGCGTCGGTGGCTCATCGTTCTGGTGGCGGTGACCATGGCGGTGCTCTTCTCCATGGCGTGGGAATGGTTCGCCGGCTTCGGTGCCCCGGCTCTGGGGCAGGGGCTGGGACTGGCGGTTCTGGCCGCCCTCCCCCTCTTCGGCGCCGGGGCCGTGGTGGGATCCCTGTCGCTCCTCCCCGAGGGTCGCGGCTTCACCCGGGCGGGTCCGGCGGCGCTCCTGGGCGGAGCGGCAGGCGTGCTCCTCACCGGCCTGGTCCTCTTTCCCCTCCTGGGCTCCCCGGCGGCGCTTCTCCTCTTGGCCCTGGTGGTGGCTTCGTCCGGTGCCCTTCTGCAGGGCCGGTCGCTCCAGCGGCTGGTCTGGGCACAGCCGCTTTCCGGCGATGGAGGCCATGCCACAGGTCAGGAGCACCTTCAGGCCTGGGTGGGCGGGCGCCCGGAGCGGTCCCGCTACGTTCTCATGGACCAGGGAAGGGTGCGAGGGGCGGTGGCTCCCGATGGGGGGCCCTTCCTTCCGGTGGACCGGGCCCTCATCGAGGGGATCGACGGCTGGATCGAGTCGGACCGGGGGAGAGCCCTCTTCCTGGGGGTGGGCCGGCTCCCCCTGGCACTGCACCTGGCCGGAGCCCGGGTGAGCGGTGGGGCACAGGAAGGGACGGCCGGGATCCACGTCATGGAAGGGAGCCCGGGCCTCCTGGCGGGTGTGGAGGAGCTGATCCGGCGGGTGGGTGAGCCGGGGTTGGTCCGATCTGCCCAGGCAGCTTCGGAGTCGGAGTCGGCGCAGGTGATCCTGCAGTCGGTGCCGGTGGAGGAGACCCTCACAGGCAGCTCCGACCATCTCCCTCCGACCTCCTTCGACCTGGTGGTCCTGGACACCCTGGCGCTGGCACCGACGCCCGCCGCCTTCCGGCTCCCGCCCGGTGCCTTGTCGAGACTCGTGTCGGCGATTCGTCCCGAGGGAGTCCTCATCGTGGGGCCGCTTCAGGACGGGGGCAGCTGCGGCCCTCTCCTGGATCGGGTTCGGCAGATGGCGCGCCACGTTTCCCGCACGTCCCTCTACGTGGCCGGTCGCATGAGCCGGGATGAGGACGAGGAGCTCCCTGTCGAATTCCACGGGCCCTGGGTCCGCAGCCGGCCGGAGCCGGGCTCCCGCCCGGCCTTTGTGGTCCTGGGCGGAGGGCGGTCCACCGGGTGGCCCGACCGGGTCGACGGCTACCTGAGGGTGGTCCTGGATGCAGGCGAGGGTTCGAAGGAGGCCGAGGCGTGAGCGGTCGGCTCGTGCACCTTTCGGATCTCCACCTGGGCTTCCGGGCCTTTCCGGGCATCGAGCGGGGATGGAACCGACGCGAGCGGGACGTGGCCTCGGTTTTCCATCGGGCGATCCAGGAGGCCGCTCGCCTGGAGCCGAACATGGTTCTCATCACCGGCGACCTCTTCCATCGACCCGACCCTCCATCCACGGCCTTCCTGACGCTCACCCGGGGGATCCGGACTCTCCAGGCGCTGGTCCCCGGGGTGTCGGTGCTGGTCATCGCCGGGGAGCGCGACACCCCTCGTGCGCCGGCGGATCCCGGGCCGGTGGCGGTCCTGGATACCCTGCCGGGGATCGAAGCGGCCGCCGGCGCGGCCCGGGCGGTGCGCTTCCGGGACACCGGCATCCACGCACTTCTGGTCCCCCACCGGGCGGCGCAGGGACCGCCAAGGCCAGAGCTGCGGCCGGACCGCGACGCCAGAATGAACCTCCTGCTCCTTCGCGGATCACCTGGAGATGATGCAGACGGGCTGCCGCTGGATCCTGACGAATGGGACTATGTGGCTCTGGGTGGAGGCCATGCGGCGACGATCCACCACGAACGGGTGAGGACGGCCGGGTCACTGGAGCGGATCGGATGGGACCCCTGGGCCCAGGCCACCGAGGAGAAGGGCTTCATGGTCTTCGACCTGGAGAAGGGGCAGGGGGAGTTTCATCCGATTCGCACCCGACCCGTGGTGGATCTGGCTCCCATCCGGTGCGACCCCGCCGATCCGGAGCCCGGGACCCGAAGGCTCCGCCACCTCCTGGAGGGGATCCCGGGAGGAATTCGGGGCAAGCTGGTTCGAGTCAGGCTGGAAGGAAGCCTGACGAGGCCGGAGGAGGGGGTTGAGGCCGGGCTCTTGGAGGCGCTGAAGCGTCGTGCCGCCCACCTGGAGATCCGGGTGTCGGGTCCCTTCAGCCCTCCAAACGGTGACCAGGCACGGGAGGCGGACCCGCGCCTGGCTGATGGAGGTCCACCGGGCTCCCCCTCCGGGGCCCGCAACCTCGACGAAGAGGCTCCGACGCATCGTCCCGCTCCCCTCCCATGGAAGGATGATGGAGCCCGGGGTCCTGGAGGATCATCGAGAGGCGGCGATGTCCCCGATCTGCCCTCCCGACTGTGGAGGGAGCACCAGGGCGTCCACCTGGTCACCGCCGAGGAGATCTCCGAGCTGGAGCGCATGGGAGAGGAGATCGCCGGGGCGGTGGGGCTGGAGCCCACTTCCCCGGGTCGACTCCTCTGGGAAGGGGGTCCGGTCCGCGAGCTCCTGGCGGCCTGGCTGGAGATGCAGGACGGCGAGGCGTCGTCTTCCCCGGACCCGAGTTCCGCGGATTCACGTCCTGCCGCCGACTCTGCCGAGCCCGCCAGGGCCGTCGAACCCGCCTCCAGGGAGCTGGAGGCGGTCCTCCGGGCAGCCAGGGAGGACTGGATCGAGGCGGAAGGGGAGGCGGAGGTGCGAACCCTGCAATGGGCCAGTGATCGGCAGGAAGCCGAGACCCGGCTCCAGTACTACCGGGACCAGGCCCGCCTCCTCCGACGCCGACTCTCGGCACTTGACGGCACCGACGCCTCCTGTCCCACCTGCGCCCAGCCCCTGAACGAGGTCCGGGACAGGCTCCGCTCCCGGTTGCAGGAGGAGTGGGAGACGCTGGTCCAGGATGGGAAGTGGTGGAAGCGGCGTCGGGAGCAACTGGAGGATCGGCCCGACGAGCTGAAGGAGCTGGAGGGCCGGGCCCTCCGACTTCGGGCCAGGGTGAACGATCTGGCCCAGCAGGTGCAGGGGCGTCCGGCGTCGGAGCGTGCCACCGTCCCCCCGCAACCGACGGGGGGACCGGATCCAGTCGACGGTGAGCCGGCGCCGGACACGACGGCCCCCTCGCCGGGTGGCGGTCCGGGCCTCCCCCCGGACGACCCCCGCTTCCGGCCGCTGCTTCGGCGTGCCGGAAACCATCTTCGTCGCTGGTCGGAAGGCCGGCTCTCCGGGCTGACGGTGGAGGCCTCAGGCAGCCTGTGGGTGGTGGACGGCATGGTCCCGCGGGCATGCACCCCCAGTGAGGCCGCCGGTGTGGCCATGGTTCTCCAACTCGCACTCTGGGAGGAGGCCTGGGCCCGGCGCCTTCCGGTCCCGGCGGGACTCCTCCTGAGAGGGCTCGACGAGCGGGGCTCCGATCCGCTGATGCCCCTTCTGGAACGCCTGCCTTTGGATCAGATGGTGGTGCTGGCCACACTGCCGCCCCGGACGCCTCCCTCCGGCGACCCGAGGGTCCGTAGTCTCCTGGCTCGTGACCCTGTCGTACCTGGCGGCCTGCGTCCCCTGCCGACAGGTCCGGTGGCACTGCGCCTTTCGGAGTCGGACGCCGAGGGCTCCGCCTCACATTGACATCGCCGGAAACCCCGGGGACATTCCAGGCTCCCTGGGCTCCGACGATCGGTCCGCGTGTCGTTCTGGGCCCCCTCGCATCATCGCCATCGGGAATCGACCATGGACCTAGTTCCCTCCTTCGAGGATTTCTGCGACCTGGCCGGGCAAGGCGGTGTGGTGCCGGTCAGGACCGAATTCCTCTTCGACACGGAGACGGCGGTCACGGCCTACCACAAGCTGGCGCGGCCACACTTCGGCTTCCTCCTGGAATCGGTCATCGGGGGGGAGAAGTGGGCCAGGTACACCTTTCTGGGCACCGAGCCTTCGGCCGCCTGGAGATTGAGCGGTGGAAGGGCCGAGTGGTGGTCGCCCGGGGAGGGGTGGCAATCCATCGAGACGGATGACCCGCTGGCGGATCTGGACGAGCGGCTGCGCCGCAGGAGACCGGTGGAGGTCCCAGGGCTCCCCCGGTTCTGGGGAGGAGCCGTGGGCTATTTCGGTTATGACGTGGTTCGCCAGATCGAGCGGATTCCGGAGCACGCCCGAACCGACCTGGAGCTCCCGGATGCCCAGGTGGTGTTCACCGATGTGGTCCTGGCCATCGACAACCTCCTGGGCAGAGCCATGGCCATTCGGGCCGTGCCGGTGAGCGGCGACCAGACCCGGGAGGAGCTTCGGGAGCGTTACGAGGCTACTCGGGAGGCCCTCCGCCGTACCGTGGATCGTCTGGCCGGCAGCCCCGGCCCCGAGCCCCTGGCCCTCAGCGTCGAGCCCCGGGAGGATCCTCCCCTCCGGAGCACCATGGAGAAGGACGAGTTCGAGGCGGCGGTGGAGCGGATCCGGGAGTACATCCGGGCCGGAGACGCCTTTCAGGTGGTGTTGAGCCAACGACTGGACGTGGAGCTGGAGGCGGGGGCCTTCGACCTCTACCGGGCGCTCCGCTCCCTCAACCCGTCCCCGTACCTCTACTTTCTGGAAATGGACGGCGTGACCCTGGTGGGCGCCTCTCCGGAGGTTCTCACCCGGGTGGAGGAGGGAACCATCACGGTGCGACCCATTGCCGGGACCCGGAGGCGGGGTCGTTCACCGTCGGAGGACGAAGCTCTGGCAGCGGAACTGGCGGCAGACGAGAAGGAGCTGGCCGAGCACCGGATGCTGGTGGACCTGGGTCGCAACGACGTGGGGCGCGTCTCTCGGTATGGAACGGTCCGCGTCCCCGAACTCATGGTGGTGGAACGGTATTCTCACGTCATGCACCTCTGCTCCCAGGTAGAGGGGGAGCTGAAGGAGGGTCTGACGGCCATGGACGTTCTGAGAGCATGCTTTCCCGCCGGCACCGTCTCAGGCGCCCCGAAGATCCGGGCCATGGAGATCATCGAGGAGCTGGAGCCGGTCCGACGCGGACCCTATGCCGGGGCCGTGGGCTACCTGGGGTACGGTGGGATGAACATGGACACCGCCATCGCCATCCGCACGGTTCTGGTGCACGGAGACCGGGCCTTCGTGCAGGCCGGAGCGGGCGTGGTGGCCGATTCGAACCCGGCGCGGGAGTACGAAGAGACGCTGAACAAGGCCCGGGCCCTCCTCCGCGCCGCCGCCATGGTGGGGCCGCCCGAGCCCACGCCGGCCGACAGGGTCGCCGGCCAATAGAGCCGACGACAGGCGCGGGCTCCGCTACTCGTCGCCGCTCATGTCTCCCAGTCGACGGTAGAAGTCCACCAGGGTGAGGGTGCCCAGCTCCAGGTGGTCCACCGGAAACCACTCGTCCGGCGCGTGCATGTTGCAGCCGGGCAGGGCAAACCCCAGGAGGATCGCCGGTGCGCCCAACACCCGCTCAAAGTCGGGTACGATGGGGATGGATCCCCCCTCCCCGGTGAGGACCGGCTCCGTTCCGAAGGTCGCCCGGAGGGCCTCCCGGGCGGCCTGGAACCACGGCCCGTCCGGACGTCCCCGCCACGGGAGACCCTGATGCAGTTCCTGGATCTCCACCTCCACCGTGTCCGGTGTCACCCGGGCCACGTGCCGACGGATGAGCCGGGCCACCTCGCCGGGGTCCTGGTCCGGGACCAGCCGGCAGCTCACCTTCGCCATGGCCTCGGCCGGGAGCACGGTCTTGGCGCCTTCGCCGGTGTAGCCCGAGAGGAGGCCGTTCACCTCACAGGTGGGGCGGATCCAGAGGCGCTCCAGAGTGGAGAAGCCCTTCTCCCCCCCGAGTCCCCGGGCCCCCACCCCTTCCTGGAAGCCTTTCTCGTCGAAGGGAAGGTCCCGGATCTGCCGCCGGGTCTCCTCGTCCCATTCCACGACGCTGTCGTAGAAGCCCTCCACGGCCACTCGCCCCTGATCGTCGTGGAGGGAGGCCAGGATGGACGCCAGGACTGCGGCCGGGTTCGGCACCGCCCCTCCGTAGCTTCCCGAGTGGAGATCGGAGGCGGCGCTTCGGACCCGGATCTCCAGGTAGCTGAGCCCCCGGAGCGAAAAGAGGAGCGAGGGCTGCCCGGGCGCGAACATCTGTGAATCGGAGATGACCACCGCGTCGCAAGCCAGGCGATCCCGGTGGGCTTCCACGAAGGGCAGGAGGTTCGGGGACCCCACCTCCTCCTCTCCTTCGGCCAGGACCACCACGTTCACTGGTAGCTCGCCTCGGGTCTCCAGGAGGGCCTCAATGGCCTTCAGGTGAAGAAAGAGCTGACCCTTGTCGTCGGACGTTCCCCGGGCGTAGATGCGACCTTCCCGAACTTCGGGTTCAAAGGGGGGTGACGTCCAGAGTGCCAGCGGCTCCACGGGCTGGACATCGTAATGACCGTAGACGAGCAGGGTTGGCGCTTCTTTTCCGGCTCCCCGCCACTCACCCACGGCGATGGGGTGGCCGTCGGTGTCGATGAGCTCGGCTTCCAGGCCGGCCGCCGCCATCTGATCCACGACCCACTGGCCCGCCCGTCTGGTGTCGGCCCGGTGCTCCGAGCGGGCGCTCACCGACGGGATCCGAAGAAACTCGAAGAGCTCCTGCTGAAACCGGTCCAGGCGGGATCGGACGAAGCGGGTCGGGGGGTCCATGGTGTCGTGCCAGCCTCAGATCATGGTCCGGACGCCCCAGCGGTATGTCCAGGTCATGATGGCGGCCAGCACCACGGCCCCGGCGATTCCCCCGAAACTCAGCGCGGTGGGGTTGTCGAAGTGGAGGAGCCCGACGCCCAGCATTCCTCCAATCACAGCGCCGAAGGAGCCGAAGATGGCCAGGATCAACGTGTGCCCGGGCTGCTCCTCCGGCCGCCTGATGAGGAGTTTCATGGCCAGCCCCACCAGGGCCCCCACGACGATCCAGACACCGACTCCGATCCAGTTTTCCATAGTCAACCCGTCAAATGCTGAGCCGAGCAGGCCTTCCGGCACCCGCCCGTGTCGTTGGCATGGTGAGTGAACGCGACTCCATGACCAGAAAAGCTACTGCAGGAAACGAACTTCTGCCACCCCTCCTTCACTCCCTTCCCATCCGGCGCTTCAACACCTCCAGGCGGGCCTCCAGCTCCTCGTCCGAGGGAGGCCCGCCGGTGGAGCCGCTCCCGTCCAGGTCCATCTCGTCCAGCTCCCGGGCCGCATCGGCCCGGCCCTCCAGTTCCTGGATTCGATCGGCCATCCGGTCCAGGTCCCGGAAGAGG
>PWLA01000226.1 GCA_003559555.1 Gemmatimonadota bacterium | reverse complement strand
GGGAGGGTCCGAACCCATACTCGCTTCCGCCTGGACCATTTCGCGGGGCGGCTGCCCGGATGCGGGCAACGGTTCCCTGCCCGATCCATGCCCGAGGGCATTGGGGCGGCTGGCGCATAACTCCGGGTTGGCGGGGGGCTGGTCGGGTTCGGGGCGGAGGGGACTTCCGGAGTTGTGGTCTGGAAAGCGCGTCTCTTGATCCCTATCCAACCCGTTCCCGCCGTGTTGACCTGGGCCGCGTCTCGCGTCCCCGAACCACCCCGTTTCGCCGTAAGTGTGTAGCACTGGGGCTGGTTGGTGCGGACGGCGCATGGTCGGACGCATAGGTGTTCGTGTTCGATACGGGCGGAGGTGGGGGGGGGCGTGCGGATTGCGCCCTTGCAACGCCAGCCTCACCCGAACCGGATTCCCTCTTCGTCCAGCCCGGTTCTCAACCTTCACTATAGGCCACCGGCATTCTTGACGCCAGCACCGCAGGATCCACCAGGGGCGGAGGGGTGCGGTCGGGGGGCATGAGCGTGCCGGCCGAGATGCAGGCGCGACAACCGGAGGGACGTGGGCGCCCGCGGCGTCATGCGTCGTCCAGGGGGTTCGGGATGGTGGCCAGGGTCTGGTTGCTGACGTGGGTGTAGATCTCAGTGGTGCGGGATGAGGCGTGGCCCAGGAGTTCCTGGATGTAGCGAAGATCAGTGCCGGCTTCCAGGAGGTGGGTGGCGAAGCTGTGGCGCAGCACGTGGGGGGTGACCCGCTTTTCGACTCCCGCCCTCCGACCGGCTCTGGACACCACCTTCTGGACGGTCCGTTGATGTATGTGACGCCCGGGACCCTTTCCAGGGAAGAGCCAGCGAGGCGACTCGTCGCGGAGCTTCCAGGGGCCCAGGTGCACGTCCACCGCCGCGGTCGCCCGCTCCGAGAGCAGGGTGTAGCGGTCCTTGTCCCCCTTCCCGCTCCGAACCCGGATCACGCCGCGATCCCGATCCAGGTCGTCGGGCCGGAGCCGGACGAGCTCGCTCACCCGGAGCCCGCTGGAGTAGAGGAGCATGATGATCGCCTGGTGGCTCGGGTTCCGCACGCTGTCGATGATCCGGGCCACCTCCTCCCGGGAGAGAACCACGGGCAGCCGCTTCCGCTTCTTGGGAGTGGGAAGGTCGGCGATGGGTTCGGGTCTCTCGAGCACCTTGCGGGCCAGGAACCGGATGGCGCTCAGGATCTGGCTGTGGGTCGAGCGGGACACCCCCCGCTCCTCCACCTGGTGGGTCACGTACCTGCGGACGTCCCGGGCCGTGAACTGGAAGGGGTCCCCGGGAAGCCACTCCAGGAAGCGGCGTGCGTGGCCCTGGTAGACCTTCCGGGAGCGAGGTGAAAACCTCTCCAGGACCATGAGCTCCATCATCCGTCTCAGGAGGGCGGCTCGTTCCTTGGCGGGTGGGCTCTGTGCATCGGGGGACGAAGGGGGGCTCGGGGGGTGGGTCCGGTCCTGAGAATCGGCGGCGGTCTCGCTCGGGCGACGGCGTGGCGGGATGGACACCTCGGGGAACTGGGCTTCGAGGGCCTCCCGGGCCTGGATGGTGGGCGGGATAATCCAGAGCTTGTGCCGGGGATCCCAGCGTCGGCCGGGGACCTGCTTCAGGCGGGTGATGACCTCTCGATCGTATCCTCGGGCGCGGGCCAGGATCTGGCCCTGGGTGCTCCGCATGAGCACGAGACGGGGGGTGGATGACTGGGGCATGCTGGCCTCCCGGGGCGAAGGTGATCGTCCTCAGGAGGTTCGGTCCCGGCGCGAGCCGGAGGAATGTTCAGGTGGGACTATCTGGCGGCCTCCCGTTCGCCGATGCCCAGAACCAGGAAGCTGACGGGTGCGCCGGCCGTGATCCACAGCCCCAGGAGGGCGTAGCGAAGAATCCGGCCCGGTTCCCCCAGAACGGCCAGGGGCTCCCTCAGCCCCATCCAGATCAGGAGAGCCACCCCGAGTCCCAGCACCAACCTTGGCGCCAGGTGGAGGAGGGGTCCCCGAGCCGAAAACCGGATCCGGGTGCGCTCCCAGACCGCGCCCAGGCCCGCTCCCAGGAGCGCCGCCGCGGCCGCAAGGGCCTCGTGCTCCCGATAGAGGAGGAGCATGGCGAGTGGGATTCCTCCTCCGAGAAGGAGAAGGAGGGCCCAGCCTCTGGGCGAGGGCGCCGGCAGAAATGCGGCCAGCCCGTCCTCCACCCTGGCGTGCAGCCGCAGAAACAAGAAGAGGAGGACCAGGCCCAGCGCCCAGCCCACCACCAGGTCATGGGGGAAGTGAACTCCCAGATACAGACGGCTCGTCCCGATGGCCAGGGCCGCCAACGCCGCCGCCGCCACCGTCCACACGCCGGGTCGGAGGGAAGCCAGGTAGCCCCAGACGACCACGGCATTCTGGGCATGACCGCTGGGCACGCCTCCGGCCGACTCCTCCGCGAGGACCGCCACTTCGGCGGACGAGGGGCGGGGGAGGTCCACCAGCGCCTTCCCTACACCGTTGATCCAGGTGGACACCAGGAGGAGCACGGTCAGCCGCAACGCCACGGCCCGGTCCATCGTCCAGTAGAGGATGGGGATCAGGAGAAGGTAGAAGGGCTCGTCGCCCAGGAAGGTGAGCCCGAGCATGACGCCATCCAGCGCATCGGAGCGGGCTTGCTGCAGGAGGGTGATGAGCCGGTAACCGACGGCGTGAAGATCGTTCATCGGCTGGATCTCACATCAATCCGGACCGAAGGCTCTATCACTCCCAGATCAGCTCGGAGAGAGCCGACGGATTTCGTCCCGGATCTCCCGGAGGAGGGCCAGGTGGGCGGGACCGAGGACGGCCCCCGGGGCCTGCATTCCCGGAATATCCGCGGCTTCTCGGATGCCCTCCCGCCCCAGTCCGGTCCCTCCGCTGAAACGCATCCGCTCGGATATCCGGTCCCGCAGCTCGGCGGCGTTCCGGATCCCCACGATCTGGAGGCTCTGGGCCTGGGAGCCCTGGTCGTTCGACGAAGCGGCGCCCGAGGCGGCGGTCTCCACCACCAGGTCCTCGATCCCGAAGTAGCGTTGGATGGGTCCCTGGCGAACGCTCAGGTTCTGCACGTTGTCGAAGCTGACCGTGTTCTCCTTCACGACCCAGAGTCCCCGGCGGTTCC
Source organism: Gemmatimonadota bacterium (assembly GCA_003559555.1). Classification (GTDB taxonomy): domain Bacteria; phylum Gemmatimonadota; class Gemmatimonadetes; order Longimicrobiales; family Gaopeijiaceae; genus PWLA01. The sequence continues at coordinate 18,109 of PWLA01000226.1, read as the reverse complement.
GGACGGCCTCGTCCGTCATGACGTACCAGGTGGCGTCGTAGCCCAGCCGGATCCCGACGAACTGGGACAGCAGGAGGAGCCCCCCGACACCCAGGACCAGAAGTGCAAGGAGGACCCCCGCAATGTGGAACTCCGACCCGAGCAGTATCAACATGACCACGAAGAGGAGGACGGGCCCCAGGATCAGGAACATGACGAGGGCCCCGAGCCTCAGGTAGCTCAGGTAGGCGGGATCGGGACGGAAGGCCCGGGTCCACCCGGGGCGTCCGGGGGGAGGTTCGGGCGGGTCCAGGGGTACCTTCAGGACGTTGAAGAGAAGCCTCTGAAGACCTGCATAAGCGGGCACGGAGGCCCCGGACGGCTCACGGGACTCATGGGCGTGGGCATCGGCGTCATGGGCGGGGGCATCGGCGTCATGGGCGGGGGGTGGTACCTCCGTCATGCCCCTGGATCCTCGGCATCCGACGATCGTTCGTTGACCCGCCGGAGCTCATCCCGGATCTCCTGGAGCAACGCCAGGGCTTCCGCCCGAAGGGCCTCCGCTCCTCCGGACTGGGCGGCAGAATGGCTGGCCCCCTGGGAGGCTGTCGGCGCCGTTCCGGAGGTGGCCTCAGCCGAGACGGACGAAGAGACCTCGCCATCGGGCGAAGGGGCATCGTCATCGTAGGTGGGTGACCCGTTGGCCCGGTCCTCCGCTCCTCGCATCCGAGCGTACAGGTAGTCCCGGAACGCCTCGGGATCCGGGAGGCCCTCCAGCTTCATCTCGGCTCCGGCGCTACCGGACGCCGTATGGAGGTGAAGGTCGGCCAGTCCGAACTTTCGCTGAATGAATCCCTGGGTCATCTGGATGTCCTGGAGGCGCCGAAAGGTCAGGAAGACCTCCCGCTTGTTCAGGATGCCCCAGGACATGGAGACCCCTTCATCGTCAATGCGGTAGCGAAGGGACCGGTACCGGAAGAGGAGGGGGAGGTAGACGAGGGGAAACAGGATCAGCGAGAGTGTCGCACTGAACCGATAGTACCGGAGAAGCTCGGGGACGGGCCGGGTGATTTCGGTAGGATCCAGCCCAAGGCGGCGCTTGGAGTCCTCCAGAAGCTCTTGCGGATCGGCGGCCTCGCGGCGACCGGCCCCGTTGCCTGTCGTCTCTGAGGCCGAGGAGGTCATGGGTCCTTACCGAACGGAACGGGGAAACCTGTTGTTCACGATGTTGGCGAACGAGGAGCCCCATCGGTAGTTGAAGCCTACCGAGGCCTCATACTGGTAGGACGAGGGGAGGGCCCGGCGGCCCAACAGAATGTCCTCGTCCGGAATATCCTCCACCGGGGTGTGGATGTTGTCGTTCACGAACGATGCACCGCCGGAGACGTTCAGCTCCAGTCCCCGGGTGATCCGGTAGCTCACGTCCCCACTGAACCCGAAGGAGTAGAGGTCCATGTCGTGGAGGTACTGGGCGCTCTCGAAACCCACGCCGGCGTTCCCCCATTCCTCCCGGGCCCGATACTGAACCCCCAGACGGTGCTGCACCAGCGTCTCCCGGGTGGCGCCGAAGACGGTCTCCTCTTCGTAGTCCGAGTACTCGGCGCCGGCGGCGTAGTGGGCAATCAACTGCCGCCGGTTGGCCTCTTCGTAGGGGTAGTAGTTGTATTCCACGGCAGGGGCCATGGAGATCCGGGCGCGCTGGTTGTTGGAGACCGAATTCCAGCCTCCGGCGTCCATCCCCACGGAGATGTGGTCCGACACGCTTCGGACCACCAGGGCGTTGACCCGCCAGGTGTTCACGTCGTTGCGGATCTCGGCGCCGCTGGCCAGGGTCCGCCGGTCCCTTCGGAGGTTCACCCAGATGTTGCTGTTGACCTTCCAGTCGGCGGTGACCCGGTTGGCGCTCAGGCTGGGGTTGATGCGCGACGAGGTGCGGGTCTCCCGCAGGTCCATGTTGCCTGAAAGCCCGAAGCGGAACGTCCAGTAGTCCCAGGGATCGTAGGCCGACGCCTGTCCGTTCCCGTTGCCGGCAACATCCCCCCCGTCGTCGTCCAGGACCTGCGCCTCGAAGCTGATCTCAAGGCCCTGGGTCGCGCCCGCCTCCACCGCGTAGCGAATGAGGCCGAGGCGGAGGGCCTGGGTCACCCCGTCCACCTCGGCCCGCTGCGAGTCCGTGCCCGCAGAGGTGTAGGTGAGGCCGTCATCCCGGCCCGCCATCTCGCCGCGGCCCACGAAGTCCACCTGGTACTGGCGCCCCCCGTCCGGGAGTCCGGTGCTGGTGAAGAGAACGTGTACGTCGGCATCGGTCCGGTCCCGGACCCAGTTGACGAAGCGAATCTCGGTGCGGAAGTGATCAAAGTCGCAGTTCCGCCGGTCCTGGCAGTCCAGGAAGACCCGCGGCGGGCTCTGGGAGGTCGCCCGGCTATCCGACTGAAGTTGGGCCGACGCACCCTGGGGAAGGGCCAGGAGGAGGAAGAGGAGCGCCGCCGGCAACAGTCCCCCCATCAGGGGGAGGCCGGCCGGAATCGAGCCGATCCGGTCCAACCGGAATGAATGGGTCATCGTCCCTCGTCCTTGGGGTCTGTCCGGGCCATCCGGACATGGGTCCGGGCCACGGGCGTCATCTATGGGGCACCCTGCGGGGGCAAACGGGATATCGTTCGTCTGATGTCCGGGGGCCCACCAGCGTTAAAAACATGTAGTGTGAGGCTCGTCCGCGCTACCCTCTCCCCTCCCGGAAGGTCCCCTCCACGGCACCGGCTCCCGCGGTGGCCGGTTTCGGGGCGCCTGCGGCCTGGCCCGCAGCATCCTCCGCGCCGACGAAGTGGCGCTGGAACCAGAGGGCGATGTCATCCACAAGCGAGTACATGACCGGGACGACCACCAGGGTCAGCACGGTGGCGAAGACGATCCCCACGATGACGGCGATGGCCATGGGGCTCCACCACGCCGCCTGCTCCCCTCCCCAGTAGAGCTCCGGACTCAGGCTCCCGTAGAGGCCCAGGTAGTTGAAGTTGAGCCCGATGGCCAGGGGAATCAGTCCCAGCGCCGTGGTGATGGCGGTGAGCACCACCGGCCGAAACCGGGTCATTCCGCCCTGCACCAGCGCCTCCCGCCGATCCATCCCGTCCCGACCCCGGAGGATGTCGATGTAGTCGATGAGGACGATGGCGTTGTTCACCACGATTCCCGCCAGCGAGATGATCCCCACCCCCGTCATGATGATCACGAAAGGCATCTGAAAGACCATGAGTCCGAGAAACACCCCCACCGTCGACATGATCACCGAGGTGAGGATGATCACCGGCTTCACCACCGAGTTGAACTGGCTCACCAGAATGAAGCCGATGAGCATGAGGGCGATGAGGAAGGCGGTGGTCAGGAACTCCTGGGCATCGTCCTGGTCCTCCAGCTGACCGGTGTATCGGAGCTGGTAGCCCAGTGGAATCTCCTGGGCCTGGAACTCCGCCAGCGTGGTCATGACCTCCCGGAGCACCGCGTTCTGATTGTATCCGGCCCGCACATCCGACGAGACGGTGGCCATCCGGTCCATGTCCTTGCGCCGGATCGACCCCAGACCCTCGTCCACCTCCCAGTCCGCCACGGAGAGAAGGGGAATCTGGTCGCCGCCGTCGGCCATGACCACCAGGTCCTCCAGTGCCGAGAGCTCGCCCCGATACTGCTGGGCCAGTCGGACCACGATGTCGAACTCGTCGTTCCCGGTCCGGTACCTGGCCGCCTCCACCCCCTGGATCGCTCCCCGAATGGCATTGCCCACCTCGGCGGTGGAAAGTCCGTACAGGGCCGCCTTCTCCCGATCCACGTGCACCGAGAGTTCGGGGCGGGCGTCGTCCATGTCGCTCTCCAGGCCCGCGAGGCGATCTCCCACCGAAGCGTTGCGAAGGATGTTCAGCACCTGGTCCGCCAGCTCCTTCAGGACCGCCGGGTCGTGGCCCACGATCTCGATGTTCACCGGACGGCCCCCGGGGGGACCCATATCCGGGGCCTCGGTGCGGAGTTCGGCTCCCGCCAGCTCCCGGCCCAGTTCCTCCTGCATCCGGGCCAACGTCAGGAAGGAGTCCTGTTTTCGGTCCTGGTAGTCCAGCATGGCCAGGGTGATCTGGGCCCGGTTCTCCGCCCCGCTTCCACCTGCACCGAACATGCCGCCGCCCCCGGTTCCCACGGTGGCCACCAGCGACTCCACGTCATCGAAGCCGGACACGCCCCTGGCCTCCTCCTCCAGCCGGCGGGTTAGCTCATCGGTGACCTGGGCCCGGGTGCCCACCGGCGCCTCGATGTCCACCAGGATCTGCGACGGCGGAATGCCCTCCGGAAAGAACTCCACCCCGTGGTTCAACGGGACGAAGGCGGCGAAAGTACCCACGAAGACCAGCGCGCAGAGGCCGAGCACAACCCCCCGGTGGTTCAGCGCCCACCTGAGCGAGCCCTCGTACGACTCGTTGATCCGGGGAAGCCCCCGGGCCTGAAACCACTGTCCGGCCCGTGCCAGCACGAAACGGTGAAGCGCGTAGAGGCCCAGCACCGTAACGGTGAGGAGGACCGCGGTGAGGATGTTCACCACCGCCACCCCTACGAAGAGGGCGGCGGCCAGGCCCACCAGGGTGCGGCGGGCGGTGCGAGTCATGGGCCGCTTCGGCCGCCCTTCCACCTGCATGAAGATGGCGCACAGAGTGGGCAGGATCACCAGCGCCACGAAGAGCGAGCTGGAGAGGGTGACGATGAGCGTCAGGGGAAGGTACCGCATGAACTCGCCCACCACGTCGGGCCAGAACATGAGGGGAAGGAAGGCACCCAGGGTTGTGGCGGTGGCGGCGATGACCGGGAGCGCCACCTCGCCGGTGGCCTTCCTGGCGGCCATGGTCGAACTCCAGCCCTCTTCCATGTACCGGTAGATGTTCTCCACGATGACGATGGCGTTGTCGACCAGCATGCCCAGCGCCAGGATCAGGCTGAAGAGCACCACCATGTTCATGGTGATCCCCAGCGCCGCCAGGACCACGAAGCTCAGGAGCATGGAGGTGGGGATGGCCAGCGCCACGAAGACCGAGGTCCGGACCCCCAGAAAGAAGAGAAGCACCGCCACGATGAGGATCAGCCCGGAGATGATGTTGTTCTCCAGGGAGCTCACCATCTGGTGAATCTGCCGGGACTCATCCGAGGTGATGGAGACCTGGGTGGTGGGGGGAAACCCGGCCTCCATCTCGGCGATGATCCCCTTCACCTGGTCGGCGGCCTGGATGATGTTCTCACCGGCCCGCTTCACCACGCTCAGGGTGATCACCGGACTTCCGTCCAGCCGGGCGAAGGAGGTTCGGTCGGCAAAGCCGAACTCGACCTCCGCGAGATCCCGAACGTAGACGGCACGCCCGTCGAAGGTGCCCACCACCAGTTCCTCGATGACGGACGGATCCACGAACTCCCCGTCCACCCGCACCAGGTAGTTGACGGCGCCCACCTCGATGGAGCCACCGGGGATGTTCACGTTCTCGTTGCGAATGGCGTCCACCACGTCCGGGAGGGCCAGCCCGTAGTACTTGAGCCGAGGGAGGTCCACGTCCACCTTCACCTCCCGCTCGAGTCCCCCCTGCAGGTCCACCCGGAGGATCTGCGGGACCTGTTCCAGACGGTCCTGCAGTTCCTCGGCGATCTCCCGCAGCCGCACCAGCCCGTACTCCCCGGCCAGATTCACCTGCATGATGGGCATCTCGGAGACGTCGATCTCCACGATGCTGGGCTCCTCGGCGTCGGAGGGCAGATCGGGCTTTGCCAGGTCCACCTTCTCCCGGACCTTCTGGAGCGCCTCGTCCATGTTCACCGAGGTGGAGAACTCCACGGTGATGGACGAGTAGCCCTCAGTGGAGGTGGAGGTCATCTCCCGGACCTCGGAGATCGTGTTCAGCTCGTCCTCCAGCGGCCGCGTCACCAGCGTCTCCATGTCCGCCGGCGAGACCCCCGGGTACATGGTGTTCACCACCAGGAGGGGGATGGCGATCTGGGGTGCGCTCTCCTTGGGGATGTTCAGGTATGAGACCAGCCCCGCCACGGTGATGAACAGAAAGAGGATGACCACGCTGGTCCGGTGGCCCACCGCGAAGGTGGTGAGGGCGAACTCCTTGAAGCGGGCCAGGAAGGCCGGGTCGTCTTCGGGAATGTCCCGAACCCCCTCGTCCAGAACCGGAACGGAGGGGCGGTAATCGTCCCGCTCGTTCATCGGATCATCGCGGTCAGCCATCGGTCAGATCCCGGATTCGCACCACCTGCACCTCATCGCCGTGGGCAACCTGCTGCTGCCCTACCACGATGAGCCGATCCCCGGCCTCCAGGCCGTCGTCCACCACCAGCTGGTTTCGCTGCGATCCGCCCAGGATCAGGGGCCGGACCTCGGCCACCGTTCGGCCATCCCGCTCCACCACCACGAAGGCCACATAGCCCTCCTCGACACGGACCACCGCGTCCTGGGGCACCACCAGCGCGTCCGCCAGCTCCCTTCGCGTGAGGGCCAGATTGGCCACCATCTCGGGCTTCACCACCCGCCCCGGGTTCGGGAGCACCAGCTCCACCGGAAAGGTCCGGTTCCGGGGGTTCACCGTGGCCCCGGCGTAGCTGAGCCGACCGCTGAATTCCTCATCCCGGAGCACGTCGAAGGTCACCTGGGCCTCGGTTCCCCGCCCTACGTCCGCGGCGAAGCGCTCCGGGACACCCCCGGTGATCTTGACCGGGTCCACCTGCACCACCCGGGCCACCGGCGTGCCCGATGACACCATGGTGCCCACCTCCACCTCCCGGCTCTCCAGGATGCCGTTGATGGGCGATCGGATGACGGTGCGCTCGAGCCGTTCCTCCAGCGTCTCCAGCTGCGCCGCGGCCTGCTCGGCGGCGGAACGGGCCTCCAGGTAGGCCAACTCGGTGCCCACCCGGTCCTCCTCGAAGAGCCTCTTGCGGCGCTCCCAGGTCTCCTGGGCCAGTTCGGCTCGGGCCCGGGCCTCCCGGACCTGGGACGCCAGCAGGGCGCTGTCGATCCGGAACAGGGGCTGGCCCACCTCCACCGGCATCCCCTTCTCCACCAGGATCTCCCGGATCGCTCCCGACTCCTCGGCCGAGACCGTGACGTCCTGGTTGGCCTGCACCGTGCCGGTGATCCGGACGGTCTCGGTGAAGGACCGTCGCTCCAGCTCCACCACCTCCACGTTCACCACTCGGGCCGAGGCGCGGGACTCTCCCTCGCCTGTCGCCCCCTCGTGGCCGTCGACCTCGGCCCCTCCGCATCCCACCGTCAGGACGGTGAGAAGGGATGCCAGGGCGATGTATGGGCTGTGCGACGTCATAGGACTCGACCTTTCGTCATTGGGAATGCAGTTCATGGGCTCAGACCAACGCCAGGAGCAGAGAGTTCACCATCCACCGGGGAGGGGCACCGCTCCCACCAGCTCATCCAAGCGGGCTCGGGCCTGCAGGTAGTCGAAGACGGCCTCGGCGTAATTGAACTCGCTCTGCCGGAGGGCCACCTCGGCGTCCGTGAGCTCCAGCTGGCTGGCGGTGCCCTCCCGGTACTCCGCCGAAGCCATCTGGTAGCCCCGGGTGGCCTGCCCCACCGCCAGGCGCTGGGCCCGGGCCCGATACCGGGCCTCGTCCGCCTCCTCCAGAACCGTCTTCAGGTCGTCCCGGAGCCGATCGGTGGCCACCTCGGTCTGGAGCTGGGCGGTCCGGAGGGCAGAACGCCGCTGGTCGGTCCGGGCCGACCGCTGGAATCCGGTGAAGACGGGCACGCTCACCCGGATCCCCACCATTCGACCGTACCCCCGCTGCCGGGAGGTCCCGAAGAAGTCCAGCCCGCCGTCCTGCTGCGCCTGCACCGAGTAGTCGCCAAAGAGGGCCACCCGGGGCAGAAATTCGGCCTGCTCCACCCGGAGCTCGGCCCGCCGGAGCTCCTCGTTGAGGCCGGCCTGCTGGATCGTCGAGCTGGAGACCCGAGCCCTCCGGTGAAGCTCGTCCACCGCTTCGTGGTCGTCCGCCTCCGGGAGCTCGATCCCGGTCAGCTCGAGAAGCGCTCGGTTCGCCGGGATGTTGGCCGCCGGGTCCTCCAGCTCCATCCGGGCCAGCGCGCCCTGGACGGTGAGCCTCGTACCTTCGGGCAGGTCCAGTTCGGTGACGAGCTCCCGCTCCACCCGGAGCGCGGTGTTGGCCGCCCGCCGGAGCTCCGGCGTCAGGTTGGCCAGCTCCACCTCCAGCCGAAGCACGTCGTAGTCGGAGGCCATCCCGGCCCGGTTCAGGGCCCGGGTCTCCTGCAACGACTCCACCACCCGATCCACCGACCGCTCGATGAGACGGGCCTGCTCTTCGGCCAGCAGGAGCTCGTAGTAGGCGCCGCGGACCCGGGTCGCCACCTGGTGGACGCGGCCCCGGAGCTGCTCGTCCTGGAGGGCCCGGTAGCGCGCCGCCGCTCCCACGCCGATGAAGGCCCGGGCCTCGAAGATGGGCTGCTCCAGCGAGATGGTGGAGCTCCACTGGTTGTCGCGCCCGAAGGCCACCGGAACCAGCTCGTCGGGATCGCCGTCCGGGTTGAAGAAGATCTCCGGGAGGAAGCTCACGGGCGGCGAGATGTTCCGGGTCAGCGCACCGCTCACCTCGATCCGGGGATACACGTTGCTCCAGGCCTCGGTGACCTGTCCATCGGCCTCCTCCACTGCCAGCCGGGCCTCCCTCAGCTCACGGTTGCGATCCAGGGCCAGCCTGAGGGCCTCCTCCAGCCCGAGCTCCCGCGGCTCCACCCCCGCAAGGCCCAGGAGCTCCTCGAGGCTTCCGGGGTGTTCCTGCGCCTCGAGCTGAGAACCCGTCCCCCAGGATGCAGGAAGCCCCGACTCCACCATGGGAAGAGCCAGAAGCAGGAGGAGAAGGAGCAGAGAGACTACCTCCCCCCGACCGCTTCCCTTCACGATCGTTCGTCCCGGCGCATCCATCGGGTTCGTTGCCTCCGTTGTCATCCGTTTCTCCGTTGCAGCAGCCAGTATGCTCCCCCTACGAGCCTCACGTTCGGGGGTTTCAGCCACGTTCATTTGGCGGCCGGCTTCACCGGACCGGCATCGGGGAGGGCCTCTTCGGCTTCCAGCTCGGCCTCCAGCTCGGAGGCGTAGGCCGGGGTCGCGATCCCCCTGAGGAGTCGAACGAACGAACCGGCGTACATCTGGCGGAAGGTCTCTTCGGGCACATCCAGCATGCCGTGCAGATACAGCGAGATGAGGCCGTAGGCGTGGGCCCAGAGACTCAGGCCGATCTCCTCCAGTTCATGGGAACGCAGCAGTCCGGCCTCCACGCACTCCCGGACCCGGTCGTGCCAGAACCGCTCCACCGCGCAGGTCTCCTCGGCCACCTCCTCCGGCACCTCGTCCAACCCCATGAACTCGGCAAAGGAGTAGATCATCTGAAAGTACCGGGGGTGGTCCAGGGCGAAGTCCAGATACGCCTCACCGGCCCGGGCGAAACGCTCCCGGGGGGTCTCGCCGGCCAGCGAGCGGTAGAGATACCGGGCAAGCACGTTGTGCGCCTGTCCCACCACGGCCAGAAGGACCTTCTCCCGGTTCTCGTAGTGACGGTAGAGGGCAGGGGCCGTCACGCCGACCCTTCGGGCCAGCTTGCGCATGGAAAAGCCTTCGAAGCCATCCTTCAGGTAGAGCTCGCAGGCACAGTTCAGGATCCGATCACGGGGTTCAGTCATGGTGAACACTGTAAACATGACTGATGGCGATGTCAATGGATACCGAGCCTGACACCTGTAACGGCGTTCATCTCCCTGGTCAGATCAGGGCGGGTTCTGGTCAGGTGGGGGCAGGCGCCGGTGGGGGCCTCCGGCTCCGGGCCACCAGCCAGGTGGCCGCCACGATGATGGCGGCGCCGGTCACGGTCCATCGATCCGGCATCTCGGCAAAGATGACGAGACCCCAGAAGGCGGCAAAGACGATCTGGAGATACGCCACCGCCATGGCCCTGCCCGCCCGCTCCTCCCGCAGTCCCATGGTCAGGAAGAGCTGTCCCAGGTGGGTGCTCACCCCCACTGCCAGGAGGATCCCCCACTCCCATCCGGTGGGCATGACGAAGCGAGTGACGACGAAGGGGAGCGAGGCAACCGTGCTGATGAGGGCGAACCAGTAGACGATGACCAGGGGGTGCTCGTCCCGGCCCAGAAACCGGACCGTCACGTAGGCCGCTGCGCTGAACACGGCGCCGGTGAGGGCCACCCCGGCCGGAAGCACCGGCAGGGCCGACACCCCCTCTCCGAAGAGAAAGGCGGGTCGTACCATCACCACGACGCCCCCCAGCGAGAGGAGAGTCAGGGCCACCTCCCGTCGCCGGAGTCCTTCGCCGATGAGGAGGGCCGCCAGGACCGCGGTGAAGACCGGGTTGGTGTACTGGATCACCGTGGCATCGGCCAGGGGGAGGTGGATCACCCCGTAGTAGAACGAGGTGAGTGCCACGAACCCGAGCCCGCCCCGCAGGAGGAGGAGCGGACGCCGGCGGCTCCAGGCCGAGATGCCTTCCCTTCTCAGCATGACCCAGCAGATGGCCAGCACCACCACCGACCGGGCCAGCACCACCTCCATGGTGGGAAGGGTGGCTCCCGCCAGCTTCACGAAGACGCTCATGACGGCAAAGAAGAAAGCTCCTGCCGCCATGTAGCGCAGGCCCCTTGGGATGGGTCTCACCGGGGAGCCGAACCCTGAGTCAACAGGCGGTCAGCCCCCGGAGCCGGGGGCCACACGAGCCCGGACCACCACATCCCCCTCCAGGATCCCGTCCAGGGCGCCCTCACCCGATTCCACCCACCCGAATGCGGTGTACTCGCCGTCCAGGTGGGGCTGCATGGAGTGGGTCACGAAGAACTGGGAGTCCTCGGTGTCCTTCCCCGCCGAGGCCATGGCGATGATCCCCCGCTGGAAGGGAATGCGGGTGAACTCGCTCCGGATGGCGAATCCCGGCGAACCCGAACCGTCGCCCATGGTGACGTCGCCCCCCTGGACCATGAAGTTGGGGATGACCCGGTGGAAGGGCGAATCGTCATAGCGTCCCGCCTCGGCCAGCTCGGCCACCGTCTGCACGGTGAGGGGCGCCTGCGCCGGAAGCATGCGGATCACCACCTCTCCCCGCTCTGTCTCCAGAAAGAGGCGGGGCTCCGGTCCCAGGGCCTCCAACGCCTCCCAGTCCACGGTGCGTTCCGGCCCGGTCTCGTCGACCTCCGCCACCTCCCGCCCGGTGATCCGCCGGTGGGCCGCCGCCGCTGCGCGCTGCACCCGGAGATCCTCGTGGTCCAGGAAGGATTCGGTGAGCTCGGCCGCGTCCTCGAAGCCGATCGCCTCCAACGCTTCCAGGAGCGACACCAGGGTGGGCACCGACTCCTCGGCCTCCGCCCGCTGGATAATCGTCTCCAACACCCGCCCCTCCCGGTCCAGTGCGCCGTATGCCGGGCTCACCAGCGCGCCGAGCGCACGCTGGACCTCCGCGGGCTCGCCTTCCGCCACCCGGTCCACCAGGACCTCGAAGATCTCCTGTACCTCCTGGTCGTCCATGATGACGGCCGCCCACCGCTGCCCCAGGATGGCCAGGGCCAGGGCCCGGACCCGGGTATTCCGATGCTCGGTCATTTCCCAGATGAACCGGGTGGCCTCGTCCCCCTCGGTCATGCTGATGAGCTCCAGCCCCCGGGCGGCGGCTGCGGGATGCACACCCTCCACCCGCCGTGCCCACTCCAGGATCAACTCCTCTCGCCCCACTCCGGCCAGGTGCTGAGCGAAAGGAACGTGGGTCCGCCAGTGCTGAGGTGCATCGGTGCGGAGCCACTCGGCCATCCGCGCCTGCACCGGCTGAGGCACGAACAGCCCCATGGTGAGGGTGTTGGCGGCGGCGATCCGCACGTGGTAGGAGGGGTCCGTCTCCAGGCGCTCGAAGAGGGCGTCCCGCACGCCGGAGGCCTCCAGCATGGGCTGCGAGCCCAGCGCCCGGATCGCGTTGGTTCGGATGCGCCAGTCCTCGCCCTCGGTAGCCCACCCCAGGATCCGATCCACGTCGGCCTGCTCCCGGAGCACCCCCACGGCGATGACCAGGTTCATGGCGGCGGGTTCGTCCCGGCGGTACCCGTCCAGGATCTCTCGCACCCGGGGGGCGTGGTCGGACCAGAGCTCGGGGCTTCCGCTCCGCCCGAAGAGGTAGGACGCCGCCTTCCGGACATCCGGCTCCGGGTGGGTGAGTCCCTCCACCAGGGTGTCCATGAGGCCGGCGGGGGTTACGCCCCTCATGCCCAGCCGGGAGAGGGCCAGCATCCGATGCGCCTCCTCGGCGGCGTCGGCAGGCTCCAGGGCCACCAGCGCCTCCGCTGCGGCCGTTCCGCCCCTGATCCCCAACGCCCGGATGAGCTGTTCCCTCACCGCCGCCTCCCCTTCCCCCTCCAGCGCCTCCACCAGGGGACGTCCATCATTGGGGAGGGGAAGCTGGCCCAGGGCGAAGGCCGCCTCCATTCTGACCGCCGGCTCCGAGTCGTCCAGGAGGGCCACCAGACCATCGGTGGCCTCCGGATCCTGCACCGAGGCCAGCGCCAGCGCCGCCCGGGCCCGGACCGGCGCCTCGTCCGCCTCCAGCAGCGCCTGGAGAGCCGCGCCGTCCCGCTCCACCTGGAGATCCACCACCGCCTTCAGCGCCGGAGTGGCCCAGGGCGCAGCCGCCGGCGCCACCTGGGGCGGAATCACCGCAGGCCCGGCTTCGCCTGGGGGAAGGCCCCGCTCGCATGCCGCGAGTGCAGCCAGTAGAACGGCCGGGGCGAGAGACAGGGTGAGAGCGCGCCGGAGTACGGATGTGGTCGTGGCCATGAGCCAGGGAGTCTTGACGGTTTGGGTGAAGCGGTGACGATGGACGCGGTTGAGGGGCATCTCAGCCGGCCCCGAGTCGGACGGGGCCGCCGACTCGGGCCCCAACCCGCTATTTTCGCTTCACAGGTCCCGGGTGACAACCTCCCGAGTCGATCCCGGATCCGCCGCCGACGCGCCGCAGGCGGCCGGTGCCGCTACCGGGCCCTCAGGGCCAGGGCCACCCCCACGAGGATCAGGAGCCCCCCTCCGATGAGGGACGGGCCCGGGCGCTCGGCGATGGCCGGCAGGAGCCAGGCGATGAGGGTGGCCCCCAACGGCTCGCCCAGGACCGCCAGGTTCGCCACGTAGGCTCGCAGGTACCGCAGGGCGTAGTTCACCCCGGTGTGACCGATCATCATGGGGCCGGCCGCCAGCGCTACGAAGACGGCCCAGTCCACGGTGCCGTAGCCCCGGACCAGGGGCACCCCCGGGGTCAGGAGCACCAGCCCCAGCAAGAGGATCGCCGCCATCCCGTACACCACGGCCACGTAGCTCCAGAGGTCCAACTTGGGCCGCAGGGCTCGCCCGATGGAGTAGTACGCCGCCGCCAGGAAGGCGGCTCCCAGCGCCAGCCCGTCGCCCAGGAGGGCCTGGGGACCCAGCGCCATGTCCCCCCATCCGATCCAGGCGGCGCCCACGACCGCCACGCCCAGGCCCATCCACTCCCCCCGACGGGGCACCTCCCGCAGGAAGATGGCCGAGATCACCGCCACCCAGAGGGGCTGGGTCGAGACCAGCACCACCGACGACGCCACCGTCGTGTAGTCGATGGAGGCGATCCAGCTCCAGAAGTGGAGGGCCAGGCAGGCCCCCGCTGCCAACGCCAGCCCCAGATCCCGCCGCTCCAGGCCCGCCAGCGCGCGCCGGGAGGTGGGCCGGAAGGCCAGCACCACTGCCACGAAGGCCACCGAAAAGAGGAGGCGCCACGCCGAGACCGCCAAGGCCGCCGCATCGGTGAAACGGACCAGGGGACCGGCCCACGAGAACGCCACCACCGCCGCCACCAGGACCAGGACCGGCGGCAGGGGCGGTGCACCCTTCGGATCGGGGCTCGGATCGGAAGTCGAATCGGATGCCATGGGCGCCCAAGCTACAGTCGCGGGACCCCACCGCCACCCCCGGGGTTACGCTGAGGGGTGCATCGGCGACCCGACGCCCGACGATCTCCACGCCGGCCAACCCTTCCCACCCTGCAGCACGATGCCGCCCGACGCCACCTCCCCCCCATCCCTCCACCGGGAGCACCAGGTCCGCCCGTTCCGGCCAGCCCTCTGGCTTCCGGGCCCCCATCTCCAGACGGTGGGAGGGAAGTTCCTCCGGCCCCGACCGGCCCTGGAGCTGACCCGGACCCGACTCCGGACCCCGGACGGCGATTTCCTGGACCTGGATCTGGCCCCGGACCCGGACACCGACGGCCCCGTGGTCCTCATCCTCCACGGGCTGGAGGGCTCCACCGGCCGGGGCTACGTCCGACTGGCCATGCACGAGCTGGCCCGCCGCGGGATCCTGGCGGTGGGGATGAACTTCCGCTCCTGTTCCGGCGAGCCCAACCTCCGGCCTCGCTTCTACCACTCGGGCGAAACCGGCGATCTGGCGCTGGTGGTCCGGGAGCTGCAGAGGCGCTACCCGGGCCGTCCCCTTGGGGCCCTGGGGTTCTCTCTGGGGGGAAACGTCCTCCTGAAGTACGCCGGCGAGCTGGGCGACGACGCCCCCGAACGGCTGGGCGCCCTGGCCACCATCTCCGTGCCCTTCGACCTGACGGCGGGGACCCGGGCCATCGAGAGCGGAGCCATGGGCCGCCTCTACACCCACTATTTCCTTCGCTCCCTACACCGTAAGACCCGGGCCAAGGAAGCCCTCCTGGAGGATCTTCTGGACCTGGAGAAGGTTTTGGCAGCCCGCACCCTCCGGGAGTACGACGACGCGGCCACGGCTCCCCTCCACGGCTTTCCCGGGGCCCAGCGCTACTACCAGGAGGCTTCGTCCGCCCGGTTCCTCCACCGGATCCGGGTCCCCACCCTCCTGCTCCAGGCCACCGACGACCCCTTCCTTCCACTGGAGGCCCTTCCCCGGGAAGCCATGGACCGGAACCCCCACCTGCTTCCGGCGCTCACTGCCGCCGGGGGCCACGTGGGATTCGTGGGCGGCCCGGGCCCCTGGAAGCCTGATTTCTGGGCCGAAGCCGAGGCCGCCCGCTACCTGGCGCGTTTGCTGGCTCCCTGATCAGATGGCAGGTGCCTGGGGGTTCGCACGCGTATATATTTGGAGGGGCTCATCACGAGGCCTCACACTGGACGTTCCGCACCACGCCGGATCCCTCAACGAGGTGAACCATGAAAAGACCCGCCCATAGCCGCATGTCCCTGGTCGCCACCCTGGCCCTGGCAGTCCCCATCCTCCTGGCCGTGCCCACTCCGGCGACGGCCCAGGCGGGCTCCCAGGGCGCCTCCGTGGAGTACACCGAGGCCCGCGAGCTGCAGGCCGCCGGCTTCCTGGGCGCCATGCTGGCTCGAGCCCACAACGACGACGGGCCGCACCTTCACGCCATCCACGTCCTGGGTCCCCGGCTCCGCAGCGATGACGGCAGCACCTCTACCATCTTCGACGCCGAAGCCGGCCAGTGGATCATCCTGGACCACGATCAGCAGACGCACATGAGTTTCTCCCTGGCCGACATGCGGGAAATGAGCGCTCAGATGAGGGCTGAGATGCAGGCCGACAGGGAGGAGTGGGAAGCCGAAATGGAGGCCAACCGGGCCGAGATGGAGGAGGCCATGGCCGAGGCCGAGGCCACCATGGAGGTGAGCGTGGAATACCTGGACATGGGAGAGACGAGCCAGATCAACGGCTTCTCCGCCGATCGGCACCAGATCATCGTTCGAGTTGAAGGAGCCGAGGGAATCGAAGGCGCCGAGGACGTGGACGACGGGTCCCTGGTGGTGGTCTTCGACGTCTGGCTCTCCCAGGAGCTGGCCCGGGAGCACCCCCTCTGGGAAGGCCACGGCCAGGGGGCGGACAACCCCTTCTACCAGGCCCTCATGGCGAACCCGGAGTACCAGGAGATCATGGATGAGATGGAGGCCACCTTCGAGCCGGGCAACATGGAGGGCGAGCTGACCCTCTTCGCCATGGTGGACCCCCGGGTGGGCGCCGCCATGGCCGAGGCCATGGAGGAGATGGCCGAGCTGGATGGAAGTGCGGTCCGGACCACCGCCGTCGTGGCCATTCTCCCTCCGGCCGTGGAGCTGGACACCGAGATGCTGGTGGCGTGGGAGCCCGAGAGCATGGGTGACCGGATCCAGGGTCAGGCCAGTGAGGCGGCCCTGGAGGCGGCCCGGGGTGCGGCCCGCGACATGGTCCGGGGCTTCCTGGGCCGTCGGGGCGGCGGCGACGATGAGCCGCAGGTCGACGAGGAGGACCTGGTGATCCAGCCGCTCCTGCGCTACACCACCGAAGTGCTGGACGTGCGCCGGGGCGACGCCCCCACTCCCGAGATGTTCACCATCCCTGAGGGCTACCGGGAGCTCACCTTCCCCATGCCGGCAGGTGAGCCGGGCGGTCGCTGACGCGAGCCAGCAGTCCAGAAGCCTTCCGGAGGGCGGGGGCCGCGGTGCATTTGCGCTGCGGCCCCTTCGCGTGCACCTTGGCAGGGTTCCCCACGAGCCCAACTCAACCGTCCCTGGAGCCCGCCATGCGTCTCCCGACTTCCCCGCCGCTTTCACTCCGCCGCCTGCCGGCCCTCCTCCTCCTGCTCCTGGTCCCCATGGTGGGACACGGGCAGGAGAAGCAGCCGCTGGATCACGACGCCTACGACATCTGGAACCGCGTCCAGCAGACCGCCATCTCCGCCGACGGGAGCTGGTTCCACTTCCGGGTGGTGCCGGGCCACGGCGACGCCACCCTGGTGGTCCGGGAGACGGACGGAGCCGGCCTGCACGAGATCGAGCGGGGCCGGGACGCCTCCTTCACCCGGGACGGCGCCTTCGTGGTCTTCCGCATCTCCCCCACCCAGGAAGCCCAGGACGAGGCCCGAGACGACCGGAACACGCCCCAGCCCCGGGACTCGCTGGGGATCCTGGATCTCTCCACCGGCGAGATCTCCCGCATGGACCGGCTGGACGGCTTCACCGTACCCGACGAGTCGGACGCCTGGATCCTGGTGCACCGCGAGGCGCCCCGGGACGACGACGAAGATGAGCCGGAGCAGGAGGAGCCCGCCCAGGAGCCGGCGGCCGAGGAAGCCGAGGAGGGAGACGACGACGCTCCGGACCGGGACCGGGACACGGGAACCGATCTTCACTACATGAACCTCCAGACCGGCGAGGAGCGGGTCTTCCCGCACGTCACCTCCTACCGGGTGCACGAAGAGGGCACCCGCTTCGTCTACATCGCCTCGTCCGAGGAGGGTGAGGGCGACGGGGTCCACCTGGTCCGGGCCGACGCCGACGAGCCCCGGGCTCTGCTCACGGGCATCGGCGAGTACGCCCGCCTGACCCTGGACCGGGAAGGCGAGCAGGTGGCCTTTCTCACCAACCGCGATGCCTGGAACTCGGACGACGACGAACCGGAGCATACCCTCTACCACGCCCACCTGGACGACGAGGAGGCCCGCCCGGTGGCCGGCACCGGAAGCCAGGGGATCCCCGCCGACTGGCTGGTGAGCACCAACGGGAGCGTGAGCTTCAGCTACGACGGCCAGCGCCTCTTCTTCGGCACGGCGCCCCCGCCGCCACCGGAGGCGGACGAGGACGACGAGCTCCTGGAGAACGTGACCGTGGACATCTGGAACTGGCAGGACGACTACCTCCAGCCCCACCAGCTCAACGATCTGAACCAGGAACGAAACCGGACCTACCAGGCCGTCTACCACCGGGACGCCGGCCAGATCGTGCAGCTGGAGGACGAGTCGCTCCTCTCGGTAAACGTGGGCGACCGGGGAACCGCCGACGTGGCCCTGGGCACCGACGACCAGCCCTACCGCCAGATCGTTTCTTGGGACACCCGCTTCACCGACCACTACCTGGTGGATCCGCACACCGGCGAGCGGGAGCAGATCGCCACCAAGCTCCGGAGCAGTGCGTCGCTCTCGCCGGAGGCTCGCTACGCCTACTGGTGGGACGGCGGCGACTTCGAGGGCACCGAGCCCCGGGGCTGGATGGTCATGGACCTCCAGACCCGCGACGTGGTGCGGGTCACCGACGAGATCCCCCACCCGGTCT
>PWLA01000118.1 GCA_003559555.1 Gemmatimonadota bacterium | reverse complement strand
TCATGCACGGTGTCGGCATCGGTGAAGAGGAGGACCTCGCCCCGGGCCACGGCGGCGCCCTGGCGGCAGGACCAGGGTTTTCCGAACCAACCTTCGGGAAGAGGCTCTCCGGTGACCAAGCGAAAGGGAACCGGGGAGTCGGCGGCGGCCTGGCGGGCCTCTTCGGCAGTGCCGTCGGTGGAGCGGTCGTCCACGACGATGACCTCGTGGTCCACACCCTCCTGCCGCACCAGGCTGGCTACGCAGGGCCCGATCCGGCCTGCCTCGTCCCGGGCCGGAACGACCACCGACACCAGCGGTGCCGCCCCCTCGGACGCCCCGGACGCCCGGCTCACCTCTGCCGGCCGGGATGCTCCATGCCCGGGCAGGGGCCGGGGTTCCCGGATCCCGTAGGCCAGGAAGGCGCCCAGTCCGATCCAGGGAACCACCCCCAGCAGCGCCAGCCCGATGGTGGTCATGGCCAGGTCAGTTCCGTGCCCGGTAGCGGACCCCGTCCTCCGCCGCGTCGCCGGGGTAGACCACCACCCGGTCGCCGTCCTCCAACCCGGAGACCACCTCCATCCATACCTGGCTGCGGCGCCCGATCTCCACCTCCACCTCGTGGAGCCGCCCATCGGCGGCCCGGAAGACGGCCCAGCCGTCGCCCCGGCGGAAGGCGGCGCCGGTGGGGATCCTCAGGACATCCTGGGCCTGGTCCAGGAGGATGGCCGCCTCGACCCGGAAGCCGTCGCCCAGGCGGGCCCATTCATCCGCCTCGCTCTCGTCGCCGGCAGCGGGATCCAGGATGACGTTCACCCGCTGCTCCTCGATCCCCAGAGCCGACACACGGGTGAAGCCGGAGGGCTCCACCCGCCGAACCCGGGCGTCAAGGTCGCCGCCTCCCCAGCCGGAAAGCCGCACGGGCGCGCCGACGGGAACACGAACGGCGTCTGCCGAAAGGAGGTCCACGACCACCTCGATGGCCCGAGGATCGCCTACCTCCAGGAGGGGCTCCCCCGGCGAGACCGGCCCGCCGCTCCGACGGTGCATCTCCAGGATCCGCCCTCCCACCGGAGCCCGGAGAACCAGTTCCTGGCCGTCGGCCGGACCCGGCCGCTGGAGCGCCAGCTGCAGGTCCTCCACTTCGCCTTCGGCGGCCCGGACGCCGAACTCGGCCGAGCGGACCTCCGCCTCCCGGACCCGGAGCATGGCCCGGGCCCGCTCCAGCGCCGACTCCGATCCCCCTCCCTCCCGGAGGAGGATCTCCTGGCGGCGGACCTCCTCCCGGGCATCCACCAGCCCGGCCTCAGCCGCCTCGACCCCGGCTCGAGCCCGCTCCACCCCGGCCCGGGCCGCCTCCAACCGGGTCCGGATCTGGGCCTGTGTGCGAGCATCGGCCAGCGAGGCCTCCGGCCCACGAATGCGGAGGAGCTCTTCCCCTTCCTCCACCTCGTCGCCCGGCTCCAGGGTGGGACGCCGGAGGTCGCCTGCCACGGGTGAACGCACCTCGTATCGGTCCCGGACCCGGGTGCGTCCGTCCTCCTCCACCACCACCTCCACGGTGCCCCGCTCCACAGTGACCAGGTCCACATCCACGGGCTGAGGGCGGAAGGCGAACACCAGGAGGAGCACGACCCCGACCCCGATGGCCACCAGGAGAGCGGTCCGGAGCCAGCGAGGCGCCTCCCAGCCTTCCTTGTTCTTTTCCGTCAGGGTTTCGCTCACCCCATCACTCCCTTGTCTTGAGCACGCCAATGAGGTCCAGGCGGTCCAACCGGCGTCGGACCAGGAGGGCGCTCACGGCAGCGGCCACCAGGACCACCGCCACGGCGAACCCGTAGGTCTCCAGGGTGAGTACCACCGGCAGGCGGTAGCGCTCCATGTCCACGCTCTCCACCACCCCCACGCAGAGAAGGTGTCCGATCCAGAGCCCCAGCGGGAGGGCCAGCGCTACGTGGACCGCCATCTCCCCCAGCAGCACGGAGGAGATCTCCCCCCGGGTGAAGCCCAGCACCCGGAGCGACGCCAGATCCCGGGACCGGGTGGACACCGCCACCCGGGCGTTGTTGTAGACCACCCCTGCGGCGATGACGCATGCAAAGAGGGTCAGGATCAGGGTCATGACCAGGAGGATCTCGGCGCTCTGCTCCCGGAAGCGCTCCACCAGGAGGTCACGGCTCCCCACGTCCACCACCGCCGGCATACCGGCCAGCCGGTCCTCCAGCTCGGCGAATCGCTGGGGGTCGGTCAGGAGAAGGGCCTGGGTCACCGCCGGCCCCTCGCCCAGGAGCCGATTCAGATCGCCGATGGCCATGTGGCCATGGAGGCCGAACATCTCGTCCACCATCCCGCCCACCACCAGGGGGTGGTCACCCGGTCGGCCCTCCCGCAGGGTGACCGTCACGGTGTCGCCCACCTCGACCCGGAGCACTTCGGCCAGCTTCTGGGTCAGGATCAGTCCGCCGGAGGGGGGAGCCCGGGCTTCGCCATCGGCGGAGAGGAGCTGCCGGAGCTGAGCGTCGGGCTGGTACCCCTGGAGGGGCACGTCCCGCCACCGGTGTCCGGCCCGCATGCGGACCGAGGTGGTGCGCATCCCCTCCACGCGCTCCACCCCGGGGAGGGGGACGAGCTCACCCAGGGCCCGTTGGGGCATGGGGCCGGCGAAGGTCACCGTGACGTTCTCCCGCCACGCCCGGTAGAAGTGCTCTTCGATGAGGTAGTCCATGGCGTCGGTGCTGAAGCGAGCCACCACCACGATGGCCACGGCCATGGCGATCCCCAGGGCGGAAAGCCCCGTCCGCACCGGGCGGCGTCCGATCTCCCGGAGCACCATGCGGCCCGTGGCTCCCATCAGACGTCCCACCCCCATTTGCTCGATGAGGGTGGGCCGGTAACGGGCCGGGGGCTCGGGCTGCATGGCCTCGGCCGGCGAGAGACGGAGGATCTTGCGCAGGGCACCGAAGGCCCCGGCCCCCCCGGCCAGCAGGGCAATGGCGGTGCCCACCACCACCTGGGTCCATCCCACCCGAAACTCCAGCACCGGGAGCCCGAAGATGGTCCCATAGAGGTCGGTCATGGCCGAACCCATGTACCAGCCCAGCCCGATCCCCAGCACCGCCCCCGCCAGGGTGACCCCGGAGACCATCTTCAGGTAATGGAGCCCCACCTCCCGGTTCCGGTAGCCCAGCGCCTTCAGGGCCGCCACCTGGGTGCGCTGCAGGTGCAGGAGCCGCGACAGCACCACGTTCAGGATGAAGGCGGCCACCCCCAGGAAGATGAGAGGGATCACCGTGGCGAACTGCCGGAGCTGTTGCAGCTCGCCTTCCAGAATGTAGTTGGAGGGCTGCAGGTCCCGCCCCACAGCACCCAGCCCGCCGTACGGCTCCAGGATCCGGTCGATCCCAGCCAGCGCCTCCCGCTCCGAAGCGTCGCGGTGAAGCCGGAACACCGCGTGGTTGAAGGCCCCCTCCATCTGGAAGACGGGAGCCACCGTGCGCCGGTCCATCCAGAGCACCGCAAAGCGCTCGTCGTCGGGGACCAGAGCACCCCCGGGCGGCACGGGATAGATGAACTCGGGGGAGTTCGCCAGTCCCGTGATCCGTAGGGGCCGGAGCTGCCCGTTCATGACCACCCGGAGCGTGTCGCCCACTCCCACCTCCCACCGTTCGGCGAAGGCGTCCAGGAGAAGGGCCTCGTCACGCCGCCCGGGCTCGGGCATCCCGCCCTCCCGGAGGAAGATCCCGTTCAGGGGCGGGTTCCCGTCAGAGGGAAGGCTCACCACCTCCCCGATGGGCGACTGGGCCACCCCCTCCATGGGGATCCGCACCGAGCTGACCACCCGGGTGTAGGCCCGGGCCACCCCAGGGACCTCCTCCAGCCGCCGGGTGAGTCCCTCCGGCGCCCGCTCCAGCATCACGAAGGCGTCGCCGAAGCGGTACCGGTCGTAGTACAGATCCCGGGAGTCCACCAGCGAGTCGTAGGTGGAGGCCAGGGAGATGTAGCCCGCGATGCCGGCGGCCACCACCAGGGCAATGGTGATCCCCTGGCCGAGCATCCCCCGGAGGTCCCGGATCAGCTTGAGGTCCAGGGCCGACACTTCGAATCGACCGAACATTCAGATGCCCTCAGCCCTCATGTCCGGGGGGCGGGCCGGGACACCCGGGCCGATGATCCGCATGAGGCAGCCTCGAGGCAACAGGGCTCGCCCCATTGCTCGGACACGCTCCCAAGTGAGTTCAGGCTTCCCGATTGAGCTGGAGGCCACATATGTGCCCTGGAGAAGGAGTGGGGGAAGCGAGCCTGCGTGCGAAACAACCGCCTCCGATACGGGGTTCCACCTCTGCCCGGTCGAGCGCCCGGTCGAGCCACCGGTCCATCAACCGCTCCGACCGCCTGGTCCGGGGGCTGCGCCGCAGTCCGTGAACCCCATCCCCCTCCCTCTGATCCATCCCATGGCCCCTCCCACGTCCTCCCGGCCGCCTGCGGAGCCGGACCCCCCGACCCTCTCCCCCGTCCGACTGCAGGATCTCCGGGGACGCTTTCCCATCGTGCAGAACCGGATCTACCTGAACTCCTGCTCCCTGGGCCCCCTCTCGCTGGATGCGGAAGAGCGACTGGACTCCTTCCGCCGTCTCTGGCACGAGATGGGTGCCTCGGCCTGGTACGAGCACTGGCTGGCGCGGCTGGACGAGCTCCGGGGGGCGGTGGAGCGCTTTCTGGGGGCCGGCGCAGGCGAGGTGGCCCTCTCGCCCTCCACCTCGGTGGCCCTCTCCTCGGTGGCCGAGGCGGTGGACTGGTCCCAGCGGCCCCGGGTGGTGACCACCGAACTGGACTTCCCGACCCTGCCCTACCAGTTCGCCGTGAAGCCCCAGGTGGAGCTGGTGGTCCTGCCCAGCCACGACGGCGTGGGGATCGACCCGGAGCAGTTCGCCGAAGCGGTGGACGAACGGACCGCCTTCCTGGCCACCTCCCACGTCTTCTTCACCACCGGCTTCCGGCAGGACATCCAACGGTTGGCCGGCATCGCCCGGGAGGCCGGTGCGCTGTCGCTCATCGACGGCTACCAGGGGGCGGGGCAGGTGGAGGTGGACGTGCGGGCCAGCGGGGTGGACATCTACACCACCGGTCCGCTGAAATGGCTCTGCGGCGGGCCGGGGCTGGCCTACCTCTACGTGCGGCAGGAGCTCATCGGTAAGCTGGAGCCCCGGATCACCTCGTGGTTCGCCACCCGGAATCCCTTCGACTTCGATCCCACGGGGTTCGCCTTCCACGACGACGCCCGTCGCTTCGAGATGGGCACGCCCGCCCTCCCCACCGTCCACACCGCCCTGGGGGGACAGGCCATCATCGACCGGGTGGGGATGCCCACCATCGAGGCCCGGAACCGACTGCTGGCCCGGAGGCTGGAGGACGGGCTCCAGGCGGAGGGCTTCTCACTCCGCATGGCCGCCGATCCGGCCCAGCGCACCGCCATCGTCATGGTGGGCCATCCCCATCCCGCCGAGACGGTAGAGGCACTGGCGGAGGAGAGGATCATCGTGGACCACCGCCCCGGGTACGTCCGGATCTCACCCCACTTCTTCAACACCGAGGCCGAGATGGACGCGGTGGTGGACGCCCTGGCGAGGCTCCCGCGGTAGGAGCCCCGGAACCACCGGACCGGAGGTCCACCAGCGAGGGCGAACGGCGGACCTGGAAGCCATGGGGGGCCGGGGTGACCGTGCGGGGACCGTGCACAGGGCCGGAAAGGGGCCGGGAACGCCTACCTTCGTAGGGAGCAAGCATCGGAAGGGCGGAGGGGTCCGATGACGGTGGGTCACCCGCCGTCCGGCCCTTCCCCCCCGTCCGTCTCCTCGTCCTTCCGCGTCCAGCGATGGGAGTCCCGGACCCGGTACTTCTCCAGGGTCCGCTCCAGGGCCCCCTCCAGGTCGATCTCCTGCTCGTTGGCCAGTGCCAGGAGGACGAAGAGGACATCGGCCATCTCCATCGCCAGGTCGGCCTCCGGCTCCTCGGGCTTGCGGGTCTT
>PWLA01000228.1 GCA_003559555.1 Gemmatimonadota bacterium | reverse complement strand
GGACGAGGAGGAAGATGTCGAGCCCACCGACTACCGGGTCCGTCCCAACGTGAACTGGTCCGAGGACAGCCGGGCGTTCTCGGTGACCCGGAGCGATCGCCGGGAGGTGCAGGAGCTCTACCTGGTGGACTCGCTGGAGGAGCCCCGGCCTTCGCTGCAGAGCTACCGCTACTCCATGCCTGGCGAGGAGGAGGTGCCCCAGATCGAGCTCCACGTCTTCAACCGGGACGCGGTGGAGTTGCGGGAGTTGGATGTGGATCGGTACAGGGATCAACGGCTCATGCACATCCACTGGACAAACGGTGGAGCCGAGCACCTCCGGTTGGTGCGGCGGGCTCGAAGCCAGCGAGCGCTTGAGTTCATCGAGGTGGACATGGCCACCGATCAGACCCGGGTCCTCGTCACCGAGGCGGTGGACAAGGGCCATCTCCGGACCCAGTCGCCCCGGTACCTGCAGGAGGACAACACCGGAGACTTCCTCTGGTACTCCCGGCGCACCGGTTGGGCCCACTTCTACCGGTACGACCACGACGGCACTCTTCTGAACCCGGTGACCAGCGGGCCCTGGAACGTGCTGGGGATCTCGGAGGTGGACGAAGACGAGGACCGGGTGTGGTTCACCGCGGTGGGACGTGAGGAGGGTCAGAACCCCTACTACCGTCACCTCTACCGGGTGGAGGCCGACGGATCGGGGATCACCCTCCTGGACCGGGGGGCTGCGGACCAGCGCTCGTCCCTTTCGCCTTCCAACCGCCTGGTCCTGACCAACTCGTCGCGGGTGGACATGGCCCCCCGCTCGGTGCTCCGGAATGGGAACGGGGAGGTGATCCTGGAGCTGGAGGAGATGGACGTCTCCGAGCTGGAGGAGTTCGGGTGGCGGATGCCGGAGACCTTCGTGGTGAAGGCCGCCGACGGGATCACCGACATCTACGGCAACATGTGGAAGCCCTTCGACTTCGATCCGGAGCGGAGCTACCCCGTCATCGCCCATGTCTACCCCGGGCCCCAGACCGAGTCGGTGCGGACCACCTTCGGGGCCACAGTGAGCCAGCAGGAGCTGGCCCAGTTGGGCTTCATCGTGATCCAGATCGGAAACCGGGGCGGCAGCCCTCTTCGCTCGGCAGCATATCACACCTTCGGGTACTTTGACCTGAGGGACTACGGACTGGCCGACAAGAAGGCGGGGATCCAGGAGCTGGGCAAGCGGCATTCCTGGATCGACGTGGACCAGGTGGGCATCTACGGGCATTCCGGAGGTGGGTTCATGACCGCCGCCGCCCTGATGGTGCCCCCCTACAACGACTTCTTCAAGGTGGGAGCGTCGTCGGCAGGGAACCACGACAACAACGTCTACAACCAGAACTGGAGTGAGCAGCACCACGGGCTCGAGGTGAAGTGCGTGCCCCCCGAGTCGGCGGACGACGAAGGGGGGGCGAACGGGAACGGGAACGGTGACGAGGCCGAAACCCGCCGCCGTCGGGTGCGGACGGTGCCCAACGAGGGGCACTGTGAAGACGACGAGGAGCTCCAGTTCGAAATCGAGGTGCCGGCCAACCACGAGGTGGCAGAGAACCTGAAGGGCCGGCTCCTCCTAGTCCACGGCGACATGGACAACAACGTGCACCACGCCGGCACCATGCGGCTGGCCCGGGAGCTGATCCGCAACGACAAGCGCTTCGACTTCATGATGTTCCCCGGCATGCGCCACGGCTTCGGCCAGTACAGCTCCTACTGGCAGCGGATGATGCAGGAGTACTTCGCCGAGCACCTCCTGGGGGACTACTACCGGGGGAGCGCCGACATGGGCGAGCTGCCGTAGCCTCAGTCGTCCTGTGCCACCAGGTCCACCCTGGCCAGGTCGGGTCCGTGCAGGTTCAGGATCCGGCCGGCCAGGGCATCGGTGAAGTCCCCCCCGTCGATGGCGAGCTGGCCGTTCACCAGGACGTAGAGCATTCCCTCGGCGTACTGGTGAGGGTCCATGAAGTCGGCGGGGTCGTCCACCAGCGCCAGGTCGAAGACCACCAGGTCGGCGATGGCTCCGGTCTCCAGCGAGCCCCGATTGGTGAGCCGGAAGGCCTCCGCCGATGCACCGGTCATGGAGCGGATGGCAAAGGGAAGATCGACCCCCCCCCGCTCCACCACGTACTCCCGGAGCTTTCGGGGGAAGGCGCCATAGCCCCTGGGGTGGGGTGAGCCCTCGCCGAATTCGGGGAGGCTCCCGTCGGTGGAGGTGAGGGTCCACTCCTGGCGCATGAGCCGTTCGATGTCGTCCTCGTGCATGTTGAAGGAGATGATTCCCGGCGACTGGCCGTCGCGGATCATCTCGAAGGCGGCGTCCACCGGATCCTGACCCCGGTCCTCCGCCACGTCGTCCAGGGTCAGGCCCACCAGCTCGCCCGAGCCCCTGAACATGATTCGGTCGGCCCCGCCCCGGCGGGACAGGTTCTAGGCGATGCCCTCCCGGATCCGGGGTGCGGTCTCCGGGTCCTGGAAGCGCTCGATCATGGCGTCGGTACCCCCGTCCCGGGCCCAGGCCGGCACCAGGGCCGCGGTGAAGCCGGTGGCCGAAGCGTTGTAGGGATACTGGTCAGCCCACACCTCGATCCCCTCGTCACGGGCGGCCTGGATCCGCTCCACGATCTCGGCGCTCTGGCCCCAGACGTTGGGTCCCAGCGCCTTGACGTGGCTCACGATTCCCGCCACGCCCGACTCCCTGGAGATGTCGATGATCTCCTGGACGGCGGCCACCACCCCGATGGAGTAGTCCGACTCGTCGCGGATGTGGCTCGAGTGGACGCCGTCGAACTCGGCGACGATCCGGGCCAGATCGATGATCTCGTCGGTCTCGGCGTAGAAGCCAGGAGTGTAGAAGAGCCCGGTGGACAGGCCGAAGGCCCCTGCCTCCATGCCCTCACGGGTCATGCGGCGCATCTCCTCCATCTCCGCCTCGGTGGGGGCCCGGTCGTGGCTTCCGTCCATGGCCTCCCGGCGGATCGAGGCGTGGGGAGCGAGCTGGACGACGTTCACCCCCAGGCCGTGCTCCATGAGCGCTTCCCGTTGCTCCACCTGGTCGACAGGCCCACCCCCGTCAGGGTTGATCACTGCCGTGGTGATACCCTGGGCCAGCAGGGCCCGGGCCACGCTGCGCCCCTGGCTGGCCAGCCCCCCGGAGGCGTGGGAGTGGAGGTCGATGAATCCTGGAGCCACGTAGAGGCCCGACGCATCGATGACTCGCTCGGCCAGGGCGCCGTCCAGGTCGCCCACCGCCGCGATCCGGTCTCCCTGGACGGCCACGTCGGTGATGACCGCTTCAGTACCGCTGCCGTCCAGGACCATCCCGCCGCGGATGAGGATGTCGTAAGGGTCGTCGGCACACCCCACCAGGAGGGTGAGGAGGGCCAGGAAGAGCATTGCCGGGGCCGAGGACGTCGTCCGCATTCCATCTCCGGGGTTGGGTTGGGGGTTTATGCAGACACGGTAGTCGGCCGGGGACTCGGCGGCCAGGGGTGGGGGCCCGTGGCAGAGCCGGACGCGGCCTCCTATCTTTCGGGGCGTTCCTCCCACATCGACTTCCGGATTCCGTGTCCCGGCCCCAGCCACACAGCCACCGTCCCCGTCCGCCCGAAACCGCCGACCTGCTCGTCATCGGGTCGGGGATCGCAGGGCTTTCCTTTGCCCTGAAGGCGGCCAGGGAGGGGAGGGTCCTGGTGATCACCAAGAAGTCCCGGGCCGACTCCAATACCAACTGGGCCCGCGGGGGGATCGCCGCGGGTCTGGGCCCGGACGACGACCCGTCCCTCCATCTCCAGGATACCCTGGCGGCCGGCGCGGGCCTGTCCCGGCGGGATCGAGTGGAGATGGTCGCCAGGGAGGGGCCTGACCGGGTCCGGGAGCTCATGGACTGGGGTGTCCGCTTCCACCGGGAGGGGGGGCGGCTCTCCCTGGGACAGGAGGGAGGACACTCCCGCCGGCGGATCGTGCGAGCCGGGGACCGGACCGGACAGGAGATCGAGCGGGCCCTCCTGGCGGCGGTGGCGGATGCTCCTGAGATCCAGGTGGTACAGCACCTCATGGCGGTGGACTTCGTGCTGGAGGATGGGGCGTGCGTGGGGGTGAGGGCGCTGGATCACCGAAGCGGCGCGCCGGTGGAGCTCCGGGCGCCGGTGACCATGCTGGCCACCGGTGGAGCCGGCCAGGTATACCGGCACACCACCAACCCCACGGTGGCCACCGGCGACGGGGTAGCCATGGCCTTCCGGGCCGGGGCGCCCGTGGCCAACATGGAGTTCGTCCAGTTTCATCCCACGGCCCTCTACCCCACCCGGGATCCGGCCTTCCTGATGACCGAAGCCCTCCGGGGCGAGGGGGCGGTCCTGCGGCGCATGGACGGCAGCTCCCTCATGGAGGGGGTGCACCCTCGCGGCTCGCTGGCCTCCCGGGACGTGGTGGCCCGGACGATCCACGCTGAGCTGGCCCGAAGTGGGGCGCCTCACGTGGTCCTGGATGTCTCGGCGATTCCGGAGGCGAAGCTGGAAGCCCGTTTCCCGGGCGCCATGGAGGGGTGTCGGGCCCAGGGCGTGGATCCGTACGATGAGGGAATCCCAGTGGTCCCGGCGGCGCACTACCTTTGCGGGGGAGTCGTCACCGATGACTGGGCCCGCACCGGTCTCCCGGGACTCTTCGCCGCCGGTGAGGTGGCCTGCACCGGTGTGCACGGAGCCAACCGTCTTGCCTCCAACTCCCTCCTGGAGGCGGTGGTCTTCAGCCATCGGGCTGCTCTGGAGCTCCGGCGCGCCCGAGAGGCGGGGCAGGCCCCCCGAGACCACTGGCCCGAGGCGGTGGCCGGGCTGCCGCTCCCTGCGGGCCAGGCGACGAGTGCCGGCATTGAGGGGAGCGACCGCCTCCGACTGCGGCTCCGGGATCTGATGTGGGAGTCGGTGGGAATCGTCCGGCACGGGGAGGAGCTGAGCCGGGCGCTCGCGGAGGTGGAGGCCATGCTGGCTGCCGTTCCGGGATCCCCGGCGACGGACCCGCCGCACTCCGCTGTGGTTGCACGTACGCTGGACGCGGTGGAGTCGCGCAACATGCTGGAGGTGGGACGGCTCATCGTGGCCTCGGCCCTCCAGCGACGCGAGAGCCGGGGCCTCCACTACCGGTCGGACTACCCCGGGCCGGACGATGTCCGCTTCCTGTCGGACACCGTCCTGACCCGGGCCTTCTAGCAGTCTGATCAGACTGCTAGCTCCCGTCCGCGGCCCCGTCCTGGTCGTCCACGGTGAGGGCACCGCCTCCGGGATGATCCTTCACGTAGTGGTCGAACCACTCGAGCCACCGGGCCCACATGTCCAGGTTGTTCTCGATGGCCCGGGGGGTGTGGGACTCGAAGGGATACATGTAGAGGGCGGCATCCTTGCCCAGGTTGGTCAGGGCGTGCATCAGCCGCTCCGACTGGACGGGCCAGGTGCCGGTGTTGTTGTCGTCGGCCCCATGGTACATGAGCAGAGGCGTCTCGATCTGGTGGGCGTGAAAGAAGGGTGAGATGGCCGTGTAGACGTGGGGGGCCTCCCAGATCGTCCGCCGCTCGGCCTGGAACCCGGCCGGAGTGAGCGTCCGGTTGTACGCCCCGGAGCCGGCGATCCCCGCTTTGAAGAAGGGCGCGTGGGCGATGAAGTTCACCGTGGCGAATGCCCCGTACGAGTGGCCACCGTGTCCGATGCGTTCGATGTCCACGTACCCCAGGTCCTCGGTGGCCCGGATGGCACCCCACATGGCGTCCACCATGTTGGCCATGTAGGTGTCGTTGTAGTTCTCACCGATGATGGGGATGTCCGGATAGACCACCGCGTAGCCCTGTGAGAGCCAGATGTCGGACCACCGGAGCCAGGTGACGTGGTGGAAGGCGTTGTGGTTCCGGCCCCGGACGGCGGCCCGCTCGTACCCTTCGGCCGTGGTGTACTCCCGGGGGTAGGTCCAGAAGATGGCCGGCACCTGTTCCCCGGGTTGGTAGTTG
>PWLA01000315.1 GCA_003559555.1 Gemmatimonadota bacterium | reverse complement strand
CGGATGCTGCGGTGGGCGAGTGGAGTTGGTGAAGGCGGATCCCGGTCGGCCTCGGTCGGACCGTGGCTTCCGGAGGATCGACCTGGATGGCGTGACGCTCTTCGTAGAGGAAGGACTCCTCAGCCACCGAGCCTCTCGTCCAGTGTGCAGGGGATCTGGAGGCGTTGGGGACGGAACGGATCACCCTGCTTCAGGTTCAGCCGGTGCAGTATCCGGCGGCGCCCCAGCTCACGCATCGGGAGACGTATGAGGAGCGCCTGAAGCAGCTGGCCAGTGGCTTGGAGGAGATCCAGAGGGTGGCGGGCGAGGAGGACGCCTCCCTGATTCTCGTGGGCCGCCGAGGGCGAGGGGGCCTGCGGGACCGGTTCCTGGGCTCCGCTGCCGAGAATCTCTCGCAACAGACTCAGCGACCCATCATGGTTCTGCCCTGAGACCCCGGCGGAGGCCTTCCCAACTCAGCGGTCAACCCAGGCCGCCGACGCCGTCGTCCATCCCCTCCTGCCAGTCCTCCACGATCTCCGTCCTGATCTTGACGGCCCCGGCGGAAGGTGCGATCACCCCGCCGCGACGGCGGACGTTCTCCCTCGTGAACGCGGCGCCGAAAAAGACGATGAGGGTAGAGTAGTAGACCCACATCAGGATCGCCACCAGCGAGCCGGCGGC
The DNA here is from genome assembly GCA_003559555.1 of Gemmatimonadota bacterium. Classification (GTDB taxonomy): domain Bacteria; phylum Gemmatimonadota; class Gemmatimonadetes; order Longimicrobiales; family Gaopeijiaceae; genus PWLA01. Next base: position 5,376 of record PWLA01000315.1, on the reverse strand, counting down.
GCCATAGGCCGAAGACGGCCCCGCCCGGGTCAGATAGACGGAGATCAGGTACTGGCCCAGGATGAAGAGCGCGCCGGTCAGGACGGCTCCCCGCATCACGTGGCCCCAGGAGAGCAGGACATCGGGAAGCACCTTGAAGATCATGGCAAACAGGAGGATCGTGACCACCAGGGCAACGGACAGGTTCATGGCGGACGCCAGCAGCTCCGGCATCGGCATCAGCTCACCTGCGAAGCGCATGATCGCGCTCAGGGCCGTCGTGGTGAGAAAGGAAACCAGGAGGAGGAAACCGATGACCAGCACCATGCCGAAGGACACGATTCGGGTCAGCAGAAAGGCCACGATGCCGCTCCGGGACGGACGTGTCTTCACCCCCCAGATCGCATTCAGCGAGGCCTGCATCTGGGCGAAGACCGTCGTTGCGCCGAAGAGCACCGCACCGATTCCCAGGAGAGTGGGGAGGATCCCCGCCTCTTCGATCCGGGAGCTGCGAACCGCCTCTTCCACCACTCCGGCCGCTTCCGCTCCGATGAACTGGGCGATCTGGTCGGAGATCTCACCCCGGACGGCCTCCTGCCCGAAGAAGATTCCGGCCATCGCGATCACGATGATCAACAGCGGCGCCATGGAAAACAACGTGTAGAAAGCCAGGGCTCCGGCATGTTGGAAGGCGTTCTGGGCGGACCACAGACGGACGGTGGCCCGTAGAAGCTCCCAGGTTGATACCGCACGGCCCCGGATCATCGGTGTCCCCGGGGCCGCCACGACGGACCCCGACTCGGGATCGGCTCGCTCCAGGGAAAGCAGAAGCCATGGTTATGCGGCAACCTGACTGCAGTCCTTCGCATTGCGTGCTCCCTCGTTCGGGCTATCGCGTCCAGGAATCAGGCTTCAACCCATACCCGGGAGCCCGCCGTTCACTCCATGGTCCACATGCCCTCCCCGGCCCCTCGCCTGCGCCGGCCCCCTGAACACGTTTGCGAGGTCGCCGCCGGAGTCTCAGACAACCCGGGTCCCCGCTGCCGCTCTGTCCAGAATCACCTTTCCTCTCTTGCGTCCTGTTCCGAAGACCGTGGTTGCCGCGGCGTCCGCCGTCATGCAGTCTGAAGCCGTCACCGTCACGCTCCGATGCCTCGTCTGCCGGGGGGCCGCAGTGAGAGGATCCAGGAGGTGATGGTAGCGTCTCCCCCGGTGTTCGAAGAATTCCTCGTAATCACCGGAGGTGGCCACGGCGGCGTCTTCGACGTCGAGTGTTCGAGTCAGACGAGAGGGCTCATCGGGACTCCGGACTCCGACCCGCCACGGCTCCCCTTCCGGCGAGCGGCCCAGGGCGTAGAGGTCGCCCCCTACGTTCACCAGCCCCCCGGAAATCCCCCACTCCCTGAGGGTCTGGACCGCCCTGTCCACCCCGTACCCCTTCGCGATTCCTCCCAGATCGACGGCAGCCTCCCGGTCCTCGAGACCGACGACCGGCCGGCCCCTCCAGCGATCTACGCTCACCCCTCGATACAGATGCCGCCCCGCCAGGGCGTCCACCTCATCGGCAGCGGGCGGCACGACCCGTTCACCCACGTTCCAGAGGGCAACCGCCCGGCCAATTGACGGATCGAAGGCTCCCTCACTGGCTTCGGCCCATCGCAGCGCCTCGAGCACGACCCGGGCTGTCTCCCGGGATACGGAAACGGGATCGCCTCCGGCCTGGAGATTGATGCGTCCAACGTCGGAGTCCGGGCGGAAGCGCGTCATGGCGGCTTCCACCCGGAGAAGCTCATGGAGGGCGGCGTCCAGCGCACTCTGGGCGTAGACCGGATCCCGATGCACGACTCCGAGCTCAGCGATCGTTCCCATGCTGGGGGCACGGCGCCGAACGATCCGCAGGGGCCGACGGCCCGTCAGAGGAAGGGCGGCCACGACGAAGGCTCCGATTCCCAGGGCAATGAACTCCCGCCGGGTCGGGGCGCGTCCGGTCGCTTCCGGTCCCGGGGGAGGTTCGGCTTCATTCAGGTCGTTCATCGGTCAACTCCCGGAGTTCGCAGGGGCGGTCACAGGTACCACAGTCGGAGCCGCAGCCGGCTCTGATCTGCACGAAGGCCGCCGCCATGAAGGCGAGGGCGACAAGTCCGATTCCAAGGAGCATTCCCGTCATCAGGCGAGCATCCCCGCAAAGCCCATGAAGGCCAGCGAAAGGACTCCGGCTACGAGAAAGACCAGGGCAGTGCCCTTCACCACAGAAGGCACCTCGGCCAGATCCAGCTCCATCCGGATCGAGGCCATGAGCACCAGAGCGAGGGTGAAGCCCAGGCCGGCACCCACCGCGAAGAAGATGCTCTGCACGAAGGCGTAGTCCCGAAGTGTCTGGAAGATGGCCAGGCCCAGGATCGCACAGTTGGTGGTGATCAGGGGAAGGAAGATCCCCAGGTCACGAAACAGGGTCGGGCTCACCTTCTTGATCACCATCTCGACGATCTGCACCACCGAGGCGATGACCACGATGAAGGAGATGAGCCGCAGGTACGGCGCCCATGGGAGGATGAAGGCGTTCAGGAACCACGCCGAGACGGCGGTGATCAACATGACGAAGAGGGTGGCCATTCCCATGCGAAGGGCCGTGGCCATCCGCTGGCTGACTCCCATGAAGGGGCAGAGCCCGAGGAAGTAGAAGAAGACGAAGTTGTTCACCAGCATCGCCGACACGAGGATCCACATCAGGTCACCCATCGGTCACCTCCCTCTGACTGGTGTGTGCGTTCGGATCCGTCGCTTCCGGTCCCTGGACCGACCGTCGTCGGCATCGCCTCTGGTCCCACTCCCTCCGGCCACGGAGACGGCTGCGTCCCCGCGGTGCGCCGCTCACCCCACCACGCGATCACCAGGAGAATGACGCCGATCGTCAGGAATCCGCCCGGTGGGAGGATCATGATGATCCAGGGCTCGAAATTCGGACCGAAGAGCTCCACTCCCAGAACGCTCCCGCTTCCCAGCAGTTCGCGAACCGTGCCCATGAGGAGAATGGCGATCAGGAACCCCGTGCCGGTGCCCACGGCATCCAGGGCCGATCTCCCCACAGGGCGGCGTGAGGCGAAGGCCTCCTGGCGGCCCAGTATCATGCAATTGCAGACGATGAGGGGCACGTAGGGTCCCAGGGCCCGGTGGATCTCCGGGACCACCGCCTCCAGGCTGAAGTCCGCCACGGTGACGAAGGTGGCGATGATCAGGATGAAGGTGGATATCCGGACCTGGTGGGGGATCAGGTTCCGGAGCGACGAGATGATCACGCTGGAGCAGAAGAGGACGAAGAAGCTGGCCACGCCCATGGCCAGACTGTTGGCCACCGTATTGGAGACGGCCAGGACGGGACAGAGCCCCAGCATCTGGACCAGCACGGGGTTCTCCTCCCAGATTCCCCGGACCAGGTCCTCTCGGGGGGTGGTGGCTCTCATGGGCCACCTCCGGGGGGTCCGCCGTTCCCCTCCCGAAGGGGGGCGCGGCGGGCATGGGACTCCAGGATCGGGCCCCAGCGCTCCAGTGCGTCGTTGATGGCCAGCATCACCGTCCGGGCCGAGATGGTCGCCCCTGTGATCATATCGATCTCGTGGGGCTCCTGGGCCTCGCCCGGTTTCCGGTCCACAAGGGGCGGCTCGGCTCCTTCGAACTGCCGAACCCAGTCGTGGTCGGTGATGATCTTGTCGCCCAGCCCCGGTGTCTCCATGTGCCGCAGGACCCGCATCCCCAGGACCTGCTCCGTACGGGGGTCATAGCCGAAGAGCACCTCGATCACGTCCTGAAAGCCGGGCTTGGCGCCCTCCACGGCGTACCCGATGAGACTCCCGTCCTCCCGGTAGCCCGGATGGACCCGCTCGAAGGCTTGTGGATCCGCGTCGGCCGGGAGGTCGGCCTGCAGCTCTCCATCCACCAGGTAGAGAGTCCGAAAGGAGTCGGGCGCCCCCAGGACCTCCTCCACCGCTGCGGCCAGCCTCGCGGCCCGATGGGCTTCGATGGCCGGAAGGGTGGCGTGGTAGACCCCCACGATGAGGAGGCCCGCCAGGATTCCGCCCCCTCCCAGGGTCGCCACGAACCGCAGGGACCGGGCTCCTCCTCCCATCTCCCGGGGGTCCGGATCCTCGGGAGGCGGCGCTGCCGGCCGGTGAGGCGAATCCGTCATGACGGCGCCTCCACCGTCCGCGCTCCGAATGGACGGGGTTGGGTGGCTCGATTGATGGCGGGCACGAAGGCGTTCATGAAGAGGATGGCATACATGACGCCTTCGGGAAGCCCCCCCCACATCCGGATCACCACGACCAGGACGCCGATCCCCGCTGCAAAGATCCAGGCCCCCAGGTTCGTCACCGGCGCGGTGACCATGTCCGTCGCCATGTAGACGGCTCCCAGGAGGAGGCCGCCGGAGAAGAAGGTGAAGAGGATGCCCGGGTAGCGCCCGGGGTCGACGGCGTGGAGAACGCTCATGAGCAGGGCGACCGTGGCCAGGATCCCCACCGGAATCCGCCAGTTCAGGTAGCCTCGCCAGGCCAGGTAAGCCCCCCCGAGAAGAATCAGGAGCCCTGCAGTCTCACCCAGCGAGCCACCGGTACTGCCCAGGACCAGATCCACGAGGGGGGTCCCCTCTCCTTCGAATTTCATGAGGCCCAGGGGCGTAGCCGCAGTCACGGTGTGGGCCGGATCCGGGCTCAGCAAGGGGACGGCGAAGTTGTCTCCCCGAAGCGCCCACCAGGGGCCGCCCGTCTCCGGCCAGGTGGTCACCGCCACCGGAAAGGCCGCCTGCAGGAAGGCGCGACCCACCAGAGCCGGGTTGAAGATGTTCTGCCCCAGTCCGCCGAAGATCAGCTTCCCCAGCCCGATTGAGACCACACCTCCCAGAAAGGCCATCCAGAGGGGGATTCCCGCTGGGAGGGTCAGCCCGAGCAGTGTCCCCGTGATGACCCCCGAGCCGTCCCGGAGCCGCCCTCTCCCCACGAGCGCCGCCTCGGTGGCCACGGCCCCCAGGACGCTGGCCGTGATGACCAGCAGCGCGCTGGGCCCGAAGAACCAGACCGCAGCCGCCACCACCGGGATCAGGCTGGCCACCACCGTCCACATGATGCCGGGTGTGGTATCGCCCGAGCCCAGGTGGGGTGGGGTGGTGACCAGGAGTGGGCGCCTGGAGCGATCGGGGGTCATGGCGGCGGTCCGCCCCCCTCAGGCGGCCACGGTCCGCTGCCGGCGGACCGCATCCTTGCTCAACCGGAAGAGCTGGGCCAGGGGAATGTTGGACGGGCAGACGTACGCACAACACCCACAGAGCATGCAGTCGGCCAGGTGGGCCTCCTCCATCTCTTCCCAGCGACCGGCCCGGGCCAGGCTCGCCAGGAGTTGGGGGTT
>PWLA01000289.1 GCA_003559555.1 Gemmatimonadota bacterium | reverse complement strand
CGTCCCCCTTCGGGTTGGGGCCGCAGGGGCCACACTCGGTCGTTGGTTCGCCTCGACGTAGCGCAAGGCTATGCCTTCGACGAACCGCCTACGATTAGGGCCCCTGGGGCTCCCAACGGTGGCGCCCTGACCTTCTTCAACGGCCTTCTAAAAGGCCGTTGAAGAAGGTCAGGTCTTCCCCATCCGCATGACGAGGAGGTACCCTCCGAGCGCCACCACGCCAATCGCCAACACCACCACGAGCACCGCCAGGAGCGCGGCACCGAAGATGGCGGCCAGGGTGTCCCAGAAGCCGAAGGTGGCGACGAGAACCACCAGGAGGATGAAGAGGAGGATTGGCATGGGCGACGGTATCCCGGGGTCGGAGCGTTACCGGGTCAGGCCCCCGACCTCCGGGAGAAGACCGTGATCTCCCCGGCGGCCGTGGCGTCAGAGCGGGAACGCGCTCAGGAGAGTCGGGAAGACGATTTGCGTGGCGTCAAGTCCAATCTCGATCTGAAGTCCGTCGTTCGACTCCTGGCGCATGAACCAGACCACGATCCCCACCAGGATCACGATGGCGATGATTGCGACGATGGACACCATGCTCTTCTGCGAGTCGGCCATGATCAGCGTCTCCAGGCCCAGGGTGACAGGATCCGGTCCCCGTGGAGCGGGGACGGATGTGCCGATGCGCGAGCGGACCGAAGGGTTCGTTGATCCCACTGCCATCCGCTCATCTTGCGCATTCAGGCAAGGTCCCTATCCCCGAGCGTTGGAGGAAGGTCCATGGGGAGTGGGGGTGAATCGCCCGCCGAGCTCAGCGGGGTGGGTCGGCGTTGGGCTTCAAGGGGTGATCCGGAGGGTGCGAGCCTTCGTTACCAGAGGTCCGCCTTCCGCCGGCAGTTCGCCCCGGACCGTGTACGTGCCCGGCGGCACGGGATCGCCTGCATCGCTTCGCTGATCCCAGGTGTGCGTGAATTGCAGGATGTCCCCCGGGGCCAGGGTTTCCATGCGGAGAACCATCGAAATGATCTCGCCCTCGAGGCGGCGCCAGGCGACACGGCCCTCCTCGTCCAGCACGATGATGTCGAAGGCGATGGGGCGCCCGGTGAGGTAGAGGTCCAGAGGCTCCTGGCGGAGGTTCTCGGCACGCAGGGTCATGGGTACGGCGACCCCGGCTTTCACCTTTTCCGGTAGCTTGAGCCGAAGCTTCAGGGAATCGCTCACGGTCGGAGACAAGGTCGAATGGTGTGAGGTGGATGCGATTGGGCCCTCGGGCCCGGCCATGGCGATCCCGGCGGGCCCGAAAAGGCCCGCGAGAGCCGCCAGGACGAGGGGAGTGACGACCGCCCGGATCGAGCCCGAGCGCCGGGGGGGCTCCACGAGACGGGTACCCCATGAGGCAGCGGGGGAGACGGACAAGCCGCCTCCCCCGCGCTTTTGCATTCGCCCCACGAGCCTACGGCTATCGGCAGGCTGGATTGTTGCTGTTCGGCGGGCAGTTGGGGCCATCACCCCCGTCGCCGTCATCGCCGCCATCGCCGTCGTCACCACCGTTCCCGCCCCCGTCTCCACCCACTCCATCAGTGGTCGCATTCATGGAGCCCAGCTCGTCCTGAACGGACTTGAAGGGGCTGAACACGAACAGGTCCCCGCTGGTGTTCCCGCCCCAGAGGATCCCGACGAGCTGGACGTTGTCCCCACTGCCCCGGGTGAAGACCGGAGAGCCGCTGTCGCCGCCCCCTACGATCTGGGTTCCGGTGTTCTGCACGATGGTCTGGCACAGAAGCTGGATGTTCGATCCGGACACGTTCACCGTGGCGCAGGTGTTGGTCACGTTGCCCGAGCTCCAGCCGGTGGTCCGCCCCACCTTGTGCATGGTGCCGCTGAAGGACGTGGAGGAGTTGTCCTGGCTCTGGACCGCAAAGTGACCGGCAACCTCCAGGGACCCGTTGTTCTCACCGGTGGTCTTGGCGATCCGGGCCCGGCTCTCGATGCCCGACTCGTAGAGGGCCCGGGCGGCGTCGCTGTACCGGCAGACCTTCCCCCGTGAGCAGACCCCACCGCCCCGGACGTAGGCCGGGTCGTCGGCCTCGAAGCCGATGGGGTCGGGAGACGAGGTCCGGCTGGGCTGGTTGTACTGGGTGGTTCCGGTCGTGCCCTGATTGTCGGTACAGTGGGAGTTCGTGATGAAGGACCGGCCCCCGGCGTGGTCCACGCTGAAACCCAGGGTGCACACGTAGGAACTCCAGTGGATCTGCACCCCTCCGATGACCGGGCGGTGCTCGGACCGCAGGGTGCTCATGAAGCGGATGGGCTCCGTGACCTCGACCCGGTAGCCTGACTCCGGGATCCCCTGACGCGCCATGATGGGTGCGATGTCGTTGGCCACCGCCGGACGTTCGACCCCGAAGACCAACCGACCCGTGGATTCGTCCCGGGCGGCGAAGACCGTTCCCGGAAGGGCCATGACCTCAGGTGAGGTCCCTGCGAACTGGGCGGCGATGTCCAGTCCGCCCAGGGGGCCGCCTCTCAAGGCGGCCTCGTCGGGCGGGCTCATCACCGGGTCGGTATAATCTCCGCACGCGGCGATGGCCAGGACCATGATCATCACCACCACGCGCCCTGCCACGCTGACCCGATTCATGGGAATTCTCCGGGACAATGGGTGGAGCACAACGAACCACAGGAATCATCCAGAATGGGGGTGCTCAAATAAGAATGTCAAGCCTCACCACCCCGGTCCCTCGGGGGCCGTACCGGAAGGAACGGGAGGTGGTGGTTCCTCGGAAGGCGGCCGCCCGCTCGGGCATCCCCCCCGGGGAAAATGTCGAACGGAAGACTGCCGCTGGGGAAGAATTCGACATTTTGCCCGGAAACCGGGGGAAATGTCGAACAGTTGGTGCTCGGAGGGCATTCCGTTCTGCATTTTGCCCGGAAACCGGGGGAAATGTCGAACGGAACGTTGCGGAGGGGGAAGAATTCGACATTTTCCCCGGGTTGGGGGGCCACCATGGTGTAGGAGCGCCCGTCGCCCTCCGGCTGTCAAGCCTCACCACCGCGATGCTCCGGGGGCCATCTCGGGTGGAGCAGGGGTGGTGGTTCCTTAGAAGAATGCGACTCCGATCCCAACCGGTGCCTTCCCCACCCGTTCTCCCATCCAGTCTCGTCGCGCCCAATCACCCGACAACGACTCCAGCGCTCCCCCATTCGGCGCACACCGGAGACCCCGGGGGGTAGCAGGATAGGAACGACCACTTCCTCATGCGACTCCAGTCGGACGCCAGGGGCGGTGACCCTCTGATCCGGCTGGACGGTGCAACACGCCCATGTACGACCGCGGTGCAGGCCGGGGACGCTCCCGGAGGTGGCAGCCATGGCTCGCAACCGGCGGCGGCCTCGCTCTCGTCGCGACCCTGGCCCTGATCCTGATCGCCCCATGGCAGGGCGAGATCCCCCTCGAGCTCTCCTACTCCCAGCTCCTCACCGAGTTGGCCGAGGGTCGGGTCATTGAGGGCACGTTCGTGGACGGCGAGCGGGTGGAGGGACTGCTCCACCCGCAGTCCAGCACGGGCACGACGGGGCCCGTCACCTTCGAGACGCAGCTCCCCTTGGCCCAGGGGGATCACCTCCTGGAACGGTTCGTAGCCGCGGAGGTCCCCTTCGGGGCCCGGACCTCCGAGCCGACGCTCTGGAACGGCCTGCTATTCGCGGCACCCTGGCTCCTCCTCGGCGGCCTGGTCCTGCTTTTTTTCCTGAAAGGGCCCGGAGCTCAGTTCGCAAGGCATTCCCGAACCCGGAGCCGCATGGCGCGCCACGGTCGCGGCCCGGTGAAGTTCTCCGACGTCGCCGGGGCCGACGAAGCGAAGGCCGAGCTGGAGGAGATCGTCGGATTCCTTCGGGACCCGCGGAAGTTCGGGCGCCTGGGCGGACGCATGCCCCGGGGGGCCCTCCTGGCGGGAGACCCCGGGAACGGCAAGACGCTCCTCGCCCGGGCCGTGGCAGGCGAAGCCGGCTGCGAATTCTTCTCGGCGTCGGGGTCGGACTTCGTGGAGATGTTCGTGGGCACCGGGGCCGCACGTGTCCGCGATCTCTTTCGTCAGGCCCGGGCGCATTCTCCGGCCATCGTGTTCATCGACGAAATCGACGCGGTGGGAAAGCGCCGCGGGGAAGCAGCCGCGACCGGGTCGCAGGATGAACGGGAGCAGGCGCTCAACCAGCTCCTGGTGGAGATGGACGGCTTCACTCCCTCGGACAGCATCGTGGTACTGGCGGCCACGAACCGTCTTGACGTGCTGGACCCCGCGCTCCTTCGCCGCGGCCGATTTGATCGACGGATCACCGTCGGGTACCCTGACCAGAAGGGTCGGGAAGGGATTCTCCGGGTTCACACCCGGGGCCTTCCCATGGCACCGGAGGTCGTCCTGGAGGACGTTGCCCGGGGCACGGGAGGCATGAGCGGGGCGGACCTGGCGAACATCGCGAACGAGGCGGCCCTGGCCGCTGCCCGGCGCGGGTCGACGCTCGTGGAGATGCAGGACCTGGACGAGGCTCGGGACCGGGTTCTTCTCGGAAGCGAACGGCGCGGTCTCCTGCTCACTGCAGAGGACCGGTACCTCACCGCCTACCATGAGGCGGGACACGCGGTGATCGCCCTCGTGGTACCGGGGCTCGACCCGGTTCACAAGGTCTCCATCGTCCCCCGCGAGAAGTCCCTGGGCGTCACGGCCATGCTCCCGGAGCGGGACCGCCACACCCACGCCTTCCGTGATCTCCGGGCCCGCCTTATCATGCTCCTGGCCGGACGTGCGGCCGAAGAGAAGGTCCTGGGCATCGAGCGGGTCACGACGGGGGCCGGCGGCGACATCCAGCACGCGACCGGCATCGCGCGCCAGATGGTGGTGAACTTCGGCATGAGCCAGCGGGTCGGCATGGTGGACCTGTCGGGAGATGACGGCCCCCTCGCCGCCCACACCGGGCGCATCGTGGACGAGGAGATCCGGCGGCTCATCCACGAGGCCTACCAGGACGCGCTGCGTATCCTCGAGGAAGAGCGCGGCCTCATGGTCGGCATCGCCGAGGCGCTGCTCGAGAGGGAAACGCTCGGGCAGGCGGAGCTGGCGGAACTGGTGGCGGAACTCCGGCGCCCGCCCGCGAACGGCACCGGAAACGGCTACCAGAAACCGGATGGGTGAGGTCCGAGACGCAGTGAAACGGGAATCAGACCCTTCAAGGGAGAATGATGGCAGTGCGCATGCCGGGGGAACTGGTCGGGACCCGAAGCCGCAGGTGACTCCGCCGGAGCCCTTCCTCATCGAGGACTACCGGCAGGTGTACGATGGCGTGGCTCTCCCGGTCCTGATCATCGATCCCGTTTCGTGGCGCATCTTGGACGTCAACGATGCTGCTTTGAAGCAATACGGCTACGGGCGGGAAGAATTCGTGGGCCTCCCGGTGCTGAAGGTACGCCCCCCGGAGGGCCGGGCGGAGGCCGAACAGGTCATGTCCGAGATCCCCCACGGCTTCTGGAAGACCACCGCGGTCCGCCACTGCCGGAAGGATGGATCGGTGTTCATGGCCGACGTCTGGTCCCGGGACACCAAGGTGGACGGACGACCCGTACGGATCGCTACGATCAATGAGGTGACGGAGCGTGTCCAGCTCCAGCAGGAGCTTCAGCAGGCCCAGAAGATGGAGGTCCTGGGCAGGCTCGCAGGCGGCGTCGCCCACGACTTCAACAACGCCCTGGCCGCCATCGTGGGTGGGTCGGACCTCCTCATGGACCATCTCAGCAACGACCCGGAGGCCAGAATCGATCTCGAGGCCATCCAGGGAGCCGCTCACCGGGCGACCCTCCTGACCAGGCACCTCCTGGCTTTCAGCCGGCAGCAGACCCTTCGGGTCGAGGTCTGCTCCCTCGCCGAGGTGGTCGAGCGCACCGTAGGCCTGCTGAAGCGGGTCCTGGAGGACCACATCGAGCTGCAAACCCGGATCGACCCCGGGAGCTGGCCGGTGCGAGTCGACGCGGTCCAGCTCGAACAGGTCATCATGAACCTCGCG
>PWLA01000327.1 GCA_003559555.1 Gemmatimonadota bacterium | reverse complement strand
CCCTGCTGGCCTGTGCTCCCGGTCGCTCGCTGAGTCGGGGAAAGCTGGTGGGTCTGCTCTGGCCGGGCTCGCCCGAGCGAACGGCCCGAGGCCGCCTGAACACCTACCTGCACCGGCTGCGGAGCCGGCTCACGGAGGACACGCTGGTCTCCAGAGGGAGCGACCTCTGGCTCAACTCGGACCGGATGGAGTGTGACGTGATCCAGTTTCGCGAGGCGCTGGAGGACGAGCAGCTCCGAGAAGCCGTGGAGCTCTACCGGGGGCCCTTCCTGGATGGGTTCTGGATCGACGACTCGCCTGAGTTCGAGCACTGGGTCGACGGGCAGCGAAGCCGGCTCCGGGACGGGTACCGGAGCGCCCTGGAGAGCCTGGCCCTCGAGGCCTGGCGGGAAGAGGCACCGGAGACGGCAGCGCACTGGTGGGAGCGGCGTGCCCGGGAGGATCCCTATGATTCGCGTGTGGTTCTTCGGCTCATGGAGGCCCTGGAGGAAGCGGGGAACCGGGTTGGGGCGCTCCGGGCCGGGGAGGACCATGTTCGCCTGCTGAAGGACGAGTTCGGGACCGGCCCCGGTGAAGATCTCTGGGCGTTCATGCACCGGCTCCGGCAGGCCGCGACGAAGGAGCAGGAGCCCGAACCGGAGCCGCTCCTGGAACAGGAACCGGACCCTCATGCCATTGCCGTCCTTCCCTTCGAGAACCTGACCGGGAGCGACGAAGCGGGCGCCTTCGCCGCAGGCCTCCATCACGATCTTCTGACCCGACTGTCCAGGGTGGAGGCCTTCACCGTCATATCGCGGACCTCGGTTCTCCGGTTTCGTGACGGACACGCATCGATGCCGGAAATTGCCCGAGCGCTCGGTGTCGGGACCATCGTGGAGGGTGCCGTCCAGCTTTCCGGGAAGCGGGTGAGGCTCAACGTCCAGGTGATCGACGTGACGAACGACGGACACCGGTGGGCCGAGACCTACGACCGGCAGTTCACCGAGGAGGATGTCTTCGATCTCCAGAGTGGGTTGGCAGAGCGGATCACCCGGGGCCTTCGGGCCGAGCTGAGCGACCAGGAGCAGGCTCGGCTCGCCCGCCGGCCCGGCGCGCAGTTGGATGTGTATCTGCTGTACGTACAGGGCCGGGCCCACCTTTCGCGCCGAAGCCAGCGCGGCTTTGCACGGGCCCACGAGTACTTCCGGCGCGCCCTGGATCGGGACGAGACCTACGCTCCGGCGTGGGCCCGCCTGGCCGAGACGCTGGCGCTGGTCCGGTGGTACGGATTTCCCGATTCCGGCCTGGATGCCGACCCGATGGAGCCCGCCCGACGAGCCCTGGCACTCGATCCGGAGCTCGGGGAGGCCCACACGGCGCTGGGGGTCATCTTCGCGGAGCGGCAGGCCGGCCCGGCGGCCGTCCGCGAGCTCGAGCGGGCCGTGACGCTCGCTCCTTCCGAACCGGAGGGCCACAACTGGCTGGGGTGGATGCACATGGTCCTGGGACGTCCCGAAGCTGGAATCCGGCCGGCGGAGCGCTCGGCGGAGTTGGATCCCATGGCGCCCTACACCCGGGTTTTCCTGGCGCACGTGTACCTGGCCAACCGCCGGTACGAGGATGCGCTTCGCGAAGCCACGGCCGCCCGGGAGCTGGAGCCCGACTACTGGATCAGCCACTTCATGGAAGGGCTGAGCCTGCATCACCTGGGGCGGTTCGCCGAGGCCTCGTTCCTCCTGGAGGAGGCCCTTGGTTTGGTGGAAGATTGGCCGGGCGCACCCCTGACCGAGACCGTCCAGGCGGCGCTGGCCGTGGCTCAGGTCGCCGCGGGGGATGAAGCGGAGGGCCGGGCGGCCCTGTCCGAGCTGAAGTCGGGGACCAACGCCGCAGCCACCGGTCTGGTGCTTGCCGCGTTGGGAGAGGTGGACGAGGCCTTCGCCGCCTTCGATTCCGTGGAGCGGTGGGGCGTCATCATGACGCCCACGATCCGGTACCTGTTCCCCCGGGTTCTGGGATCGTTGCGTGACGACCCTCGCTTCGGATCCATCCAGGAACGGGTGAACGCGTCGTGGGGGCTGGACCCCCATGGCGACTCGATCCCAGGGTCCGGCCAGGAGGCGAGCTGATGCTCCACCTGAAGCTCCTGGGCGGGGCGACGCTGCTGGAGGACGACTCGGGCCAGGTCGGAGGTGCGGCCGGTCACCGGCACTCCCTGGGGCTCATGGCCCTCCTGGCCCGCGCCTCCGGCCGCCGGCTGAGGCGGGGAAAGCTGGTGGGCTTCCTGTGGCCCTCCGTTCCCGAAAAGACGGCGCGCAATCGGCTGAACACCTATGTCCACCGCCTGAGGAGTGAATTGGGGGCAGACGTCCTGCTATCGGAGGCGGCGAGCCTGCGGTTGAACCCGGAAGAGATCCGCTCCGACGTCGGCTTCTTCGAGGAGGCCCTGGACCAGGAGAGGTTCGAGGCGGCGGTGGAAAGGTACGGTGGTCCCTTCCTGGACGGGTTCTGGATCCCGGACTCCCCGGAGTTCGACCAGTGGATGGACCGTGAGCGGGACCGCCTCGGGCGTCGATACCGGGAGGCGTTGGGAGAGCTGGCCCGGGGTGCGTGGGAGGCCGGAGAGGCCAAGACCGCGGCGGATTGGTGGCGGAAGCTCTGGCGGGAGGAGCCCTTCGACTCGGGTGTGACCCTTCGGCTCATGGAGGCGCTGGCCGCCGCAGGAGACCGGATGGCCGCGGTGCGGGTGGCCGACGAACAGACGAGGCTCCTCGAGGAGGAGCTGGGGGCCGAGGCCGACGGGGAGGTGCAGGCGCTGGCCCAGCGGATCCGGGAGACCCCGCGTACCGGGACCCCGGCGGCAGTGGCCGGAGCCGGATCGGAGGAGCTGGACTCGAAGGTGGTGGCGATCCTGCCGTTCGAGAACCTGGGCGGTGGAGAGGAGGCACGGGTGTTTGCCGCCGGTCTCCACCACGACCTGCTCACGCACCTGTCCCGATCCGAAGACCTGAAGGTGATTTCCCGCACCTCGGTGCTTCGGTACAGGGACGGCGGGAGCTCCATTCGGGAGATCGCCCGGGCCCTGGGAGCGGGAACCGTGGTGGAAGGGGGACTGCAGCATGGCTCCGGGCGCATTCGTCTGAACGTCCAGATGGTGGACGGCCAGAGGGACGAACACCGGTGGGCAGAGATCTATGATCGCCGGATCACCGCCGAGAGCCTCTTCGAGATCCAGACCGAGCTGGCGGAGCGGATTGCGGGGAGTTTGCAGGCACAGGTGCTGTCAGCCGGTCGGACCGTGCGGCCGGGGAGTCCACCCACTCGCAGCCTGGAGGCGTATCGCCTTCAGGTGCAGGGGCGGGCTCGCCTCGACGAGCGGACCGAACAGGGGATGCGAAGGGCGGTGGAGCACTTCCGTCGGGCGATCGAGGAAGACCCCGAATACCCGTTGGCCTGGGTCGGGCTGGCCGACGGTTTGACCCTTCTCTTCGAGTACACCGACGAAGCTGCAGAGCGCACGCTCCCCGAGGCCGAGGCGGCGGCTCGCCGGGCCCTGGAGCTGAGCCCGGAGCTGGGGGAAGCCCACGCTTCGATGGGGCTTCTCCACGAGGCTCGGCACCAGGGTCCGGAATCACTCCGTGAGCACAGGCGGGCGGTGGCGCTTCAGCCCAGCTACGCCGAGGCCCACAACTGGTTGAGCTGGACGAGCCAGCTCCTGGGACGGCCCCGCGAGGCGTTGGCCGCGTCCCGGCGAGCGGTGGAACTGAACCCCCTCTCGCCGGAGGTGGTAGGCAACCTTGGGGTCACGACTTTCCTCACCGGCGACGCGGCCACAGGCCTGCGTGAGACCCGGCGAGCCAAGGCCCTTCAGCCCGACGAAACCACTGCGACCTTCTATGAGGCGGTGATCCTGCACCGACTCGGACGCCTCCACGAAGCGAAGGACCTTCTTCGGGCCCTCCCGGTGGCATGGACCGGCTCGGGTGCCGAGTCGACCCTCGCGCTCCTGCAGGCGGTGTCAGGAGAGGAGGAGGCTGCTCGGGAAGCGCTCCGGCGCTTTGAAGCCCGGGACGACGATTTCGCCGCGGGGGTGGTCCGTGCGGCTCTGGGTGACCGGCAGGGGGCGCTCGAGGCGCTGGCCCGAGTGGAGCACTGGGGTATGTGGCCGACGCTGGCCATGCACTATCACTTCCCGGACGTTCTGGGACCTCTACGGTCCGAAGCGAAGTTTCAAGCGGTCATGGCCGCTCTCCACCAATTCTGGGGACTGGAGCCGGATGGGAGCCTGCCGGCGGAGAGAGAGTGACTGCGATCCGCTGGGATCCGGTTCATGGAGGCGTGTGAGCTGAGATGATTCGATTGAAGCTTCTGGGTGGGGCGGTACTGGAGGACGAATCCGGTCGACTCGGGGGCGCTGCGGCTCATCGCCACACGTTGGCCCTGATGGCGCTCTTGGCGCGGGCTCCGTCACGAACGCTGAGTCGGGGGAAAGTGGTAGGCCTCCTGTGGCCCGCCGCCCCCGAAAAGACGGCGCGCAATCGGCTCAACACCTGCGTCCACCGCCTGAGGAGTGAACTGGGGGCGGAGGTCCTTCTGTCGGAGGGAGAGGGCCTCCGGTTGAATCGGGAGCAGGTCCACTCGGACGTCCGTGCCTTCGAGGAGGCGCTCGACGAGGGGAGAGTCGAGGCGGCGGTGGAACGGTACGGTGGCCCCTTTCTGGATGGGTTCTGGATTTCCGACTCCCCGGAGTTTGACCAGTGGACGGACCATGAGCGGGACCGCCTCAGGCGTCGATACCGAGAGGCGCTCGGCGAGTTGGCCCGGGGCGCGTGGGAGGCCGGCGAGGCGAAGACCGCGGCGGGATGGTGGCGGAAGCTCTGGCGGGAAGAGCCCTTCGAATCGGGTGTGACCCTCCGGCTCATGGAGGCCCTGGCGGCCGCAGGAGAACGGATGGCTGCTCTGCGGGTGGCCGACGAACAGACCGAGCTCCTCGAGACGGAATTGGGGGCCGGCCCGGACGGTGAGGTGCAGGCGTTGGCCCGGCGGCTCCGGGAGGCATCTGCGCCCGGATCCTCACGTACGCTGACGGGATCCGGAACGGGGGAGCTGGACCCGAAGGTGGTGGCGATCCTGCCGTTCGAGAACCTGGACGGCGGAGAGGAGGGACGGGTGTTTGCCGCCGGCCTCCACCACGACCTGCTCACGCAGCTCTCCCGGTCGGAGGAGCTGAAGGTCATTTCCCGAACCTCGGTGACCCGGTACGGGGAGGGTGGGAACTCCATCCCGGAGATCGCCCGGGCCCTCGGGGCGGGAACCGTGGTGGAGGGGGGGCTGCAGCACGGCTCCGGACGCATTCGGCTGAACGTGCAGATGGTGGATGGCCGCAGGGACGAGCACCGGTGGGCCGAGATCTATGATCGGCAGGTCACCGCCGAGAACCTCTTCGAGATCCAGATGGAGCTGGCCGAGCGGATCGCGGGAAGTCTACAGGCGGAGCTCACGGCCGGTGCACGCGGAGGCCGAAGGGAGGGCCCGATGACCTCGAGCCTCGAAGCGTACCGGCTTCAGGTGCAGGGGCGTGCGCGATTGGACGAACGTACGGACCGAGGAATGCGGCAGGCGGTGGAGTATTTCCGCCAGGCCATCGAGGCGGACCCGGAGTATCCCCTTGCCTGGGTCGGACTGGCCGACGGCCTGACGCTTCTCTACGGGTACACCGACGAGACCGCCGAACGCACCCTTCCCGAGGCGGAGATGGCGGCCCGACGGGCCCTGGAGCTGAGTCCGGAGCTGGGCGAGGCCCACGCATCGCTGGGGCTTCTCTACGAAGCCCAGCACCGGGGTGCGGAAGCGATGCGGGAGCATCGACGGGCGGTGGCGCTCCAGCCCAGCTATGCGGAAGCGCACAACTGGTTGAGCTGGACGTGTCAGGTGCTGGGCCGCGCCGACGAGGCCCTGGCGGCCTCCCGGCGGGCGGTGAAGTTGAACCCACTCTCAGTGGAAGTGGTGGGGAATCTGACCACCAGCCACCTCTACACCGGCGATCCCATGCCGGCCCTTCGGGAGGCCAGGCGTGCCAAGACGCTCCAGCCCGACGAGCCCACGCTTGCCTTCTATGAAGCCTTGAT
>PWLA01000099.1 GCA_003559555.1 Gemmatimonadota bacterium | reverse complement strand
GCGATGAAGAAGGCTCCGGACCAGTCGGGCAATCGGGTGCTGGGGACGACGATGTCAACGAGCTGGAGCGCACCCAGGACCACCACGATGTAGGCGACCGCGACCCGGTACACCTTCCGTCGCTTCAGCTCACCGAGGAAGTCCCCGATCTTACGGACGATATCGGTCATGGATGAAGAGCGTGTCCGAGGCCGTCCTGGTATCGGGGATCGTCTTTGACGGGTTTGGTGGTTGGTGAGGAACAGTAACCATTCCCGTTCTTCAGCAGCCTCGTAAGTATCTCCAGCGTGAGCCCCATCACGCAAGCGGCGCGCAACCCGGGTCACCGTCCATGGATCCGGAGCGGGCGAGGGGCAGGGCGTCGGCGACAGGACTTGCTACGATGGGACGGTCCTTCCCGAGCGCGATCTGCATGCCTGTTTCGTGTTCCGGATTGTCCTGCCGGTTGCGACTCCGGGAGAGGAGCCGTCCACACCCATCGGGGGGCGGTCCACGCCTCTTCGTTGCGGTCCCGGAAGTCGCCCAGTAGTTTCCTCTTGTAAGCATCCGGCATCCTCGGCTTCCGCCCCTGCTACAACACTCCTGAGGAACGTTCGACGGCACGTTCCACCAGAAGCAGCCGCCCCTTCGTACAACACTTTCCGGAGTATCTCACGACGTGGACCGCGGATGACCCATCTCTCGCTGAGCCCATGAACCAGACCCCCTCCCGTTCAGACCAATGGCTCGACCGGATGAGGACCGGACTCGCGCCTGATCTGGAGGTGACTCGTCTTCTGGGGAAGGGAGCCATGGCCAGGGTCCTCCTGGCACGCGAGCCTGCCCTGAAGCGCCTGGTGGCAGTGAAGGTACTGCGGGACGACCTGGCCTCCGACCACGTGGCCCGCGCTCGGTTCGAGAGGGAGGCCCAGGCCGTGGCGGCCATTCGGCATCCCAACGTCACCGCAGTCTACCGTGTGGGACGCTTGGGCAAGGTACCCTACATCGTCATGGAGTATATCGAAGGTCGGACCCTGGCCGACCTCCTGGCTTCGGGTGGACCCATGGAAGCCGGAGAAACCGCGAGGGTCCTGGCTTCGGTCGCTCACGCCCTGGCTGCTGCACACCAGAGGGGGATCGTCCACCGGGACGTACGACCGTCAAACGTGATGATGGAGAAGCGCACCGACCGGGTCGTCCTCATGGACTTCGGGATCGCGGCCCTCCTGGAGACAGGCTCGGCGTCATCGGTTCGCCTGACCGAGACCGGCATCCGCCTCGGCGATCCCCTGCACATGAGTCCCGAGCAGCAACGGGGCGAACCGGTCACCGCCCAATCCGACGTCTACTGTCTGGGGATCCTCGGTCACGAGCTCCTCACGGGGAAGCCGCCCTGGCCAGGGTCTACTCAAGCCCCTGGCGGCACTGAAGCCGGTTCTCACCCGGGCCTCGCCCGCATGATCAGGCGATGCCTCCAGGACCTTCCCGACCACCGTCCCACGGCGCGGGAGGCGTCCCACGCCCTGGCGATGACACTCCAGTCCCCGCAAACCGGGGCCGAGCCGCGTCAGACGGAGAACCTGCCGATCCTTCACGATTTCATCCGTCAGATCCGCCAACGCAAGGTGGGTCGGGTCGCCGTCGCATATGTCGCGGCGTCCTTCATCTTCCTCCAGGGTGTGGACCTCCTCGTACGTGCACTGCCCACAGGCGACCCGGACACCTGGTACCAGGTCATCGTGGCCCTCACCCTGACCGGATTTCCGGTGGCTCTGGTACTCAGCTGGCTCCTGGACCTC
This sequence comes from Gemmatimonadota bacterium, assembly GCA_003559555.1. GTDB lineage: Bacteria > Gemmatimonadota > Gemmatimonadetes > Longimicrobiales > Gaopeijiaceae > PWLA01. Next base: position 4,355 of record PWLA01000099.1, on the reverse strand, counting down.
ACGGCCGAGGGGATCAAGCTGGCACCCGAAGACGATGGTCCGGAAGCCTCTCAGGCCAGCAGGTGGCGAAAGGTTCTTCCCCTGGCCGGCCTCGCCCTGAGTGTCCTCGCGGTGGCCGGCGTGTGGATCCTGATCTTCCGTCCGTGAGGCTGCTTGCGCGTCGGCTTGCTTCCCCATATGTCGGACGCGGTCAGGATCTTCCACGACGTGGCCGAGGCGCTGGATTCGATGACGACGCCGCCCGGAGGGCCCTCGTCCCGGCCCGGATTGCCGCCCCGGTAGGGGAGTCGGTACCTTGACCCGCCCCGGGCCCCCGAGGCCCCGAACGCGAAACACCGAGAGCCCTGCCATGCGCTTCGTTCTCCTTCTTCTTCTGCTCCTCGCCGCCTGCGATCCGGCTCCGGACGCCGCTGAAGCCGCCCCGGATCCCCTGGAGGCCCAGGCTGCCTTCTTTCAGAACATGCATGAGATGTGCGGCCAGACCTTCGGTGGCCGGACCATCCTGGCCGAGGAGACCGACACTACCTTCGAGCCTGCGCGGCTCTACTTCATCGTGGAAGAGTGCACCGAGGACGAGCTCCGGATCCCATTCACCGTGGGCGACGACGACTCCCGGACCTGGATCCTGCGGATGGGTGAGGACGGCCTGACCTTCCTCCACGAGCATCTCCGTCCCGACGGCACCGAGCACGAGACCTCGGGTTTCGGCGGCCATGCCTCGGACGAGGGCTCCTCCACCTTCCAGCACTTCCCCGATTTCTGGGCCACCGACGAGACCCCGGCCGAGGAGCACCGGATCTGGCGTCTCAGGATCGACCGGGAGCACGACCTGTTCGTCTACTACCTGGACCGGGGCGGCCATCCGGCCTACCGACTGGTCTTCCACCTGGGACCGCCGTCGCCTGGTTTGTAGCGGTCTGATCGGGAAGGATCGGGTCCCGAAAGGAGTTCACAGCGGTGAGCACACCCGAAGCGCGCCCCACCCTCCGCAGGAGCATCGGCAGCCTGGGGTTCTTCTCCCTGGCCTTCGGCTCCATGATCGGGATCGGCTGGGTGACGGCCATGGGGGGGTGGCTCACGCAGGCGGGGCCGGTCGGGGCCATCCTGGGGTTCGGCCTGGGCGGAACCCTGATGATCTTCATCGGACTCTGCTACGCCGAGCTCACCCCCATGCTTCCGGTGGCCGGCGGCGAGGTGGCCTACGCCTATCGGGCTTCGGGCACGGGGAAGGCGTTCCTCTTCGGATGGTTCCTGGCCTTCGGCTACCTGTCGGTGTCGGCCTTCGAGGCCATCTCCATCGGCCTCATCCTGAGCTACATGCTCCCCTGGATCGACGTGTGGCCCCTCTACCAGGTAGGGGGAGCCACGGTGTATGCATCCCACCTGGCTCTGGCCCTCGTCTTCACCGGCGCCATCACCTGGGTGAACTACATCGGCGTACGCTGGGCGGCGGGGCTCCAGATCCTCCTTACCGGCTCCTTCGTTCTGGTGACGCTCATCTTCATCGTGGCCGGGCTCACAGGGGGAGACCTGACCCACGTGGATCCGCCCTTCGCGGCGGTGGGGACGGCCGGGATCCTGGGGGGCATCGCCGCGGTCTTCGTGACCGCGCCCTTCTGGTACGTGGGCTTCGACACCATCGCCCAGGGGGCCGAGGAGGCAAAGGTCGACCTCCCGCCCCGGCGCCTGGGTGGGCTCATCCTCCTCTCCATCGCCGGCGCCACCTTCTTCTACCTGATCCTCATCCTGGCGGTGGCCATGACGGGGCCCTGGGAGGCCATCGTGGACGGGCGGCTCCCTACCGCCGAGGCCTTCGGAGCCGCCTTCGGGTCGCCACTCCTGGTGAACCTGGTCCTGCTGGCGGCCCTCATCGGGCTGTTCACGAGCTGGAACGGGTTTTTCCTGGCCGGCACCCGGGTTCTGTTCGCCCTGGGACGGGGGAAGATGGTTCCGGAGTGGCTGGGCGCGACCCACCCCCGTTTCGGCACTCCCTCCAACGCCATCCTCCTGGCCGGTGTGGTGACCTTTCTGGGGGCCATGCTGGGCCGGGGAGCCATGCTCTCGTTCGTGGACGTGGGCTCCTTCTGCATCGCCCTGGCCTTCTTCGGAGTGGCCCACTCCACCCTGCGCCTCAGGAAGACGGCTCCGGAGCTGCCCCGCCCCTATCGGCCCCCGGGAGGACAGGTCGTACCCCGGGTGGCGCTGGCCGGAGCCTTTTTCATCCTGGCCGTCATGCTCATTCCCGGAAGTGGTGCCACGCTGGGCTGGCCCCTGGAGTGGATGATCCTCCTGAGCTTCTCCCTGCTGGGCGCCCTCTTCTGGCGCCTGGGTGCGCCGCTCCGGGCACGCACCAGCGAGGCCGAGCGGGACCGGCTCGTGCTCGGTGACGTGGGTGCACCAGCCGAGGCGGTCGACCGCTTCCCTTGAGAGGGTCGGCCCGCGCCTCGGTTGCCCGGCCCGGATGCTCCGCCACATTCTGCCTTTTCGCCGGCGGCGCCAGGGAGCGTTTGGGTTGCCTGGCCGTTCTGGACCTGTCTGTCTCGCGTCGGATCCCCGTCCGACAAGCATCCGTGCAGCAAGAACAGGTAAAGGGGGTTCTGATGAAAAGTCAGTTCGTGACCGTGTGGGCCTATGCATCCCGTCGGGCATCCCGTCGGGCATCCCGTCGGGCCTCCCGGCAGGTTGGCCACTCCCAACCCGAGAGTTGAACAGGGCGAAGAACCAGAATTCCTAGAAGGCCCGGAGAGTTCGGCATACCCCTGGAATGCCTTGCGATACCAGTTCATACTGCCACCTCCCTTGGGGAGAGAGGTGAAGAGAGGGGTGCCACGGATCCGTGGCTCGGGGTCCATCAACATGGTCCGCGGATGCGAAAGATCATTCACACATGTGCATGTAACCGGCAGCCGATTCATCACCCAGATCGTGGGCCACCTTCCAGAGCTCGCAGGCTTCCGGCATGAGCCCCTGGTACAGCCGCGACAATGCCTTGTTGCCGTAGGCCGTGGCATAGGAAGGGTCGATGGCGATAGCCCGGTCGTAGTGACGGATGGCGACCTCGTGAACGGCCACGTGCAACTCCGGGTTGCCGACCACATTGACCGCATCGGGGAGCAGCTCGATCCCTCCCTCGAATTCAAAGTGCTCCACCAGGATGGCAAGGGCCCCCTCCTGGGACAGGTTCGCCAGCGACATCACGACGTTCCCCAGGTTGTTCCATGCCCAGATCTGGTCCGGATCGATCTCCAGCGCGGCGCGATAATCCCAGATCGCACCGACCCGATCCGAGCGATCGGCTTTCAGGATACCCCGGTTGACATACGCATAGGGGTTGGTGGGGTCCAGCTCGATCGTCCGGTCGTAGTCACGCATGGCGCCGCTGGGATCGCGCCCGTCCTGGTGGAGCGCGTATCCTCGCTCGTGGTAACCCCTGGCATTCCCCGGATCCACCGCTATTGCCCTGCCGTAGTCCGCCAGCGTCTCTTCGGTCCGCCCCAGCATGGCGTGGGAAAGGCCGCGATTGAGGAAGGCGTTGAAGTAGATTGGGTTCAGGACCAGCGCCCTGGTGTAGCTCTCGACGGCTGCCTCGTACTCGCCGGCGAATCTCCTTGCGTTTCCTTGCAGGAGCAGGGCGTACTCGTTGTGGGGGTACTCTTCTGTGTAGGCGTCCAGAAGCGCCTCGGCCCCCGCGTAGTCCTGGGCATCCATCCTGGCGATCGCCCTGTTCATCGGATCGAAATCGACCGGGCCGGCCTCCGGCTGCGGGCGCTTGAAAATCCGCACGTTGCCGGCGGATCGCGCGGCATCGTCGAAGCCGCCCGTGGGCTCATAGAAGTGGTAGTGCTCGACCTCTCCGATCCTCCAGGAGAGATCGCCCCCGTCGTAGCGATGGAAGTGCATCATCCCAGCGCCGTACGAGATCCCCCGGATCTCCTCGATGGGATGTTGTTCCGTTTCTCCGCTGGCGAGCGTGATGTGGACGTACTGGGCCTGCAGCGCCGTCCCGTGAAGGAGAAGCAGGAAGGTGAACGCAAGTGCCTTCAGCATGGTGGGTCACATGGGTTGTTGGAGTAACGCGCAGATGGGTTCATCCCGGACGAACGCGGCCGACGCCAGCACCGCTCTTCATTCCGTAGCACCGCCCTTCATTCCTTGATTACAGGAAACGTCAGCGAAATCCCTCATCAGCGTCCGGGAGAGGTCGAAGGCCCGAACCCCGTTCTGACGAACCACCACCCCTGTTCCACCCGAAATGGCCCCCGGAGCATCGTGGTGGTGAGGCTTGGCAGCCGGTGGGCGACGGGCGCCCACAACCCGGGGCGAGGAAGACCTCATTCGACCTCGTCCGCATCCAG
>PWLA01000150.1 GCA_003559555.1 Gemmatimonadota bacterium | reverse complement strand
CTCGGCGAGAGCCACGTGGCGGACGTCCACACCGTCCACTGTGACCCGCCCCCCGGTCACGTCGTAGAAGCGAGGGAGGAGCGAGGCCAGGGTACTCTTCCCGGCCCCGGAGCTGCCAACCAGGGCCACCGTCTCGCCAGGCTCCATCTCCAGGTCGATTCCGTGCAGGACGACGGGGAGCTCCGGAGCGTAACGGAAGCGAACCCCCTCGTAGCGCACCCGCCCCTGGAGGGGTCGGGGGAGGGGTCGGGGACTTGGGGGATCCTCCAGCTCTACCGAGTGATCCAGCAGCTCGAAGATCCGCCTCGCCGCACCGGAGGCCTCCTGCAGGTTCCCCCAGAAGCCGGCCAACGAGGTGACGGCCCCGGCGATAGTCACCGCGTAGAGGAGGAAGGCCACGAGAGTGCCCGGCGTCAGCGCGCCCTCCAGCACCAGGCGTCCGCCTTCCCACAGCACCAGGACAATGGCACCGAAGGCGGTGAAGGTGACGGTACCGGTCAGGAGGGCCCGGGCCACCGCCCGCCGAAGCCCTTCGTCCCGGGTGTCGGCCACGGCCTCGCCGAACTGCGCTTCCTCCCAGTCCTCTCGGGTGAAGCTCTGCACCGTCCGGATCTGGGTGAAGACCTGCTCGGCCCGGGACACGGCGTCGGCCAGCCGGTCCTGGATTCCGGTGGAGATCCGCCGGACCCGCCGTCCCAGAAGCCAGCCCGCCAGAACCGTGGGTGGGATCGCAATGAGGGTCACCAGGGTCAGCCGCGGATGGGTGATGGTCACCAGAATGAGCGCTCCCACCAGGAAGGTCCCCTGGCGAATCAGCTCGGGCACGCCGAAGCGGAGGATTCCCTGGATGAGACCGGCATCCGACGCCAATCGGGACGAGAGCTCTCCCACCCGCCGTTCCGAGAAGAAGGCCGGGGGCTGGCCGATGAGGGCGTGGAAGAGATCGCCACGGAGGTCCGCAATGACCTGCTCCGAGACCGAGGCGGTGAGATAGCTCTGCCCGAAATTCACCACCGCCTGAACCAGAAAGAGCCCCACCAGAAAGAGGGCCACCTGGTTCAGGAGGGTCTGGTCGCCAGCCAGGAAGGCGGCGTCCAGGAGCTCGCGGATCACCAGGGGAAAGGCCAGTCCGATGGCGGTACCCACCAGGATCAGGAGCATGGCCCAGGTCAGCAGGCCCCGGTAGGGACGAACCCTGGGGGTGAGCCGCTTCAGAAAGGCATAGGGTCGGGTCTTGGCCATGTCGGGGGTCGATGTGGGCTCTGGAGGCTCAAAAGCATGGGGGCCTACGGTGGGCGAGATCGCCGTCGAGGGTAACATAGGGTGGGTTCCGGCTCCGCTCCAGTAGGCCTTGGCAACCGAGCCGAAAGAGGGCGTGGTCCGGACACCCGGAGGGTACCCCGTTCGAGCGAGGCGTCATAGCTTCTCGGCATGACTTCGACCCCGACCCCCAGGCGCATCGCCCTGGCCTACGCCCAGGTCCTTCTGGCGGGCACTCTCTGGGGCACCTCGGGCCCCTTCTCCATCGCCCTCTTTCGGATGGGAATCCCGCCCACCAGCGTGGCCATTCTGAGGCCGGGAGCCGGGATCCTCTTCCTGACCCTCTTCGTGGTCATGGTCCGACGGCGACGGCGGCAGGCCGCCAGACGGGCCGGGGTGGAGCTTCCCCCGGTGACCCGCAACCTGGCCGGCATGCTCCTTCTGGGCGGGCTCATCGTCGGGGTCTTCCAGCTCGCCTATCAGATGTCCACCGAGGCGGTCGGCGTTCCGGCCACAGTGGCGCTCCTCTACCTGGCTCCAGCCATCGTGGTGGGGGCGTCGGTGGTGGTGTTCGGTGAGCGCCTCACCTTCCTCAAGGGGCTCCTGGCCGCCATCTCGGTCCTGGGGGTCTGGCTCACCGTCTTCGGCACCCGGGGGGTGGACGTGGACCTGACCCCCGCCGGAATCGTCTGGGGCTGCATTTGCGGTCTCTCGTACGCCAGCTACACCCTCTTCGGAAAATGGTACGGGAAGGTCCACGGCCCTCTCCTCCCCCTCTTCTGGAGCACGCTGGGAGGAACCACACTCCTGGTGGTGACGTGGTGGATCCGGGGCGAGGCCATCGTGCTTCCCCGGGGTTGGCTGGCCTTGGGTACGGTGCTCCTCTTCGGACTCCTCACCATCGCCCTGGCGGCCCTCCTCCTCTTCAACGCCATGCGGACGCTGGAGGCGGGCCGGGCGTCCATCGGGACGACCATCGAGCCGCTGGTTGCCAGCCTCCTGGCCTGGGCACTCCTGGACCAGGTCCTGACTCCCTGGGGAATGGTGGGGCTGGCCCTTCTGGTGGTGGGGGTGGCCGGAGCCTACGGGATGCGGGTGCCTCGCCGGCCTCGACCTCCGGAACCGGATCCCACGCCCCGGCGTCCCCTGGCGGGTTGAACGTCCGGCTTCAATCCCGATCAGACTGCGAGACGGCTGCTGAAGCAGTACAGGGGCCATCGAGAAAAACTACAACCCGAAGAAGCCGGGCCGGCCAAGCTCACCCGTCACGCCCGAACGTAGTACGTCCATCTCAGCCGGGGCTTCCCCGGTCAGGACCTTCGTGGCTCCAGGGCCCGCACATGGCCGGCTCTGGGGCCTGAATCGCGTTTTCCCAGCCCCGGAAAACCGAGGTGCCGGGGGCAAACCTCGGATCGGAGCCGCGATGGATGCGTAATCGCCGGCATCAGGCGCTGCGTACAGGATCCCGGTTCAACCCCGGGGAACGAAGATCACGGCCTCGGCGCCGCCTCCCTGCCGGTTGCCCACCCGCAGGTGCATTCCCCGGGCCTCCAGGACCCGCTGGGCATAGGGAAGCCCCATCCCCACCGCGTCGGGGTCGCTGGTCCAGAAGGGGTCGAAGGCCTTCTCCAGGGCCTCGGGCGGGAAGCCCGGGCCCCGATCGATGATCCGGACCCGGATCCCTTCGTCCGAGCCCTCCGTCTCCACCTCAACGGTCTTGCCCTCGCCAAATCGCCCCGCATTGGCCAGCAGGAGGAAGAGGGCGTCCTTGAAGGCTTCCGGATGCACCGTTGCCGGGAGGCTCGACGCACTGAAGCGGAGCTTGACCGGCACGTCGGTCTCCTGGATGTAGTCCCGGACCACCGAGTGGACGAGATCCGGAAGGTTTTCGCGCCTGGCCTCCTCGTCCGGGGGCTCGCTGGCGTAGAACTCCAGGTCCTCCAGGGCGTCCATGACGTCCTGGGCTGCGGTCCGGAGATCGTTGCCTCCGTCAAGGGCCGCCCGAAGCGGATCCACCGCAGCACCGCGCAGATACCGCACCAGCCCCTGGATGGCACGGTCCGCCGGATCTTCGTCCGGCTCGTCACCCTGCGGACGCCACCCCTCGGCCAGGGCACTCCGGATCCGCTGAAGCTCCGGAGGATCGCCGGAGGCCTTCTCAGAGAGGTCTCCGCCTCGCTCCAGGTCCCTGGCGAGACGGTCCAGCGGACCGGCGTAGGGATTTTCTGATCTCTTCAGGAAGAGGACTCCGACGGCTACAGCCAACACCGCCACCAGAACCCAGGCGACAATCTCCATGCGTGCACTCCTGAACGTTCGATGCGTAGGGGCGAGCCCTCCTGGAGGCCTCGCTCGGATCCAGCTCCAGTCACGATCATGGTGGCCCGGACGCTCCGTGGCAATGCAAGGGGGTGGCGAGAGGCCCCGCCGACCCCTGGCTTTTCCCGACCCCATCGCCGGCAGAATCCCGCCGGCTTGCCGGAAGGAAGGCCTCGGTCTATGGTCCCCGCACCGGGGGTCGCGAATCTTCACACTCGCCGACTCCGACGATTCATGCGCCCGACCGCCCAGCCGAGACGCTCGAGCGCCACCCGACGCCTTCGATGTCCGATTCCCCATCCAGACCAACTGCTCCCCGACTAGGTGGATCGCCGGAAATGAGCCGGCTCTCCTCCCTGTTGAGGAACAGCAACGACGCATCCAACCCGTCGGCCGAGGCGCTGCGTTCGCTGCTGGGTACCGTGGAGACGGTGGCAGTGGTGGGACTCTCCAGAGATCCACTGAAGGCGGCCCGCCGGGTTCCTTCCTACCTGGCCGCCAAGGGATACCATGTGATCCCGGTGAACCCCAACGCCGAATCGATCCTGGGGCAACCGGCCCGGGACTCCCTGGACGAGGTCACCGAGCCAGTGGACCTGGTGCTCCTCTTTCGGCCCTCCGAGGAGGCCGGCCAGTTCGTGGAGGCGGCGGCCCGTCGGGACGAACGACCGGCCATCTGGCTGCAGGAGGGGATCATGGCCCCCGAGGCCACCGCGGCAGCGCGGGAGGCCGGACTCACCGTGGTCCAGGACCTGTGCATCTTCAAGGCTCACCGATCGCTCCCGGACAACCAGCCCCGGAGACCGGCCCGGTGGTCGATTCGGCGACAGCACGAGGGGGCGGCCCCCCCGCCGGAGCAGGAGGGCGAAGCCCGGACCGACGCCCCGCGCCAGGGGTGACCCGAGGGCCCACTCCCCAGCCGCGGGTCAGAGCTCCTCGGCCACGGCGGCGGCGTGCCCCTTCGGCCGGACCCGGCGCCAGACCTTCTCCAGGATCCCCTCCTCGTCAATGAGGAAGGTGCTGCGCTCGACCCCCCAGAAGGTGTTCCCGAACATGGACTTTTCCTTCCAGACCCCATAGGCCTCCGCCACGGAATGGTCCTCGTCGGCCAGCAGGGGGAAGTTCAGATCGTACTTCTTCTTGAACTTCCGGTGCGACTCGACGGGATCCGGCGAAACGCCCAGGACGACGGCATCCCGGTCGGAGAGGTCGGGCATCAGGTCCCGAAACTCGCAGGCCTCGGTGGTGCACCCGGACGTGTCGTCCTTCGGGTAGAAGTACAAAATGACCTTCCGGCCCCGGAGGTCGCTGAGGGACACGGTGCTCCCGTCGTCTGCCGGCAGCTCGAAGTCGGGGGCTGGATCGCCTTCGTTCACCATGGGTCGGGGAATGCTCCTGTTCTGGGGGGTCTTAAAAGGCCCGGGAACCAGCATGATGCCCGGGGTGAGCGCCGCGGGCCCCTACCCCGAAACGGCGAAGGGAGTTCACCTCCTGCCATGAACCCGATCGCTCACCCGCCGTGTCGGTCCGAGCCGCCGCTCGAGCGGCGTGACAAACGGTGGGGGCTCCGCTACCTGGAGCCGTCCAATTCCGTCTCCTCCAGCCTCCAGCGGCAGACTGCATCTCCAGTGGCCATGCAGTGGGTGTGAGCGAGCCTCCGGGGATCCGCCCCGACCCTGGCCATCTCCGCCCGGGCCAGGCCGGTCACGATTCCACAGGCGTCTCCCCCCGGATCGCCCCGGATGAGGAGATCGTCCACGCCCTCCAGGACAAAGGGAGGCCCCGAAGGATTCACCAGCTTGCGTCCCATGAGGTACCGAAGCCGCTGACGAATTCTTCGCCGGGCCAGTGTGTGCGCCAGACGTCGGGGCAGAATCCGTCGCCATCCGGGTCGGGTGGGCCCGCCGTGGAGCTCCCTACCCACCGTGAGGAAAACTTCGTGGGAATCCGGTCGACGGACGACCAACCGGATGAGGTCGATCACCTCCTGGTCTGTGATCCGGCGCCGGCGGCGCACATCTTCCCGGTATCGGCGAATCTGGGCCTCCACCGCCTCCGACAACCCCAGCCGACGCGGGAGGGTGACGCTGACGTTCTCGTCATCCAGAATCTCCGCGGGGAGGTCCTGGCTCTTCAGGGTCTGCAGGAGGGTCAGAGCCACCCGTGAATGGACTCGCCTGCGGGCGTCGGATGCGGCTGGATCGGGCGAACCGGAATCTCTGGCGGACACTGAGCCGAGGGTGGAGGTTGCAGGTCATCGCCGGCGACGGATATCGTCACCGGGAAGGACTAATGTCGACGCCCGAGCCCAATTCGGCAACGATTGCCGACGGGCCCGAAACATTTTTCCGCCCTTGAACCGAGCCGCCACAACTTTCCAGCACACCGGACACGCCGGTTCTGCGCACCCATCTCGGACCTCTCTGCACATGCGACGCTATCCCGCCTTCGATCCGCCGGAATACCTGGATTGGTCCGCCGATCCGGAACTCATGGAAGCCTACGAGCGCACCCTCTCGTCCAGACCCGATCGGGCGGCGGTCGTCAACTCGCTCTCCACCGACCGGCTGCTGGAGATCTATCGTGACCTTCTGCGCACCCGGCTCCTGGATATCGGTCT
>PWLA01000281.1 GCA_003559555.1 Gemmatimonadota bacterium | reverse complement strand
GGCCCCACTCGGTCGTTGGTTCGCCTCGACGTAGCGCAAGGCTATGCCTTCGACGAACCGCCTACGATCAGGGCCCCTGGGGCTCCCAACGGTGGCGCCCTGCCCTTCTTCAACGGCCTTCTAAACACTTTGTCAGCCTCAGTGTATGGAGTAAATGCCGTCGCCAAGAAGGTTGACTTAGACAAGGAAAAGCTTGCGCCAAGCAAGTTTCAGGAGGTTCATACAATGAAACGCTCGCTCATCGCACTCACGTGCCTGTTGGTCTGGACCGGTTGCGAACCCCCGCAGGAGCTGGACGAGCTGGCTGATGATCCGGTGGTGACTCCAGAAGCCCCAGCCCCGGAATTCGTTGACGAGGGTCCCGACGAGCCTCTCATGTTCCAGCCCGGCGAGATCGAATGGCAGGACGGGCCCGGTTCACTGGAGGAGGGCGCCGAATACGCGGTGCTGGAGGGTGACCCGGGATCGGCGGAGGTCTTCACCATGCGGATCCGCATGCCAGACGGGTTTCGGATCAACCCCCACACCCACCCGGCCGTCGAGCGGGTTACGGTGATCTCGGGCACCTTCCACCTGGGACACGGGGAGGCGTTCGACCGCGACGCCGCCACAGGACTGGAGCCCGGAAGCCACTTCTCCATTCCCCCGGGCCATCCGCACTACGCCGAGATGGAGGGCGAAACCGTCATCCAGCTCAGCAGCATCGGCCCATGGGAGATCGAGTACGTGGATCCGGAGCACGATCCCCGCAACTGATCTCAACGACTGAGCGTCGGCGACTGGAGGTCCCGCTCACCCCTCCGCCGGGTCCGTCGAGATGTCCGGAAGGGCTCCGCCGGCGGCGTGTCCCCGTCGATCCTCGTCGGGAGGCACCTTTGCAGGCCCCGGCGGGAGGGGCCCGTCGCGGCTCACGTTCAGGGTCGTGATGAGCTGCCCCACGTGGCGGGTGGCGTGCTCGCCCATGTGGTACAGGAGGCCGCGAACGTTCGACGGCAGCTCTCCACGTCCCACCAGCCGCTCCTCGTCGAGTTCCTCTTTCTGAACCGACTGGAGTTGGACGAGGGCCCGATCGAAGACCTCCCCGATCTCCTCCAGGAGGAGATCCGGCGTGAGGTCGGGCTGAGGCTCCTTCTCGGTCGCCAGGTGCCGCTTCTGCTTCGTGGAGAGGTCCTCACCACGGGCGTAGGTGAGCAGGCGATCCGTGCTGCCGGCCAGGTGCCGGAGATGAAACCCCGGCGACGCCGCACCGCCCGGTGCCACCCAGAGTTCCTCCACTGAGAGCATCGGCACGATTCGCTCCAGGTCCTCGCGAGCCTGGATGAGCGAGTGGGCCACCGGTTGCAGGTCCGGGATCACGCCCTCGACGGGTCCTCGTAGCCACGCTTCAGGAGTCATGGTGCTGGCACCTCATGGGCTGAAGTTGGGTCGAACCGCGGCTGGAATCACAATCGTTCACGCGTCAAAGACGTACCCCGAAATCCACATCCGTTTCATCAGATGGAGTGAAGTCATGATAGATGCACGTACCCTGACCGTCCTGGGCATGAGTGCCGCTCTGGCCCTGGCCGGCTGCGAAATCGACGACGCCGATGCCGAACCCGAGCCCTCCGGAGACCTGCCCGCCCCCGTGATCGAGGCGGCCGGATCCGAGGCGCTCCCATTCGCCCCTGGTCTCGTCCCAGCGCACGGCGATGTGACCTCCATCGTTCCCGGACCGGGAGGCGAGGTAGTCTACCTGGCCATGTCCGGAGAGCCGGACCGGCTCTCCCGGCTCTGGGAAGCCCGGTGGGACGAAGAGGCTGAACACTACACCGAACCCACGCCCCTCCCCTTCTCCAGGCTGGGCGACACCGACCGGGATCCGGCCCTGGCCCCCTCGGGGTCGCACCTCATCTTCTCGTCGGCACGACCCGGCCTGGCTGAGCCTGCCGGAGGCTTCAACCTGTGGGTAACCGAGTGGCAGGACCCCGAATCTGAAGCTGGCGACGACCCGGAAGCCGGCTGGAGCGATCCTGCGCCCATTCCCCTGATCAACTCACCGGTGTGGGAGGGTGGGCCCACCCTGGCCTCATCCGGGAGTCTCTACTTCGCGTCGAACCGCGAAGCGCCTTCCCCAGGCAAGAACCTATTCGTGTCCGAATTGGAGAACGGTATGTGGGTCGCCGGCGATCCCCTGGAGCCGCCGGTGAATTCATCGGCTGACGAGACGGATCCGTGGGTCTCCCCGGACGAGAGCTCCCTCCTGTTTGCCTCGGACCGGGACGGCGTCTTCGACATCTACGTGTCGTTCCGGTCGGAGGTGGGCGGATGGCTGCCTCCCCTTCCCCTTGGAAGCGAGGTGAACACCTCGGCAAACGAGACGGCCCCGACCATGAGCGAGACCGGCGAGTTCCTCTTCTTCCACCGGGAGGGTGAGGGCATTCTCTGGATCCCCATCGAGCACGCAGAGCTGGAACAACCCGACGAGACTGCGGATCTGGAGGACGGCGGCTGACTCACCGGAAAACCGCCCCGGCGGGAGCGGGGCGGGCGGACATCGTTGACCGTGCCTCGCCGTGCGCCCCACCGTCGACGCCGTCCCCTCGGCCGCCGACGCCGTCCCCGTCCTCGCCCCGGGGGTCACGGACCCACACGGCCAGGAACTTGGCCTGGCAGGCCGCCGCTCCGCCGGGCCCTTCAACGGCCTTCTCGAACTCGTTGGCGGTGGATCCGCCATCCGAGTCGGGCGCCGGCCCCTCGAACACCCCCGCCCAGGGTGGCTTCAGGTCATGATGAACGCGTGGCACTCCTGGACTACCCACCCCTCCTCCTTCCGTTCGAGCATGCACTCGTAGACGGAGAAGTCGATGGGCCCACCCGACGCGCCGGCCTCGATCCGAAGCCTCCCCTCACCAGCTCGCTCAGCCTCACGGAGCTCGATCAGGAGTCCCACCTCCCCGGTCCCGTTCACGAGCCACCGTTGACCCCTCTCTTCGTCGGCGGCCTGGCACCGATCGGCTGGAACCACCGGTGGGAACGGCGCAGATTCCGGAGTTCCATCTCCTTCGAAGCGGCGGAGTAATCCGGCCTCGCCCTGGAACTCGTCACGGACCCGGAGGCAGACGACCTCCCACGGTGACGTCTCATAGGCGCCGAAATTCTGTTCGACCAGGTGGCGAACCACCGCCTCCCCCGCCGCATCCAGATCCGCGGCATCGGGACCCGGGCAGGCGCGGGCCAGAGCCAGCAGGAGGATGCTGACGGTCAGGAGGCGCATCGGGTCATCTCCGGGTTTCCAGCGATCTCCCGGGCTTTGTCGCGCGAGAGGGGCATGGGGCATCCTGGACGCTGAGGGAGGGGGGAAGGCACGGAGGGCGGGGGGAAGGCACGGAGGAAGGGGGGAAGGCACGGAGGGAGGGGTCTCGCCCCGTACTCCACGCCAAACATGGAGGTACGAGGGCCGGACGCAAGCTGTCTGGGACTCGTGATGGTGCGGGTCTCGGACACGCTCCTCAGGGCCACCCGAAGATCCTGGAGGGGGATGCCCCGGCTCGTCCCCGGGTCAGGTCATCGGGCTCCCTCCAGAAGTGTCGTGCACGGGAGCTCGTCAGCCGGACCTCCCACCCCGCATGCGGATCCGAGCTCACCGGAGCTGCGACATCGACCCGCCACAGCCGCTGGGATTCGGGGGGAAAGGCCGCCAGCAGGCCCACCCCCACCCCTGCCTTCACCCCACTATCGGTCCCGAACGGCGCGTCGCCCGCCCGAACCCACCCCGCATCCGCGAAGCTGGCGAGGCCGAACGATCCGTGCCGGGTCAGTCGACCGATGGCCCACCTCTCCTCGAGCCGTACGACCGTCCGAGTCGCGCCGGCGCTGCGGGAGGCGGTGTAGCCACGCACCCCGCCCTCGCGGTCCCCGAGCATGAGCTGGAAGGGAACCCGCTGCCGCCAGGCCCCTGTGAACTCCACGCTCCCGACGACGACGTGCGCCTCGGCCGGTTTCAAGTACCACGCAAGTCGACCGCTGCCCACCAGGGAGTCCCAGCGGTCCGTTCCCGGATCCCGACGCGCTTCACCTTCGATCCGAAACGCGGCGAACGACGAACCCGAACCCCGGCCCGCGTACAGGTCGGCGGCAACGAACACGTCGTCGTCATGGCTCCCGAAGCGGGAGATGCCTCGCCCCACCACCGTGCCGAGCTGAACTCCCGTGGCCACGTCCTGGGTCGCGGTGAGTGCGTCGAAGCCCTGCACCGTCATGAACGAGAGCGCACGCACCCCGAGGACGGCATTCATTCGCAGATTGCGGTAGGCAGGAGCCGCAAGCCCAAGCGCACCGGTCGTGTCCGCGACGAGCCCAGAGTCAGAGACGATCACGGCCACGCTCGCCGGGGTCACGGTCTCGGCAGTCAGGAGGACTCCGGTGAAGGCGCTGTGACGTCCGAGACCCAGGCGGCGCACCCCTCCCACGTCCCAGAATCGTCGCTCCACCTCGAGGGAGAGCCGGTCACCCTCCGGGGGTACGAAGGTGATGTAGCGATTCACGTCGCTGAACCCCACATGCCATGCGGTCCGCTGCAGGTCGGTGAAGAACGGGAGATCCAGGGCGACGGCCAGCGTGCTCCCGAGCGGTGCACGTTCGGCCTCGAACGAGAGCCGGTAGGGTCCGCCGAACACCTGGTACGCCGTCCCGTCCAGCCCCACCCCCGTCCGGTATGCGAAGCCCCGTTCCACATTTCCGGCCAGGTAGAGGCCCCGACCGTCCACGTTGCCGTTGCCGAAGCGAACCCCTGAGGGGCGGAAGTCCCGAACCCCCATTCCGAACACCGTGGGAATCTCGTCGATGGTCACGACTTCGATACGCACACCGTCCGCCGAATCCTGCAGCGCTCGGACGCTGGCATCGGCCAGGAATGGCTGAAGGCGCAGGATGCGTTCCGACTCGGCCCGCTTTCGCTCCGTGCACGCTTCCCCTTCCTCCAGCAACACGAACTGGCCGATCATCTTCGCTTTCGAAGTCGTATGGTGAAGACCCACCCCACGGGCAAGCGGTCGCAGAACCCGTGGGAAGGACAGGAAGGAGGGGTCGCCCGGGGCGATGACGATCTGTGTGACCGTCCTCCCATCGCACGCCGCCAGGGCGGCGGTCAGCTCCTGGGCGGCGGCCGGCACAGGGGAAGCCAACACCAGCACCAGGAGCGGCAGCAAGGCCCATCCACCTCCCCGCCCCCGGGGTGCGCCCGGGAGCGGGAGGTGGTAGTGGTGCTCCCTTCTTCTACTCACCGTGAGGAGACTGCCACCTCACCGGCGAAGATGGCCACCTCGACGCGCCGGTTCGCCTGGCGCCCTGCGGCGGTTTCGTTGGTGGCCAACGGCTCCCACTCTCCCCTGCCGGAGGCGTGGATTCGCTGGGCCGAAACGCGCTGGGCCGTCAGATAGTTCAGCGCCGCTTCAGCACGCCGCACGGACAGGTCGTAGTTGTACGCGTCTCTCCCGACCGAGTCGGTGTGGCCCACGACGAGGACCTGGGTGTCAGGGTACTCCGCCAGGCTGGCGGCGAGGCTGCGCAGGTGCTCAGCCGCATCGGTACGAATCGCGTGCGAATCAAAGTCGAAGAGCAGGCCCGACGGGAATGTGATGTGGATGCCTTCCCCGACCCGCTCGACGATGGCGCCTGGAACCTGGCTCTCAAGTTCCTCCGCCTGCTTGTCCATCTGATGCCCGATGATGGCTCCGGCGGCACCGCCGACGACGGCTCCGATGATGGCACCCCTGGCCGTCGATCCGGTCTGCGTTCCGACGACGCCGCCAACGGCTCCTCCTGCTGTGGCACCCACGACCGTGCCCGTCTCCCGGTGGCCCCAGGACGAGCACGAGGCCATGGTGAACCCCACGGCGACGAGCACGGTCATGAGCCCAGCACGCCGCGCAAACCACGACGTCCCACCGGGCGGGCTGGTCCTGCTCTTGGAATCTATGACTCTGGTGAGGCTTTGCATTCTGGTTTCCAGGTGTTGAGGAATGAATCGGTTCTGGCCGTTACTGCTTCAGAGAGCGCCCCTTCTCCCGACCATGACGGGAAGGGTTCGTGCCATGATCCTGAGATCTTCCGCAGGGGATCGCCGGCGGATGTACTCCAGGTCGAACTCGACCTTTCGGCGCACGTCGTCGAGACACTGGTCGTAGGAATGGTTGACCTGGGCCCATCCGGTGATCCCCGG
>PWLA01000231.1 GCA_003559555.1 Gemmatimonadota bacterium | reverse complement strand
GGGGTCATGAATCTTCACCCTACTCAGACCCCCGCGCCCTTCGTTCTCGGAACACGTGAGCGCCGGGGCCCGTTCCGGAGGAGCCCGATGGCCCACATCCACCTTCCCCCCGATTGGCGGATCGAACCCGGCAAAGCCACCCGCGAGGAGGACTACTGGAACCGACGCCGCTTCATCCGGACGGCGGGCCTGGCGCTGGGGGCCCTGGGGCTGGGTCCCGTGGCCTGCGGACCATCGGCCTCCTCCGAACCGGCTTCGGGGCGCCAGCCCGACGACCCCCTTGATACGATCCCGGAGACCCCCACCGCCGATCTGTATCCGGCCTCGACCAATCCCCTGGTGGGTGTGGAGCGTCCCCTGACGGACCGGCGGGTGGCCGCCACCCACAACAACTTCTACGAGTTCACCACCGACAAGGCGGAGGTCTGGAAGAATGTGGGGCCCTTCGAGGCCCGCCCCTGGACGCTGGAGGTCACCGGCGAGGTGGACAGCCCGGGGGTCTTCGATGTGGCTGACCTGGAGCGGGAGATCGGGCTGGAGGAGCGGGTCTACCGCTTCAGGTGCGTGGAGGCCTGGGCCATGACGGTGCCCTGGACCGGCTTCCCTCTCCACCGTCTTCTGGACCGGGTTCAGCCGCTCTCCAGTGGCCGCTACGTCCGCTTCGTCTCCTTCGACCGGCCGGACCAGGCAGTGGGCCAGCGAACCCAGACCCACTACCCCTGGCCCTACTACGAGGCCCTTCGGATGGACGAGGCCAGAAACGAGCTCACCCTGGTGACCACGGGGATCTACGGTGCACCGCTCCCCAAGCAGCACGGTGCTCCGGTGCGCATCATCACGCCCTGGAAGTACGGCTACAAGAGCCCCAAGTCCGTGGTGAAGATCGAGGTGACCCGGGAGCGTCCGCCCACCCTCTGGAATGACATGCAGCCCAACGAATACGGCTTCTATTCCAATGTGAATCCCCGGGTGCCGCACCCCCGCTGGTCCCAGGCCACCGAGGAGCTGATCGGCGAGGGCCGCCGGGTCGAGACCCTCCCCTTCAACGGCTACGGTGAGTGGGTGGCCGATCTGTACGATGAGGAGATCATGTCCGGGATCACCTGAGGCGGGGCGCCACCCCGAGGGGGGTCAGCCTTCGATCCTCCGGGTGGGGAGGGACCGACCTTCGTAGCCTTCGAGGCGATCCCGCAGTTCGTCCGGTACCCGGACCGAGCGTCCCTCTCCGTAGTCATACATGACCTGGGTGGTCCATGCCGACGCCAGCAACTGCCCTTCGCCGGAGAGAATCCGGTAGGCCATCTCGAAGTGCTTGCGCCCGAGCGACGCCACCCGTACCCCGACCCGGAGCAGGTCGGGGTAGAGGATTCGCTGGTGGTAGCGGGTCCGGGCCTCGGCCATGATGTAGTCCACCGACTCCACCCCCTTCCGGCCCGCCACCTCCTCCCAGTAGCGCCAGCGGGCCTCCTCGATGTAGATGAGGACCTGGGAGTGGTGGGCGTGCCCACCAATGTCCACGTCGCGAAAGCGAACCGGTACCCGATGTTCGAACCGGAACTCTTCCTCCTGCGAACGCTCGGCGTCTTCCATGGGGCTGTCTCCTTGACGGGTTGACCTGCGCGTCTCGTCGGGCGTGGCACGCGAAACCCCTCATGTCCTCCGGGGTTCAGCGGTTCTGGGGGATCGACGTGCCGGAACCCGGCCTCGAAGATCGGGGCCGGGACATTACGCCTGCAACACCCGAGTGAAGATGAGCCGAAGGCCAGAGCTGGTCATCGTGGGGGGTGGGGTGGTGGGGCTCGCCATCGCCCGGGAGGCCCGTCGGGTCGGAATGGAGGTGGTGGTGCTGGAGAAGGGCCGGGTGGGCCGGGAGGCCTCGTGGGCGGCCGCCGGGATGCTCTCTCCTCTGGGGGAAGCGCTGGAACCCGGTCCCTTCCTGGAGTTCGGGCTCCAGAGCCTTCGTCTGTGGGGGCCCTTCGCCTCGGCCCTGGAGGAAGAGACCGGAATGGAGCTGGAGTTCCAGCGATGCGGAAAGCTTCGCCTGGCTTTCTCCCAGGCCGAAGAGAGCCGCCTTCGGAACCGGCTCCGGTGGGCGGAAGCACGGGAGGTTCCAGCCGACTGGCTCGACGGCGCCCAGGTCCGGGAGCTGGAGCCCGGGGTGGGCCCCGACGCCCGGGGTGGCCTCCTCCTGGAGGAGGACTACCGGGTGGACAACCGGGTGCTTGGGGAGGCCCTGGCCCAGGGCGCCCGCTCCGCCGGGGTGGAGATCCGGGAGGGCGAGGCGGTGACGGGCCTTCGGGTCCGGAACGACCGGGCGGAGGGTGTCCGGCTGGACGATGGATCCTGGGTCGAGGCCCGGAGGGTCGTCGTGGCCGCCGGGGCGTGGAGCGGATCGCTGGACGGCCTCCCCAGCCCCCTTCCGGTCCACCCGGCCCGGGGGCAGATGGTGGCGCTGAAGCCGGCAGCGCTTCCCAGCACCCGGGTCCTGGAGTGGGAGGAGGGGTACCTGGTCCCCCGGAACGACGGGCGACTGCTGGCGGGAGCCACCGAGGAACGTGTGGGGTATGACCGAGCCATCACGGCCGGGGGAATCCACGACGTGCTTGCCTCGGCCGTGCGCCTGGTACCGGAGCTTGCCGGCGCGCCGGTGGTGGAGCTCTGGTCCGGGCTCAGGCCGGCGACCCCCGACGGACTCCCGATCATGGGAGCGCACCCTGAAATGGAGAACCTGTACCTGGCCACCGGCCACTTCCGCAATGGGATCCTGCTGACCCCCACCACCGGACGAGCCATGGGACGGCTCCTCTCCGGCGAAGGACCCAGCTCGATCCCCGCGGCGTTCGCCCCGGACCGCCGCATGCCCGATCTCACGAATGAATCGACGACTACCTGACCACACCCCTGGAGATCCTGACGATGACGACATTGCAACGCGCCCTTCTGACCCTTCCCGCCCTGATGCTGGTGGCGCTCCTCCATGCGCCCGCCTCGGCCCAGACGCCCGCCTCGGCCCAGACGCCCGCCTCGGCCATGGACCGAGGGGACGCCCCGGCTGCCTTCCCCCATCACTCGGCCCCGGAAGCCATGACGGTGATCCAGCCGGAGTGCGAGCCGGCCGACATGCCGCTGGAGGGTCGAGCCAGCCCCTACGACTCGGCTTCCGTTACGGTGGGTGAGGCCGTACTCAAGGTCTGCTACGGACGCCCGTCGGCCCGCGATCGGACGATGATCGGTGGCGAGAACGTGCCCTTCGGTCAGTTCTGGCGGACCGGCGCCAACGAACCCACGACACTCCACACCACCGCGCCGGTGTCGTTCGGGGGGATCCATCTGGACCCCGGCTCCTACGCCATCTACACGATCCCCGGCGACGAGAGCTGGGAGGTGTTCGTGAGCCGGTCCACCGAACGCTGGGGAATCCCCATCGACGAGGATGTGCGGGCCCAGGAAGTGGGGTCCGTCACCGTCCCCAGGGAGCGTCCCGAAGGGCACGTGGAAACCTTCACCATCTCCTTTGGATCACCCGCCGATGGCGCCACCGAAATGATCATGGAATGGGAAGACTTCCGGGTCCGGCTCCCGGTGGAGGTGCATGGGGGCTGACGACGGCGGCCCCATCGAGGTGATCGGGCATCGGGGGGCCCCCAGGGTCGCCCCCGAGAACACCCTTCCCTCGCTGACTGCAGCGCTGGCGGCCGGGGCCCCTTCGGTGGAGTGGGACGTGCGGGTCAGCCGGTGCGGCACGCCGGTTGTCATTCATGACGCCTCGGTGGAGCGAACCACCGACGGCGAGGGCCGGGTGGAGGACCTCACCGCCCGGGAGCTGGCCGATCTGGATGCCGGCTCCTGGTTCTCGACCCGCTTCACCAGCACTGCGGTGCCCACCCTGGCGGAGGCGCTGGAGGTGGTGAGAGGTGCCCCGGGCATCCTCTACTGCGAGGTGAAGGCCGTGCGAGAGCCCGACGACGCGGGACGGATCGTCCAGGAGGTCCGGAAGGCGGGAGTCCTGGGGCGTACCGTGATCATCTCCCTGGTCCCGGAGATCCTGGACCAGGTGCGAGCCCTGGATCCCGAGATCCGGATCGGGTGGGTCGTGGACGAGAACGACGCCATGGAGGAGGCGGGGGCATGGGTCCGCTCCCGGAGCCCGGCTCTCCTGGATCCCCGAGCCGACCTTCTCCTGAACGATCCCGAACGAACCCGACGGCTGGTGGCCCAAGGGGTTCCCCTGGTGACCTGGACCGTGGACGACCTCTCCCAGGCCCGGGCCCTGGTGCAGATGGGGGTGACCCGGATCACCACCAATGAGGTGTCGGAGATGGTGGCCTGGGCGAGGGACGACGGAGGGGGATTGCGTTGACACCCCAAGTGCGCCGGGGTTACCGTTGAGGAGTGTAGGTTGAGATTCGTTCTCAACCGCTCAGAGAAGACCGCTTTCGTCTCCCAGCCCCCAGGTCTCCCATCTCCGCCATGACAGACGTGGTCATACAACTGGACGGGGTCACCAAGCGATTCTGGCCCGGGCCGGTCACCGCGGTGAACGACGTGTCCCTGGAGGTGAGGGAGGGTGAGATCATGACCCTCCTGGGTCCCTCGGGATGCGGAAAGACGACGGCGCTCCGCCTGATCGCCGGCTTCGAGGTACCCGACGAGGGTCGGATCCACCTGGGAGGCCGGGAGGTGGCAGGCCCCCGGGCATGGGCTCCCCCGGAGAAGCGGGGCGTGGGGATGGTCTTCCAGGACTACGCCCTCTTCCCCCACCTGACCGTGGGCGAGAACGTCATGTTCGGGCTCGAAGGCAAGGCCCGGGGCGAGCGGAAGCGCCGGGCGCAGGAGGTTCTGGAGATTCTGGATCTGCGTGCCCACTTCAAGCGCTATCCCCACGAGCTCTCCGGAGGCCAGCAGCAGCGGGTGGCACTGGCTCGGGCGCTTGCCCCCGAACCCCTTCTGGTGCTCATGGACGAGCCGTTCTCCAACCTGGACGCCCACCTCCGGGATCAGGTTCGGGACGAGGTGGTCGGAATCCTTCGGGAGGCGGGGGTCACCTGTATTCTGGTGAGCCACGACCAACGCGACGCCCTGGCCATCTCGGATAGAGTGGCGGTCATGAACCAGGGCCGGGTGGAGCAGGTGGGCTCGCCGCGGGAGATCTACAAGCACCCGGAGTCGGTTTTCGTGGCCACCTTCGTGGGCCGGACCAACCTTCTCCAGGGCCGTATACAGAATGAGAACGGGTGTGTGCTGACTGACTTCGGCTCTTTCTGTCGGGTGGACCGGATCGGGCTGCCCAACGGATCGGACGTCATGGTCTCGGTGCGGCCCGACGGCTTCGAGTCGTGCGAGGGTGGAACTCTTTCGGGGACCATCCTCTCCACCACCTATACCGGCGCCCAGGTGGAAGCCGAGGTTGCGGTCCCGTCCGCCCACG
Organism: Gemmatimonadota bacterium; assembly: GCA_003559555.1. Lineage (GTDB taxonomy): Bacteria > Gemmatimonadota > Gemmatimonadetes > Longimicrobiales > Gaopeijiaceae > PWLA01. Next base: position 809 of record PWLA01000231.1, on the reverse strand, counting down.
GTGGAGACCGAAAGCTGGTGGTCCATCTCCCCCCTTCCCGCCACTATGAGATCGGTGAGAAGGTCCGCCTCCGGGTCGTTCCCGAGTTCGCCTCCGTGGTCCGGAATGCCTGCCAGACGCTGGGGTTCACCTCACCGCTGGCCGGCGGCACTGGGGGTCCCCCTCCCGACCCGGACGAAGAAGCCAGGGAGGAAGACTCCGGTGGCGTGGTCTCGGCGTCCCCTGCCGGTGCGCTTGCACGGGAGCTGGAAGAAGCCTGACGCTCGCGCGGGCGGATCCTCACGGCCTCACGCCGGTGGGGCCCCAGGCGCACACCGCCGCGCTGTCGTCCGGCGGATCCAGCGCATCCCTGAACCGATCCAGCTCCCGTCCTCTTCCCACGCTTCCGCACGTCCCTCCCCGGCCAGCCTCCCTCCTCCCACGTCCCACTCCACCCTCTCCGCGAACCCCATCGTCCCCTCCCGGTTGCGAGCGGAGAAATCTCCTACATGTATTATAATCAGGGGGTTGAGCGACCCCTGAGGTTGGCGCAGGAGCGAAGAAGTCGGCCTCGGAGGTCAAAAGAGGACCGAAGACAAGACGAAGACCCCCTGGCGCGCCCTGGAGCGTCTTCAGCACCGCGTTTCAGGGGCATTCCGGCCCTCAGCCATTGCGAGGGCGAAATCCTGTCAAGCCTCACCACCCCGGTCCCTCAGGGGCCGTATCGGAAGGAACGGGGGTGGTGCCTTCTTGGAAGGCGGCCGCCCGCTCGGGCATTCCCCCTCCCCCGGGGAAAATGTCGAACGGAAGACGGCCGCCGGGGAAGAATT